>DATKPK010000225.1:0-17138 GCA_035524095.1 Binataceae bacterium (SeqCode) | reverse complement strand
CGAACGCTCGTTTCGTCAGGCCCGCGTGACTTGGATGCCGCCAGCGGAGGCGGATAGCGGCTTGAGTGATGCTGAGATGCTGACTTTGCGGGAGCTGCTGGTCGGCTTCCTCGGTGAATCGGCCAATGACGTCTGGCGTTCGTTGGTCGATCAGCGCGGACTGCGCGGCATTGATCTAATCAATTACATTTGCTTTCACCTCGACGTTTCGCCAATCGAGAAGCAGACGCTGCTGGAAGCGCTGAGTAATCGGGCGAGCACTCTTATTGATGTGCTTACCTTTAAACTGGAAGAGCGTAAGCTTGGCCCCGGCGGAGGGGGTGCAGGCGGAACCTCGGGGCCCTTGCAATAATACCGCTCGAATCGAGAATCCGGCCCTAGAGGGGATTCATCAGAACACATCAAAAGTTAAAACGCCGGTCATCCTGCCAGGCAAGCATCGGCATGTTAGCAGGTGCCAAGATTTCGGCATGTCTCAGATTGGTATAGCTAGCCGAAAAAATGGCGATCGTAGTCAAGCGCTTTCGCTCAATGAGTGAGAAGCTTTGACGAAAGCGAGACAGAAAAGGCTGAACGAGTGGACGGCTGGGGAAAAAGCTGGACTTTGGCGTCTGAGTAGTCTATTTTACCGCTCGACTTACTAGGCTCGTAACACAGCGGCACGGTCGTTGCTTGTAAACCCAGCAGCTGACGCCGAGACGCACACGGTGGCGGTGCTGGCGGTCGCAACCTTTAGAAAGTGAGCTACTCGAATACTATGGAATGGGAAAACGGCGTACTTGGATCAATCTTCGTTCCTGACGTCCTCACGCCCGAGCAATATTATGATTCGAGGCGCGATGACAGCGCGATGGCACCGGTCAAGCGCTTGATGATGGCGGTGTTGGAGGACGCACTAAGGTGCTTTCAGAATAACGCCGATGCCAAAAATGGCCCGAGAAAACGCTTATTTAACGAGGCCGAGCAATGGCTCTGCGGCGAGGAGGGCGACGGTCCGTTCTCGTTCGCGACGGTCTGCGAGACCTTGGGGATCGAGCCCAGCTTCCTACGTTCGGGCCTCAAAGAATGGCGTAATCAGCAGTTGGCGGGAGTATCAACCCGTAGGCTTGCACGGCGCTCTCCAGTGGTACGGAGTGGCCGGATAAGCGCTCCAACGCGTCATAGCAAGCGGGTGTCACAGGCGATTTGAACGCCATCGTTTAGGCATCCTGCCCTTCTTTTAAGCATTAGACCGGCGGATCGGACGGGTAAATGGGGTGACAAAACCCCACCCGCCGAACCGTCGTAACAATCCCGTAATCTCCGAGTGGCGCGGGCAGGTATCCATCGGTCTTCCGCTTGATGATGGCTGTGGAAGCAACGTTTTGGACGCGGACGCGCGCAATCGCCTGCTGCTCAAGCATCGGGCGATTGCGTGAATGAACGGCAATTCAGCGTCTAAGCTGCCTGGTAAACCGTGCGGTCTTCACGTTCCGTCCGGCGTGCGCGTCCTTCGACACAGGCGAGTTCCAGGTGGGCGAGGGTCTCGAACGTAGCGGCCATCACATGGAAGATGGGCCGTTCTTCGTCACCGAAGATTTGCGCTGCGATATCGAATGCGCATAACGGTTTGCGCCTGATGAGATCGAGCATTTCGGCCTCCCGGTAGCGATGATGCTCGATGAGCTGGTTGGCCCGGTAGCGATGATCGTTATAGATGCCACCGTGGGCAGGAAGGACCATTTCGACGTCGAAGTTCTGTACCTTCATCTGGGAGTCGATAAAGTCGCCGAGCGGGTTGCCGGGGCCCGACGGGTAGACGCCGACATGCGGTGTAATCTTCGGAAGCATGTGGTCGCCAACGATCAGCACTTTCTCTTTGCGTAGATAGACGACGCAGTGACCGGGCGCGTGTCCCGGCGTCCAGATGATTTCGATTTTGCGATCGCCGAGCGAAATAATGTCACCGTCGGTGAGGAACTTGTCCGGGTTGGGCAGGGGATTGTACATATCGCTACCCATCCAGGCCGGGCGCATCCCTTCGATTGGATATTTCTCTATTGGAAACCCGTGGCGATTAAAGAACTTTTGAGCTTCAGGCTGCATCGAAATCGGCCCGAGGGTGAGCATCCGGTTGACGCGCTCGACTTCGGATGGGTGCAGCAATGTGGTGGCGTTGCTGACTTTCTTGATGCGTCCCGAGGTGCCGAAATGATCGACGTGGTGATGCGTTCCGATAAGAAGGTCCAGATCTTCGAGGCGGGTGCCGACTTGGCGAAAGGCGTCTTCGAGAGTGGCAAAACTCTCCGGCGTGTTCATGCCGGTATCGACTAACGCCCATGCGCCGTGGCAATCGATCAACCAGACGTTGACAATAGTGGGCCGCATCGGGAGCGGCAGGAAAATCTCGTAGATACCTGGATGAACTTCAACTACTTTCGCTGACATAAGCAGGGCCTTTCAACGGAAGCGGTACAGGGCTCCGTGATCGCCATGATGGTCGATCCGGTGCATGCCGCTTCCCCTCCGGGACCCCGTCTACCGGCCGCGTGGGTTCGTTTACGCAGTCCGGCGAGACAAGGTACGCGTCATTCGTGCAATTGATCTTTGACCAGGAAGGATACCTTTAGTGCAACCCTCCATTTGGTAACTGAGTTGTTATCAACAATCGCCGAAATATCCTCGACATGGGCGTGGTGAATGCCCGAAATGGTCACGCCAGCCCGCGCTAAGGCCAGTTGGACGGCGTCTTCTATCGAGTTGGACGAAATCCCGACCAGTTCAATCGTCTTTTCAACCATAGCAACCGCTCCTGCGGTAAGAAAGTAGAATACGCTTGAGAATTGACGAACTCGCGCCACCGGCGTTAGGGTTGTGGCTTCGCGCTCATTAGCGCATAGGGCGTACGCAAACTCAAGGCGGCTGAGGCTTGCGGGGTGACCACCCGGGAGAATCAGGGCGATTATGGATGAGTTTGTCCATGGCGATTGGGTGGCGGCAAGCGTCCGGGAGGTTTTCATGAGTAGCAAGCAGGCAGTGGTGCGCGAAGTATTAGATCGCGCCAAGGCGGAGAAGCGGACGAGCTTGGCTCCAGCCGAGGCCAAGGCGCTATGCGACGCTTATGGGATACCGGTGCCAAAAGAGGCGTTAGCGGTTTCGGGGGATGGCGCCGGCCGGCTAGCCGATCAGATCGGTTACCCAGTAGTCATGAAGATCGTCTCACGCGATATCCTGCACAAGACCGAGGCTGGGGGCGTAGTCGTGGGGGTCAAGAACGCGCACGAGGCCGAGGCCGCCTACGAATCGATTGTCTACAACGCTCGTAAATACAATGCTGATGCGGCGATAGATGGCGTGCAAATCCAGGCGATGCTGAGCGGCGGGGTCGAGGTGATCGTTGGGGCGCTCACCGATCCGAGCTTCGGCAAAGTAGCAGCGTTCGGCCTCGGGGGGATTCTGGTCGAGGTGCTGAAAGACGTGACTTTTCGTCTCGCACCGGCAACGAGGGATGAAGCGCTGTCGATGATCGACGGGATCGCGGCGGCCGAGATTTTGCGAGGCGTCCGCGGCGGCGATGCGGTTGACCGCGAGGCACTGGCGAGAATTATCGTCGCGGTTTCCGAATTGGTCGCCGACTTCCCAGAAATCCAGGAACTCGATCTGAATCCCGTCTTTGCCCGCAAGGATGGGGCAACGGCTGCCGACGTACGCGTAATCGTCGATTTTGCAGCGCCCAGGGAGCGGTACCGGCCGACGCAGCAAGAGATTCTGTGCTCGATGACCCGCATCATGCAGCCCAATGCGGTTGCTGTGATTGGCGCTTCGCCCGAGGACGGCAAGATTGGCAACTCTGTGATGAAGAATCTCATCAACGGGGGCTACCAGGGCGAGATTTATCCGATCCATCCGAAAGTGGCCGAAGTTCTTGGCAAGAAGGCCTACAAGAGCGTTAAGGATGTTCCGGGGCCGGTTGATGTTGCGGTATTCGCGATTCCGGCGCCACTGGTCGCAGGAGCGCTGAAGGAATGCGGCGAAAAAGCTATCCCAGGGGCAGTGCTGATTCCGTCAGGCTTCGCTGAGACCGGCAATGTTGACCTGCAGAATCAGATTGTCGGGGTTGCGCTAGAATACAATGTGCGGCTGATGGGGCCGAATATCTACGGCTTCTACTACACCCACAAGAATCTCTGTGCGACGTTCTGCACGCCGTACGACGTTAAGGGTAAGGCTGCGCTGTCGTCGCAAAGCGGCGGTGTAGGCATGGCGATTATTGGCTTCAGCCGGTCGGCGCGAATGGGAGTGTCGGCGATCGTCGGGCTTGGTAACAAGTCGGATATCGACGAGGACGACCTGCTGACTTTCTTCGAGCAAGATCCGAACACCCAGGTCATCGCGATGCATGTAGAGGATCTGAAAGACGGACGGTCTTTTGCGGAGGTCGCGCGGCGGGTCTCGAGGCAGAAGCCGGTGATCGTGCTCAAGGCCGGAAGAACGGCGATGGGTGCGCGGGCTGCGGCATCCCATACCGCGGCCTTGGCCGGGAATGATCGAATCTACGACGACGTTTTGCGCCAAAGCGGTGTCGTCAGGGCGATGAGCCTCAACGATATGCTCGAATTCGCACGATGCCTGCCGATTCTGCCGACCCCGAAAGGCGAAAATGTTCTGATTATCACTGGGGCAGGGGGTTCGGGCGTGCTGTTGTCAGACGCTTGCGTCGACAATGCCCTGAAGCTGATGGCGATGCCGCCTGATCTTGATGCCGCGTTCCGCAAATTCATTCCACCGTTTGGCGCGGCGGGCAACCCGGTTGATATTACTGGCGGCGAACCGCCTACGACCTATCAAAACACAATCCGGCTGGGCCTGAGTGATCCACGGATCCACGCGCTGATTCTGGGCTACTGGCATACGATCATCACCCCGCCGATGGTGTTCGCGAAGCTTGCGACAGAGGCCGTCGAAGAAGCACGCCGCAGCGGAATCGACAAGCCGGTGGTCGCTTCGCTGGTCGGTGATGTCGAAGTTGAGAAGGCGAGCGAGTACCTGTTCGATCACGGGATCCCGGCCTATCCGTACACGACCGAGAAGCCAGTCGCGGTGCTAGGAGCAAAATACCGTTGGGCGCGATCAGCTGGATTGGTCGCTTAGGAAGACTTTCTGAAGCGGTGAACTTTAAGCAAAGAGCGACTCGCGGGGAGAGTCGCTCTTTAAGCTGCTGGACCACAAAACGCGGCCCGCGACACTAATGGATGACGGCCTGCCGGGTCGTATTCGGGTAAGGGTTCGCGATCGTAGTGGTTGTGGTTTGAGTCGCTACGGTCTGACCGTAAGTTACGGGCGGCAGAATCGGACTTTCAGAGTTGGTGTTGGCTGTTACCAACGGACCAGCCCCTGTGTCCATCTGGGTGGGATTCGCAGGCATCTGAAACGGCCGGAAGGTATCAGGTGGTAACAGGTTCGCATTGGAAGACTCGCCGAAATTTTTGATTTCGGTGTCGCCGCTCAGAATCGGCGCAGCCGCTGAATTGGTCGCAAGGTCGTGCAAAGGGCGGGTGACGCCGTGTTCCAGCAACCATCCCACCGGCATTACAAGGTAGCTGGCAATCTGCAGCACCTGGCCGTTTTCGACGTCGTTATAAGGCGGTGGCCCCTGGGCATCATACTCCATGTCCAGATCGCCCTGGCCCCATTGCTGTTGCGCGTAGGAAACGATCGGAGTTGCGAATATCACGATAGCCGCCAAGCCGCCGATTACAATCCGTTTCATAGAATAAACTGTGGCCGCATCACCCCACTTCTGTCAACTCCGAAGCTACAATCGGCAAGCCTTGCTAGACGGGATATGAATTGACCGTGCGCCATTATTCGATGCGGCAAGCCGGGCGCGCGTTGACGCCAACGGGCGGTTTCCTCGAACGCTTTGGGTTTAGCCTGAATCCGTACATCGGATGCGCATTCGGATCAGCCGGAGGTTGTCCCTTTTGCTACGTTCGCGCGCTACCGGTTGCGCGAGCCCATCCCGGCGGATGGGGCGAGTGGGTACTCGCGAAGATCGATTTGCCGGAGCGGCTCGAAGTGGAATTGAGAAGTCTTGCTGCGAAAGGCCGGTTGGCCGATACCGCGATCTTCATGTCGAGCGCGACGGATCCGTACCAAGGATGGGAGCGGCGGCTCGGCCTTACGCGACAGGTCTTGGAAGTATTGGTGCGCTATCCGCCGCGACGACTGCTGATCCAGACGCGGAGTCCGATGATTGAACGTGATATCGATTTGATCGGGCTGCTCCGCCCCCAAGCGATTGTGTCCATCACGCTGGAGACGGACGACGATCGCGTTCGCCGCACGATTACACCTACATCGCCCTCAGTGAGTCGCCGCATCTCCACTATGCGCCGGCTCCGCGCAGCAGGGATCTCCACGCAGATGGCAATCGCGCCGATGATGCCAAACGACTCTGAGCATTTTGCAGCGATCGCTGAAGAAGCGGCGGACCGCGTGATAGTCGACACCTATTTCGATGGTGACGGCGCGAAGGGACGCCGGTCACGGTCGTTGGGGATGGGCGGGTTCTACGAGCGCCTGGGGTACGCCGAATGGTTTTTGCCGGGAGCGGAGACAGCACTGCTCAAGGCCTTGCGCGAGCGACTCGGCGAAAATCGCGTCTTGTTTAGCCGCGAAGGCTTCAACGCGATATGAATTTCGGTTGGAGACCTGCCTAAGAATGCGATTGCGACGGTTTAGACGTAGCGGCGGTCAGGGCCGCGGATCAGGTGGATGATCGCGACGAGGATGACGGCTCCGACCACAGCCATCGCGATAAAGCCGATCCCACCGTAGACGAACACGCCCAGACGGGCGAAAATTGCACGGCCGATAACCGCACCGACCAAACCGAGCAGAATATCCATGAGGACGCCGTAGCCGCGTCCGCGCATCAGCTTGCCAGTGAGCCATCCGGCGATCAGGCCGGCGATAATAGTTCCTAACACACCAAATCCCCTTTAATGCAGACAACGACAGATTGCGCGATACTCTAATCAAAGGCGCCGTGAGATGGCGAGGGCGGCCGCGTCGGCACCGGTCGAGCGCATGTGGCCGCAGGGCTTTCAATCTAGGCCTTGCACGTAATCGCTGAGCAGCATCGCGGGGGTGCCGCGGCGAATCGGCAAGCATTCTGGCGGAAACTCCTGCACAAACTCCGCGCCAGCCTGGCTCGCTTCCTCGAGAAAACGCGGCAGATGACGCATTGCCCCGGTAGGGAGGTCGTGCAGCACGACAAGGCTCCATGGACACGATTGGCATTCGGCGAGCGCGCGGTCGACCCAGGCGTCGGGTTGTTCCCAATCGCGAGGGACGCAATTCCAGAGGACGCAGGTGTAGCCGCCATCGGTGAGGCAATCCAGAGCCTCTTGATTCAGCAGCAGTTTGCCCAATTGGCCACCGCCGCCAAACGGACGAAACAGGCGATCAGGATGAGCCAAGCCGCCGAGCGCCCTTTGGGTACGGCAAATCTCGAAGGTTGCGCCGCCGCGATCGCGCCGCAGCCCGAGTGGCACGCTATGCGTGAGCGTATGGTTGCCAATCCAGTGTCCTTCCGCGTGCGCCCGTTCGGCCAGACGCATACGCGCGCGGTCGGCGAGGTTTTCCCCGACGACAAAGAAAGCCGCCTTGATGCCGCGCGCCTCGAGTTGATCGAGAACTTGCGGCGTAACACCTGGCTCGGGGCCGTTATCAAAGCTGAGGGTTATTCTAAACATAGCTCCAGCCGACAGCCTCGAGGCGCTGGTTCAAATCAACTCATGAGCCAATGACGAAAAACTTCGCTGCCGGCCAAATTACTTCTTTTGATCCATTGGGGCGCCGCAGCACTTGAGCTGGCCCGTGCCGCCTTTTGTCACGATTACCTGCGAAGAGCATTTGCTACAGATGTAAACTTTGCCAAGTTGATTAGCCATTAAGGTACGAGCACTCCTCAGTCGATATTTAAATCACGCGCCTTTGAAAAGCGGCTTGCGCTTTTCGAGAAAGGCGCGGACGCCTTCGGCGCGGTCGGCAGTGGTTTGTAGCAAGGCATAGAGATCTTCTTCAAGCCTGATGCCCTGATCCAAGGTCATATCATAACCATTCCTGACGGCGTCTTTAACCATCCGGGTACCGAGCGGGCCACGACTCGTAAGCGTCGCGATGATTTCGCCACTGAGCCGTTTAAGATCGGTGCGATCTTTTGCGAGGTAGGTAACGAGTCCAAGGCGCATCGCTTCGCGGCCATCTAGTGCGATGCCGGTGAGAATCATGCGCAGGGCATGGGCCGCACCGATCAGGCGCGGGAGACGTTGCGTACCGCCGAAACATGGGAGTGTGCCTCGCTCCAGTTGGGTCAGGGCGAAGCGCGATGAGGGGGCGGCGGCGCGCAGATCGAGGGCCATAGCGAGTTCGAGGCCTTCATCGATCGCATCTCCGTTGATCAGCGCGAGCGTCGGCTTGGAGACCAGCGCGAGGGTCTCGACCAGTCGCGGATCAACCTCAGGCTCGAAACCAGCGCAGAAGGTGTTACCGGATCCTGTGATGATCAGTGCATAGACGGTCGGATCGTCCTCAGCGTCCTCGGCCAATTCGAGAAGTTGTTGCGCCATCCGGGCTGTAACGCGTTTGCCCGAAGCGGCGCAGTCGAGCGTCGCGAGAATGTGATGTTCGTCCCGAGCAATCGAAACAACACTCTCAAGCTGCGTTGCGCGCTTGGAACTTCCACTGCGGCCATTACGGGACTGTCTGGTGGCGTCCTTACGGCGCGAGCGCTTGTTCGTATCTGCCACGATTCGAGTCCGTTTGTCTGGCTTCGATTGGAATCAGCAGAGCTCGCGCGTGCCTCTTATCCTTGCGAATTCGGAATCAAGCTTGAGCCTGATTCTGCGCGTGCAACTCTTTGCGCAGGATTTTGCCGAGGGCGTTTTTCGGCAACGCGTCGATGAACTCAATCGACTCCGGACGCTTGAAACTGGCCAAGCGCGTCCGACAGAAATCCTGAATATCTTTGGCGTCGGCCTTTTCTCCGGGTCGCAACACGACGTACGCCTTGACGGTCTGGCCCCATTCGACCGAGGGAATGCCGATGACCGCGGCTTCCTCGACGGCCGGATGGCTCATCAGCACAGTTTCGATCTCTGCAGGTGCGATATTCTCGCCGCCGCGAATAATCATGTCGTCTTTGCGCCCGGCAAAGAAGACATAACCCTCTTCGTCAACCCAGCCGAGGTCGCCGGTCGCGCGCCAACCATCAGCGAGCGCCATATCGTCCTTGCGGCCAGCGTAGCCCTTCATGATACGCGGAGTGCGGATGATAATCTCGCCAACTTCTCCGGCTGGAAGGAACTGGTTGTCGTCGTCGCGCACCTTGATTTCGACGTCGGGGAGCGGTTTGCCTATAGAATTGAGCCGCTTCAGCTTGAGCTCGACTTCTTCTGACGAGCCGCTGATGCGATGGTCGTCGGGGCCAAGAATCGTAAGCGAAGAGGTCGTCTCGGTCTGGCCGTAGGCGTTAACGAAGCCCACTGTTTTCGGGAAGGCCTCAATCGCGCGGCGGATGACCGCGATGGGCATCGGAGCGCCACCGTAGGCGAGATTGGTCAGCGATGAAAAATCAGTCTTTGGAAAGGTGGGATCGTCGAGCAACTGTTTCATCATGGTTGGGACGACGAAGGCATGCGTAACGTGTTCTTTGGCCTCTAATTCGAGCCATGAGCGGGCCTCGAACTGAGGCATCACGATCATTTTGCGGCCGGCCCACAGATTGGTCATCATCGCCGTGGTCCCGGCGATGTGGTAGAAGGGCGCGCACACTAAGAAAACGCCCTTGTCGGTGCCGTCCGCCATCTCAACGTTTGCAGTGACGTAGGCCGTGAAGTCGTGGAAGCTCAGCATCACGCCCTTGGGAAGCGAGGTCGTGCCGCTCGTGTACATCAGGACCGAAACGTCTTCTTCCTCAATGTCAGCGTCAGTTTCGTCAGGTTCAGCATCGGCGGCGAGTTTGGCAAGTTCAGGCAGCTTGCCGTCGCCGGCGCCGACCGCGATAAAGCGCACGCCGGGCAGCTTGTCTTTGAGACTATTAATCAAATCAATGTAGCGGTCGCCCACCAACAGCACCTTGGTGCCGGCCGTATTGATCATATACTCGAGCTCGGCTTCCTTAGCGCGGTAATTGAGCGGTAGAAAGGTCAGGCCAGCTTTAGCCGCGGCATAGTAAGCGCCCACATAGAGATGGGAATTAGTATCGAGGATTGCCAGCACATCGCGTTGCTTCAGGCCAAGCCTTTTGAAGACTGTACTAAGGCGCGCAACCAGATCGTTTAGGTCGGCGTAGGTCAGGCGATTTTCGCCAAAAACGAGAACTTCCTGCTCGGGTACAATCGAACCCGGGATGCTGATGAAGTTGATAGTGTTCACAGGTCCAGTTACCTCCTGCGCGGCCTGATGCGCACGGCGGGGCTATTGATCCGCCAAATATATTCTTTGCAGACGCTCGGCTAGCCGAGCCTCGAGATCCAAACCGTCGGCGAGCGGCAGCTCAAGCCCTTCCCACACGGCGAGCTTGGCGGCGGCCACGGCAGCGCGTGGCAACCGTCCAAGCCTAAGGGCCAAGGCATGGGCCGAGCGGTCAAGCGATCCGTTCGGCACGACTTCGGCGACCAAACCTATAGACAAAGCCTCGCGGGCGTCAATCCAACGGCCGGTAATACATAGATCAAGAGCCCACCCAAGCCGCAGGCGGCGGGTCGCGGTTTGCGTTCCGGCTACGCCGGGAATCATGCCGAGGCCGGTTTCGGGCAAGCAAAAACGCGTGTTGCGCCCAGCAATCGCGATGTCGCAGAGCAGTGCCATCTCGAGGCCGCCACCGACGGTGAAGCCGTGGACGGCTGCAATGGTCGGAATCGCGAGACCGCGAAGTCGCCCCCAGACGTCACGGCGGAAGCGGATCCAGCGCGCCGCCAGTGGGGAAGGCGCTTGGCCGAATTCGCTGACATCGCCCCCGGTCGAGAACGCAGAGCCTGCGCCGGTCAGAACCATCGCACGGACTTCGGGATCTTCATGGATCGCAGTCAGCACCTGATAAAGGTCGTCGCGCATCGCGACGTTGTAGGCGTTGTAGCGATCGGGCCGGTTCAATGTCACCCACGCGATCCCGTCGCGCTTGGCATAGAGCACTACGTTGAAGCCGGGCGCTTCGGCGGCGGTGGTTGGCGATGACGAATTCATTCCTCATCGGACCGATGGGTCCGTAGATGAGGAATTTAGCCTGAATCAGGCGGAAAACAAGTAAATTATCAGCGACCCCGACCGGCGTCGGCACGATGGATACCGGCTGCGAGTCCGCGCTCGTAGATGGTGCGGCCGCCTACGATAGTCATATCAACTGCGAGCGTGCGCAGTGCCGCAGGATCAAGTTTTTCAGGGTCGGCCGGCAGGACAATCAAATCAGCCAGGTGGCCCTTTTCGATTACTCCGGAGTCGAGATGGCTAACCTCAGCCGCACTGCGGGTAAAGAGGTCAAAGGCTTGATTCGTCGTCAAACGCTCTTCGGGTGCGAGCACCGCGCCGTCTTTGGACATACGGGTGACCGCGGCTGCGATAGCAGTCAGGGGACGGCCGGGCGTAACTGGCGCATCAGTGGCGGCGGCGAGCTTGACTCCTGCGGCGATTAGGCTGCGCGAGCGGTAGGTATAGGGAAGTAACCCTGGCTCGGTGGCATACTTCGCACCTCGATAATGGATGAAACCGGGATTTGTGACGACCCATACGCCAAGCCGAGCGATGCGTTCGGGATAATCGGGCGGAATCACCCCCCCATGCTCGATGCGGGCTATCGGGTGCGGTCCAGGGAGTTCGCCAGCAAGCTGCCGTCCGCTTGCGATCGCGTTGAGCGCACCTTCGAGCTCTTCGACCTCTGTAGCATGAAAGGCATAGTCGAGACCTTGGGTGATGGCGCGCGCGACTTGATTGGCGAGCTCGTCCGTTCGCCATTGCGCAAGATTTGTGAATTTTACTCCGGCAAGCCGAAGGCCCGGCTTGTTGATAGCACTTGCGTCGGCAACGGCGCCGAGCGCACGTCCGCCAACCATCACGTTGACGCGCTGGCCTATAATGCGAGAACTGATGAAACGAGCGAAGGTGGCGACATCGTCGAAACTGTTGCGTGGGGTCGCGTCAGTGAACGCAGTAACACCTGAGGCTGCTAATTCCTTGCTGAAATTGCGGACGCGGCCTTCGAGTTCGGCGGACGTGACAAAGGGCAGCATTCGCGAGAGCCATTCTTCCATGCCGGCGACGAGGCCAGTCAGGCGGCCAGCGGAATCGCGTTCGAGCCATGCGCCGTCGGGGGGAACAAAACCTTCGCGCTCAAGGCCCAAGTGTGCAATCGCGCGCGAATTCAGCCATGAGGCGTGCAGGGTCTGATGGCGCAGGCGGAGGGGATTACGGGTGATGGCTCGGTCGAGTTCGTCGCGGATCGGACCACGATGATCGCGCATCAGTGCTTCGTCGCAGCCGAATGCCCGTAGCCAGTTACCGGCAGGTGTTCGTCCCGCAGCTACGCGCAGATCGGCCAGAAGGTCGTCGACGCGGCGGCAACGGGTAACGTCGACACCGGTCGCCACGGCTGCCGCTTCCATAAAATGGAGGTGGCAGTCGATGAAACCGGGGCACACAGTGCGGCCCGCGAGCCGGACCATCCGGGTCTTCTGGCCGACCAGAGCTTTAAGGTCAGCGAAGCGCCCGTGAGCGATGATTAGATCACTGGCAACAGCCACGGTATCGCTATTTGGATGACCGAGGACGTTGCCCCCATGCAAAACGAGGTCAGCTTTTTCGAGAGCTATCACCAGCTACCCACTAATCCCCCTGTAGCTCCCCCACCCCGCCTGCTCATCCGCTACCCCCCAGGAGCGGACACCCTGCACGAGCCGAGGGCTTAGTCGGAAGAAGGAAGCGGCTTCGCTTCTTTGATCTTCATCTCTCCCTCGCAACACTCAAGCCCACCGGAACCGGCCTTGTTGCACAGGACTTCAGTGCCGCAGGTTTCACACAGGTAACGCTTACCGAGTACATTCGCCATTGCTAGAAACTCCTTAATTTTGATGCCGGCGCTGGCCAGCCGACACGATCAGCATAGTTAGAAGCGCCAACAATTATTGCAAGTCAATCGACCAAGAAATTCTAACCATTGGTTGGCACCACGCTCATCCAAGTTCGTGTTTTAGGACTGTACGACCGCGCGGAAAGCATACTCGGCGGCGCCTATTAGAACCGGTGTGCCGGGGCGCCACGCGCTATGGTGGAGAATACCCAAGCCTATAACGCCTAACCTAGGAGATTGTAGTACGCTGGTCAGGCACCCGATTTCCTTACCGTCGAGGAAGACCGCGGAGTTAGCCAACGGTACTTCATTGCCTTCGATTTTGAGACTGCAAAGGCGCTTTTTGACGCCACCTCGCGCCGTCGCACGTTCCACCGTCTCCTGCCCGATATAGCAACCCTTGTTGAACGAAATTGCGCGTTCGAGGCGGGCTTCGAGGGCGAGAGTTTTGTCCGTTGTGTCGACTCCGACCAACGCAATGCGATTTTCGATGCGCAGCAATTCCAGCGCGGAGGGCTCGACCAATTCGGAATGAGACGGCGATTGGAGCATTGTCGCGATCAGATCAGGCACCGCCGAAGTGTCAGCCAGAAGCGTGAATGCCGGGCCGCCGAAACGTGGGATGGATGCGATTCGTGCCGGACCGGCAATAAAATGGCGCCACTCTTTTGCCACTTTAATGCCTTCAGTCCCGATTGCAGCAATCGTCTCGGCCGCGGCCGGACCTTCGATATCGACTACTGTTAGCCCTTCAAGTTCCTCGAATTCGACGTCGTCGGCTACCAGAAATTTTTCCAAATGGGCGCGCGCACACGGCCACCGCGAGCGCTCAATTTCTATCAGGAGGGCAGCGTCATCGGTGGCATAGATGAAGAAGTCCGCGACGACGTGCGCGTGTTCGGTTAAGAGCAGCGCTGGGGCGGTCATCCCTGGCTGCAGATTCTGGATGTCCTGAGAGCACATGCCGTGCATGAAGGTGACGCGATCATCACCGATAACGCGCACGACGATGCGGTCGTCGAGACGGGCGATTCCGGCCGACTGAATAAGCGCGGCGTAATGCTTTTCGTAGGGCATTATCAAATTCCGAGAGTTCTGGTCGCATCCACTAAACTGGAGGGCGTGACGACTGCGGATCAACTGGTAACGCTAGATTTTAGCAGGCCTCGCCTGAGAGCCAAACTCAGCTTGTGCGCGAAGTAACTGAGTGTCGAGGCACCAGTCGTCCGGATGCAGGCGGAGATGTTCTACGATCGACTCGACGCGGCTATACTCGCCGCTGTGCGGGGCCGTTTATTCAGCGGATGCGCGGGGCTGGCGCTCTTGCTCTTGATTGGGCTGATGCTGTTGTCCGCGGGCTTCGCGCAGGCTTCCGAAAACGAATCTGAGCACGCTGCGCATCTGGCGTTACAGTTGAGCGATAACGCCTTTGGCATGCTCAATTCGATCAGCGCAAAGAATAACATGAGTTCACTCGCCGCCCCGGTCGCGAGCTTTGCCGCTGACGCGCAGACACTGAGCCAGATGCTCACTTCCGGCGATCGTACCGGGGTTGCATCGCAGATGGCGACGCTGCTCGCCGATCACGCGGCCGTCGACAAGGCGATCAAGGGCTCGGGTGAATCCGAGATGTGGAGTTCAATCACGCACGAGCTCGAGGCTCTGGCCAAGGCTATGCCGCCGAGCGTGGCTGGGCCATCTATAGCGAGGGCCAGCACCTCGTCGGGAACTCCCACTGAATCCGGCGCATCGGCAACTGAGAGCAGCCCGGCTAAACCGGTAGCATCGGAAGGTGCTGCACCGCTGGAACGTATCGGACCGATGCCGTCCGAGAGCTCGATTGGCGAACCGCCCAAAGCCGTAATTGAATCGAGCAGTAATGAGGGCGGCGTAATGCGTATCAAGGGCTATCTGGAGGGCACCGCGCTCACTGGCGGGGGAATTTACCAGAATGGCCAATTATTGAAGCGTATCAAGATAGCTACGATTCAGGGCGAGCAACGGCTCGATTTTGACATCGGCCTCGGAAGCCCGGAACCAGGGACGTCGATCCGGGTGTATGATTCGCAGGGCCGTTCAGCCGAGGCTTTTGCGTCCTCGCCCGAAGGTGGGATTGTCAATAGCGGGCCACGTAACTCGGGCGCGAATGAAGAGGGCGTGGAAGTTGATGGCTCGCGTCCGGCCGAGGCGCCCGAGGAAAATGCGGCGGCTGGTACCGCTGAGATTCCTAGTCATGGGTCGACGCGGCCTTCGCCATCTAAGCGTCATACGCTGGAAAGCCATCTGGGCGACGTGCAAATCGATGTGGTCGCGGTTCGACAGATTGCAGTCGAGCCGCCGATGTACGAGGTGCTCGGCGTGATTCAGGGACGTGACGTAACGCGTGCAGGGATTTATATCGATGGGCGGCTGGCGGCGGAGATTGCTACGAGCAGCAGTGCCGCAACCAACAATATCGACAAGCGCTTCGTCATGGATGGCGGTTCGGCGTCAATTCGGGCGTTCGGCGTCGGGAGCCATTACGCTGAGCAGCCAATCGACCTGTCGACGGCTATCGCCGCAACGACCCCATCTGCAATGTTCAACTCCTCAACTATCGATCCGCCCGTGCCTGGAGGGACGTCGATGATAATCGGCGCACCGGCGAACGCGGAGCCGGGCACGATGTCGATCCAGATTCAATCGGTAACCAGCCTATCGCCAAGCCAAACAGTGGTTACCGGCATCATAAATGGGCGCAACGTGCGTACCGCCGGACTCTATCAGAACGGTATGCTGGATCAGGCAATTCCGATTGGTGGCGCGAACGGTGCTGCGGGGTTCCTGGGTTCGGTGTTATCGCATTTCGGTACGCAGACGGTCCCATTTACCGCTTACTACAATCCGGCCAACGGTCCGGCGGTGATTCGCGTGACGGATAACACCGGCGCATACACAGAGCAGGCGATCGGCGTGGGCGGCATCAACGCCTATATGGCTGCGCCCTCGGCCGGGAGCGGCATCGGCAATCGACCTCCGGAAGGGGCGTGGTGAGCCGCGTGAAACTGAAAGATTTTGCTCGCTCGGCAAACTAATTGGGTCAGGCAACTCGGATGCTCCACAGACCCCTTGATTGCCCCACTTGCCCCAGCTTTCGCGATCGCGTTACGTTAAGCGGTTCCAACTTCCCGCGAGAGTAAAGCTAAATGTTGATTCAGGCGACTCAGCTCAGGCCCGGTATGGTGCTGCAATACAATAACGGATTGTGGCGCGTGATGACGATCAGTCATATCACGCCGGGGAACTGGCGGGGGATGGTGCAGACCAAGTTACGCAATATCGTGACCGGTACCCAGACGGAAAACCGGTTCCGCTCAGAAGATCGGGTGGACCGAGTGATCCTCGATCAGGTGGAAATGGAATTCCTCTACGAGGAAGGCGGCGAATTCCATTTCATGAATACAGAGACGTTCGATCAAATCACCCTACCGAAGGACTTGATTGAGGACGTAGCTGGCTTCCTCAAACCAAACATGAAGGTCGAAGTCGAATTTTACGAAAGCACGCCGCTCAACGTGACGCCGCCGAAAACCGTCGCATTGAAGGTCGTGCGCACTGACCCCGGCATCAAGACGGCAGCGGTTACGAATACGCTGAAACCTGCGACGACCGAGTCTGGCCTGGTAGTGCAAGTGCCGCATTTCGTGCAGGAAGACGACGTCATTACAATTAATACCGAGACGCATGAGTACGTCTCGCGTTCCAAGTAAGCCGCTGGCGGCGCGTCAGGCCAAGCCGTCCAGAGTAAAAGGTGCGGGAACGGGGGCGGCCGGTCCCGTTCCCGTGTCCAAGCCGCTCAGGCTCGGCGCTAATCTTTACATCGTACAGACACAGCCGGGCCTCGAGGGCGTAGCGTGGAGTGAAATCGCGTCTCGCTACGGATTTGGGGAGGCTGCCACCAAAGGTGGCAGCCTCCCCAAAACCGTAGCAGAAGTTCGCGCGCGGCCGCGCGCGGGCGGAAAGGCGGGCGAGTTACCGCGCCCGAAACCGG
>DATKPK010000224.1:0-6059 GCA_035524095.1 Binataceae bacterium (SeqCode) | reverse complement strand
GCTCTGGTTATCGGCGGTACTGGTCCCACTGGACATCTCATCGTCAACGGCCTCCTCCATCGCGGTTACTCAGTCGCGATGCTCCACACGGGCCGCCATGAGCTCGACGAAATTCCGCCCTCGGTCGAGCATATCCATACCGACCCTTTTGATGCCGACGCCTTCCGCAGCGCAATCGGTTCCCGCACCTTCGATCTCACAATCGCTGCCTACGGCCGCCTGCGCCGTGTCGCCGAAATCATGGTCGGTCACACCGACCGCTTCATCTCGATCGGCGGCGTCCCCGCCTATCGCGGCTACATGAATCCCGGCGTGATGCATCCCGTTGGTATGCGCATTCCCATCGCTGAGGACGCGCCCGTCGTCCCTGTCGAAGAAGAGGATGCGAAGGGCTGGCGCGTCGCTCAAACTGAGCAAGGCGTCTTTGCCAACCATCCGCATGCCACCCACTTTCGCTACCCGATTCTCTACGGCGCCTACCAAATCGCCCCGCGTGAATGGTGCGTTGTTCGCCGTATCCGCGATGGCCGCCGCTCCATCATCGTGCCCGAGGACGGCCTCTCGCTCTATCATTGCTGCTATGTCGAGAACGCTGCGCATGCGCTCCTGCTTGCAGTAGATAAGCCCGAAGCGGCTGCCGGCCAAATCTTTAATTGCGCTGACGAACAGCTTTTCACGCTTCGCCAGACCATCGAGTTGATTGCCGAAACGCTCCGCCACGAACTCGAAATCGTCTCGATGCCCTGGGAATATGCCGTCTCCGCCAGGCCCTTGCTCGGCCAGCCATGGACCACGCACCGCGTCTTTGACTTGACCAAGCTCAAGACCGTGCTCGGTTACCGCGACGTCGTTGCGCCTCGCGACGGCATCGCAGTCACTGCCAAATGGCTGATGGACCATCCGCTTGAACCGAATGGCAGCGACGAAAAGATTTTGCAGGATCCTTTCGACTATCGCGCTGAAGACGAAATAATCTCAGCCTGGAAAGCGCTCTACACGCAGATGCCGCCTGTCAAGTTTACTCGCGAACCTGGCTACACCGCGACCTACAGCGGTCCTGGAGGAAAACCCCGGACCGCCCGCTGGTCCTGATTTTTCCGGATCAACTTAAATCTCAGTCTCAGTGGAAAATGAAAAGGGCGAGAGGATTGCTCCTCTCGCCCTTGTTCGCGTTATTATGACCGCCGATTAGCCTTCCATCAGATAAGTGAAATTCGTCGCATAGAAACGATCCTTATCTTCTTCAGTCGCGTTCGGCATCGCGCTCTCAAAACGCTTCAACGGATTGCGTCCGCCTTCGATATGCGGATAGTCAGATGAGAACAGGAATAGGTCGGAACCTGCCTGCTCAATCATCCATCCGAGCGGCTCACTCGGCACCGGCGTGAAACGCACTTGACGGCGTGCGTACTCGGACGCCCTCATCGGCATCGCCAGATTGGGCTCCGTCCGAATGAAAGAATCCTGCGCTTGATCGAGCCGCTTCAGCCAAGGCACCACCCACAGCGCGCCCTCCTCGATACATCCGCATCGCAGCTTCGGGAATCGCTCGAACGCGCCATCCAGGATCATCGCGCTCAAGAACAACTCCGACGGCGTATGGAACACCATGTAATCCTTCGCTCGTAGCGTCTCGCCACCCCCAAGGAAATCTGTCGTCTTGATTCCGTTGTTATGATACGCCGCAGGCACCGGCAGCGCTCCTGCGCCAACGTGCAGCATGAATGGCATGTTGGCGTCCTGCATCCGCGCCCACACCCCGTCCAAATCCGGATGGGTCGGTGAGCGTACTCCCGCCGGTCCCGCCGGAATCCAGACCGAGCTCAGGCCCAGCTTGATAGCCTCCTCGATTTCCTGCTCCGCCAATTCTGGAACGTCCAGCGGAAGAAATCCGACCGGCATCAGCCGCTTGTCATGCGCGCAAAAGTCCGCGATTGCCCGATTCAGCGCCCGCGTCCCGCCATACATCAATTCCGGCTCGTGCTGGCTTTGCTCGAATGTCCCCCAGAACTGCCCCGACGCGATCGAGCTGAAGACCAGTTGCTTATTGAAGCCGAGCAGGTCCAACGCCTTCGACCGTTCCTGCGGGTCGTACGCGCCGTATGCTCCCCAGCCCTTGAGAATCATCAGATTCGTTTCAAGGTTGACCTTCGACCAGTCGCGCTTCACGCCGACGTCTTTCGCCATCACGCCAGTCCGCGCAAAGTCCGGCGGCGGAATCCGCTCGCGCACCTTCGGATCGGCATAGCTCGCAAGCCAACCCTCCGTCTCCATGATATGGCTGTCGGCGTCGTTATAGACGCGCCCTTGGGCGTACGGCATACGGTCCTCCTATCACCTGCCCTATCTGAATACCGTTCCCCGTCCACTTCATCAAGCCGAAGATCAGTGTTCATGAGATCACTGGCAATTCGTCGCCGCATGGTACCCGGCCGCTTCCGCCGCCTGCCTGCTTGGAAAATTGATTCGGTTGCGCGGCGCGATTTTGTAGTAATAGGGACATCCCGGCCATTCGTAAATCATGCTGCGGCGGTTCCCAACTATCGCCCCGGCCGACGTCTCTTGTTGGGAAGTCAAGCCACTTTCCGCTGCCGTCGCGAGTGGCTGCGATCGAGCTGCAGCGCCCTTCCAATTCTGTGCGTACTCGGCGGCAAGCTTCGGGTCGTTGATCACCAGCAGGTTTTCGGCATTCCGATGCTCAGCCGACCACGTATAGTTGAGGCTCCCCGTCAGGACGGTCTTGTCGTCGATGATCATGATCTTGTCGTGCATCAACCCGGGTATGTTATCTACCAGAACCTGAATCCCAGCCAAGGCAAGCCGGTTGACAGCGGAGGTATCTCCAGGGTCCTGGTCAAGCTGGCTCCGATCGACAATGGCCCGTACGTCAACGGCACGGTTCTTCGCATTGACCAGCGCCGTGACGATTTCCGGCGAAGTGAGTGAGTACATCTGAATGAGAATTATATTGTGTGAGCCGTCAATCTCTTGAATGACGGTCGCCAGCGGATCGCATGTGCCCGGAAGCGGAGGCGAAAAGCACACGTCGATTTGTGATGCCCGAACTGACGCGGCAGCGAGCGCCACCATCAAAAGAAGGGCTGCTACTACTAGTGCGCCGCCTACGCGTTTGAATCCGAGTCCGAACATTGTGGGATCATCCCGCCAGGCCAGCCTTGATTCAAGCGCCGATTCCTCCGCGAAAACAGACTCTGCTCGTGTCACCTCACTCGGGTGAACTCATTCAGATCAACCCAATTCTCTAGGATTTAATACCAGGCTTCAGATCAGCCCGACCCCTTGGACTCAAATCATCCTTTCGAGCGGCCAGGGCCTGGTGAGGTGCGTAGTGTCGTGCTATCCCTCTTTGATGCGTCGCACCGTGGCAATTTCGGTGAGACTCGCTTGCCTGGCGTTTACGCTGCTCTTTTGTGCGCTTTTCCTTGAACCTCAATGGATGGACTTCGCAGGTCCGGCTTTGGCATTCGCCGGGTCGAGGTGGTTTACTGTATTTCTCGGCGTATTTCTCGAGCTCCAATACCTCGGAATAGGCTTGTGGGCTGCATTTGCATGCCGGAAAGCTGACGGTCGAGCGCACCAACTGCTTCTGCTTTCCATTGTGGCAATAGCTGCTTTGGTTTTAGCCTCCGATTTTGCGGTTTGGTGGCAACCGCATTTCGCCTCGCTCCTCCATCTGCCGATTACAGCCCTTGCCTACCTTTTCTCAGTGCTCGTAATTTTTGCCCTACTCCTTGATGTTCGCTCCAGGCGGCAATCCGCAATAGCCATCGGCCTATAGTTCGACTTATTATTAGCGGAATTAGAGACTTAGCTTGACAAGGCTGCGACCCCCCAGTTAACGACATACCATCACGACGCGCAGCAGCGGCGATTCCGAACCACGCCGCTGCCATGAGGTACCCGCGATGGCCCTTCCCCAGGAAATCAATCCCTTCAACAGCGAACTGATGGATACGCTCGTAAGCTCATCCACAATGGAATGGATGCCGATGGCGGACGATCCCGAGCGCGCCTTCATGAAAATCCTCTGGACCGGCTCGGAATCGGGTACTTGGGCCGTCCTCTTCCGATGGCTCAAAGGCTATACCGCCCCACCGCACAAGCATCTGACCGCCTCGCACACCTTCATCATTTCGGGCAAGTTGCAGGTCCGCACGGGCATCCTCAACGCTGGCGACTACGTTTACGAGGCCAATGGGATGGTCCACGGCGCCACCACTGCACTTGAGGACACCGACTACATCTTCATCTGTAACGGTCCGGTGCTCTTTTTTAACGAAAATCGCTTCACCGCGTATCTCGGATGGGAAGAACTCCGCCGCATGCAGGCTGCTCACGATGCAAAGGCATCCGCCGCCAAAAAATCCGCCGCCTGACGGGGATTCAGATTGCCGGATTTATCAGGGAAAGGCATCTTCTTTTTCGTCCTGTTGGTATTTCCGGGATTCGTCGCCCAAAGCATCTACGAGCTTTATGTTCCGGTCGAGGATAGAGACGCTGGAACGCGTCTCTTCCTCAGTCTCGCCTACGGGATACTAAACTTCGCCTTGACTTGGCCGTTGATTCTTCCGGCTCTATCGACATTAAGTAGCCATCTCCAGCTATCTTGGTCGAGTTCGATTCCGTATCTTCAACTGATTGCATCACTTGTGATTATTCCAGCCGTCATTGGCTATTCTTGCTACAGGGTAAGGTACTCGTCCTGGTTTGCCCTAAACCCCAGCCCTACAGCATGGGATGACTTCTTCAGACGAGGGTCTTATTGTTGGATAATCTTTCACCTGAAAGATGGAAGTAAGATAGGGGCTTACTATGGTCGTGACTCCCATGCTTCGTCATTCCCGAATGATCAGGACATTTACGTTTCCCAAGTGTGGCGAATTGACGAAAGCGGCAGGTTTCAAGAACAAATCGAGCGTACACAAGGTCTGCTAATTCGCCGGCAAGACTGCAACATGATAGAGTTCTTCTCGGAGGCCGACCCGCTATGACTGGCACCGAGGATAGAAAGGCATTATCTACCCCCCTAAAAAAGGGATACCGCCCCGACGGCGGCAGAGGATACGAGCCGAAAGGAACACCGAGCCCCGCGGCAAAACCTCCCCAAGGGGGATCAGGAGCGATGCCAAAACCATCGGCGGTCAAAAAATAGCGGCCCGCGCCGGATCGCGAACGCTGAAATACGTTCCTGCGCATCTTCAGCCTATCCGCAGCTTCGCGACTATCCCCGCATGATCCGACGGCCAGCGGCCGCTCGCTGTTCTGACATCCGGCTGATCCGCCGCCAGCTTCGCTCCAATCGGCGTGACCCCGCCTCGCGTGAGTACCAAATCGATCCGCTCGAACAACGCCGAAGCGTCATTCATTAGGTCGGCACGCTGGCAGCATGTATCCCCGGGATCGCCTGGATTCATACTCGCCCATACGTCCTGTAGGCCACTCGCGACTAGATGACTATACGCGGCCTTCTTGTCATTCTCGCGCGCGTCACCGGGTTGCTGATTCGCATTTGAATTAAAGTCACCCGCTATTATCACTGGCAGATTCGTATCGCAGGCTCCAGCGATCAATTCCGCCGCTTGCGCCATCTGTACCCGCGCGTCGTACGATTCCAGATGAGTATTGACGAAGCGGAACTCCCTCTTATCGATTAGCGCATCAATCGCGATCCAGCTGCGTGGAACCGTCATCGTACCCATCGCCGGACTCGTGATCGGCATCAGCGTCGCGAAACTCTCCGACTGAATATTGAATGGGCGCACCCAACTCACCGGATCGCTAATCTTCAATAGCACCGCATCACGATCAACGATTCGCACCTGGGTGCCCCCAATATCGATCGGCGCCGTCCGGTCCAGATTTCGGCTTATTGCTATGGGAACATAGAACGCGCCGAGTGCATGAATCGCTCGCAGGATGGACAGCAAAAAGTCGTATCTCAATGTCATCGCAGACGCTCTGACGGCCAACCATTGCGCCGCCTCCTGAAGCGCAACCAAGTCCGGTGCTTCAGCCGCGATCACTTCCGCGATCCGGCC
>DATKPK010000223.1:0-10255 GCA_035524095.1 Binataceae bacterium (SeqCode) | reverse complement strand
GAGCGAGCACCGTATCGCTGCAAGTCCAATCGATGACGAGGCACTAGTTGCCCGTCATGAAGAGGCGGCGTGGGTGAGGTCGCTCGGTTCGCGGCGATTAGTCATTCCAATCTCAGTACACTTCAACATAAAGCGCGGCCGGGTCCAGACGATCAACGCGGGGACAACCACCGTTCCTGCGAGCAGATTCGTTACCATCAGCAGGATCAGCAATACGCTCATCTGGTAATGGAACAGCATCGGCGAGAATACCCATGGGACGATTCCGCCGATAATCACGATGAAGGTAGTGACTACTCGCGCGCCAGTGCTCCTCAGAGCCGCTTCAGCGGCGTCATTCAGAGTCAAACCGGTCAGGGCTTCATCGCGCATCCGCGCGACAATGTAAATTGCGAAGCTGATACCCAGTCCAATACCCAATGAGATCAGCGGAATGGTATCGGCGGTCAGCCCGATATCATTGAAATTCATGTAGGTGAACGCGATCGCATTAGCCATCACGGCGGCGACGGCGAAAATAATCCCAGCAACAATCGAGCGGAACATGACCGTGCAGATGATCAGAATTGCGGCAAGCGCCAGGCCCACGTTCACGAGATTGAGACGCGCCACAACATCATCGGTCGCCTGATAGAGTCCCGCATCACCACCCAGATAACGCAGCTTGACATGACTCAGAGCTGGGTCGGCTTCAACGCGATTTTTGACGAAGTAATCGAGGTCGTCACGCAGCCGCGTCAGCCGTGCGTTGCTATGGTCGGGCAAGAGCAAGCGGACACAGGCACTGGTCATCGCGGGCGAGTGTGCAAAATAGCTGCGCGGCGCGTCGGGGGCGGAGGCACCAAAGAAGAAACTCCAGAGATTGGCAGCCATAAGATCAGACGAGGGAATTGAAACATATTTCGGGTAGCCATAATGCAGCAACGAGTTCATCGGCATTTCGGCGATAGTCGCAAAGTCGAGAACGGCGACCGCGTCGCCGCGGCGGCGCAGATAGGTTGCGAGATCATCTTCGACGCGAAGCGTGGTCACACCAATGTTGGAAGTTGGGTTGGGATAATCGGGAGTTTCGAACACGACCCATCCGGTGTTGGTCGGTACGAAGCGGCTGATTGCTGCGGTGGCCAGGTTTACGGTGGCGTCGGGGCGATAGATCGGGGTTCCAGCGACCTGGTAACCGGAGCGAGTCCGCGTCAATGAAGCAATGCCCACGGCCATCAGGATAACGCCAAGTGCGATCGCGGCGGTCCGTCCAACGCCGGGTGTTATCGGCAGCCGCTCGAACCATCCTGCGGGCGACTGGTATAGCCGCCGCAGCGCAGACGCCATAGTGGTCCAGCCTTCGCGTACGCGCGGGTGCGGGAGATAGCTCATAATGATCGGTTGCAGTACGAAGACCATCGGAAGGCTTGCCGCCAGCCATAACGCGCCGCCGACGCCGATCTGGCGCAGGACCGGAATATCGCCGATAGCGATAAAAATGATTCCGGCGATATTCGCGATGACGATGGCGATGCCGGGCCGCAGCATCGCGTCGGTGGCGGCAGCAATAGCGGGGATTTTTTCACCACAACGGTCAAGTTCGTCGTAATAGCGGCCCTGCCATTGTATTCCGTGGCCGAGGTCGCGAGCCGTCAAGATCAGCGGAATGACTAACATCACGGGGTCGAAGTTGTAGCGGAGCAAACTGACGCATCCGAGGCCCCAGAGCGCGGAACCGAGTCCAGTAATGATCGGCGCCCACCATCCGGTGCGCCGGCCGAGGCTCAGGAACGAGAGCACGATCATCAGCAGGATCGAACTCCAGAAGATGAGCGTAAGACGGCCAAGATAATGGTAGCCCCACGCGGCGAACATCACGGCGCCACTGGCGTAGATAGTCGTATTGCTATCCGAATACTTATCGATCATGCCCTGGATGTCGTCGAAAAGGGTTTTGTAGTCGAGCGCCTGATCGCTGAAACTCGCGAGGATCATCGCGCCGCGATCGTCGTTGGTTACAAATCCTGCCAGTTGCTCGCGATGCGAGTGGACCACGTTGCGTAACTCGTCGAGGCCGGCCTGTGTGTCAGGAACCTTCGGGTACATGAAGGGCGATGAGACAAGCCCGCCCGGCACAACGCGGGCGTAGAGCAGGCGATAAGAGGCAATCGAATATACCTCGTTATGATTGACCCCCGGTAGTGCATCGATCTGACGGGTCATATCCTGAATCGCTTGCAGGTTTTTGCGATTGAAGATGTCGCCCTGCTTGAGCCGCATCATCACGACCAGGGTCTGGGCACCGCCGTATTCCTGGCGGTACTCGCGATAGAGCATCGTGTTCGGGTGGTGCGCCGGAAAGAGATCTTCAAACTCTGACGAGGCTTTGATCCGGCTTGCCCAATAACCCATCAGCAGGGTGAGCAGTACGAGAATCGCACCGATTGGTGCGCGATATTGAAGAACCCAACGACCAAACCCCCGACCTCTGGAACTGTCCATAATCGACATCCTAATCAGGCCCCCTGAGCCATTTGTGACCGGCAGGAGTGGACTCCTAGATCGTCCCCACAAACCCAGGATCCCCAAGCCATTGTCTCAATACCACGAATGTGCCGAGATCGCATGCGCCTTAATTGGTGCCTGCCGCTGGCGACCGCCAGGCACGGCGCTGCTATTGTTGCTGGGTTAAAATTCCTTATTTGCGCTTTGATAGGACGCTCGTGAACTGATATAAATTTGCTGGGGAACGAATATTCATTCACGGCCCTTCTGGATGCGGACTCGCCGGTCCGGATACAGTTCGTGAGTAGATTTAGTCTCTGCTCGCGCGCCGGGCTCAATTTTGGGGTGAGCACCAATGCCATCACGGTCTGCCAACGATCATGGATTGCTCGAAGGGATCGGCTTGAACTTCGCTGAGGCGGCGTTCTTATGTGAAGCGCTGAGGGCCTTATGGCTCAGCCCGCAGTTTACGGAAAGAATGTGGTCGGAAATGATTGAGGTCAGCCGTGCAGAGGGTCTCGATCAGAAATGGGCCACCGACAGCGACTCGCTTTCGGAACGTTTGAGCAAGATGAGCCAGGAAGAAGCCTTTGCTTTGGTACGTGCTGCAATCCAATTCTGGCGGCGCCGCAATGAACCGACAGCGCGTTTGTTGCGCGACCTCGGACTACTGGCTGCGCAGGAAACACCGCACTAATCGGATTGTTGGCGGCTGGCGAGTTTGATGGGTTGAGGAAGGGTCCTCGGCATGAACCCGCAGTCCTGAGCGATTAGCTGATCCCTTCTTTCTCTCCAACGCACTTCGGAAACCCGTTTGGTCGCTGCGCCTCTGTCTCTAATGCGGCAGGGCGTCGCAAGCGAGTGAGCCTTTCCAAACCCCGCGCATATGATTTCGGGCTATTTCCCGAGAAACCATCCAACGATCAGACCGGCCGTAAGAAGCAGGCCGAATTCGAATTGTAATTGACCCGAGAGGGCCATCGCGCGGTTATGCCGCTCAGCGTCCGGCCCTTGTCCGACAAGCCGGACCTCCTCGAGTGCTCGCGGTGCAGTGACGAGGGCGGCTAGCGCAGGCCATGGTAAAAATCCGGTTATTGCGCCGACGATCACGGCCAGATAGGCGACGGTATTCGTGACCATCAATTCAGTCACCGCCCGGTTGCGCCCAAGCAGCGCCGCCATGGTCCATTTGCCATGCGCGCTATCGTTGTCGATATCGCGCAGGTTGTTCGCCTGGAGGACGCCTGAGCAGAGACAGCCCATCGGAATAGAGGCGATCGCAGCGGTCCACGAAAAATGGAGGGCTTGAACGTAGTGTGCACCGAGGACGTAACCGGGGCCCATGAGAGTAAAGACCATCAAGTCGCCGAGCCCATGGTAGGCCAGGCTGAGCGGCGCGCCGGTATAGAAATACGCTCCGGCCACGCCGAGCAGGCCAAGAATCAATACCGGCCAGCCGCATACGTAGGCGAGCGAGAGCCCCAGAATCGAGCCGAAGACTAGCGCGACAATACCGCCAATCCAGACCTGTTCCGGGCGCAGGAAGCCGCGTTGAATGACGAGGCCGGGGCCAAAGTTTTCCGGCGAGTTCCAGTCCGGCGAATCGGTGCCGTTGGCAAAATCGTAATAGTCGTTGACCATGTTGGCGCCGGCCTGCAGAGCCATCGCGGCGGCTGCGGCGACCAGATATTTTATCGGTGAAAAGACGTCGTAAGCGCGGAGGCCAGCAAAGGTGCCGACCGAAACGCTAACGAACGGCATACCCAGGGTCCACGCGCGGCTGGCCTGCAGCCATACCGAAAGGGTGCCCGGGCGCAACGGGCGTTGTAAGCTCGTGGTTTCCGCCTCAGTCATCATGCCCTCCTGCGCGATACCGGCGTGGCGATGGGAGAATCGTTCCGGCGGGCTATTTTAGTCGAGACGGGATCGCGCTGCGAGCGTCTGATAGTTCGCGCCGATTGTTGTGCCGCCGATGATTCCTACTTAGGGTTTAATCAACCTGTCTTAGGAACGTGAGATTGATGATGACGGAGTGGCCTGATCGACGCATTTTGGACCTTTTCGGTATCGAGTTGCCGATCGTGCTGGCACCAATGGCTGGGCCAGGAACGCCGCAAATGACAATTGCGGTGAGTGAAGCCGGAGGATTGGGTTCGCTTCCATCCGCGCAGATGAACCTTGAGCAGGTGCGGGTAGCGGTCGAGTTGATCCGCAGCAAGACGTCGCGACCATTCAATCTGAATTTCTTCTGCCACACGCCGCCTGTGGCCGATCCGGTGCGCGCTCTGACCTGGCGAACGCGACTGGCGCCATACTTCGTCGAGTTGGGACTCGATCCTGAAGCGCCGCTACCGTCGTCGACCAGACGACCTTTCGATGGGGACTTCTGTGCGCTTATCGAGGAGTGCAAGCCAAGCGTCATCAGCTTTCATTTCGGCCTGCCAGAGCCAAGTTTGCTGGCGCGCGTCAAAGCTATCGGCGCGAAAGTTATCGCGTCGGCGACCACCGTCCGCGAAGCGCGCTGGCTGGAGCAGCGTGGATGCGACGCCGTAATCGCGATGGGACTGGAAGCTGGAGGCCATCGCGGCAACTTTCTGTCGGAGGATATTGCGCGACAGGTTGGCACGTTCGCGCTGGTGCCCCAAGTGGCGGATGCAGTCAAGATTCCGGTGATTGCGGCGGGCGGAATCGCCGATGCGCGGGGAATCGTTGCGGCGCTAGCGTTGGGAGCGTCGGCGGTGCAGATTGGGACCGCTTATCTATTCTGCCCCGAGGCGGCGACGCCCGCGTTGCATCTGAAGGCGCTCGACAGCGCTGTGGATGACGACACGATAGTCACGAATGTTTTCACCGGGCGTCCGGCACGAGGGATCGTCAACCGACTGATCAGCGAGGTTGGCCCGATGTCGTCGGCAACACCCGGCTTTCCGCTTGCGGCTCCTGCAGTAGCTCCGCTACGGGCCAAATCCGAGCCGTCCGGTTCATCAGATTTTATGAGCTTGTGGTCAGGCCAAGCCGCATCGCTGGCACGGCGGCGGATTCCAGCCGGCGAATTGACACGGATGCTGGCCGCCGAAGCGTTAGCGAAGCTGGCGTCATTAGGCCGTATCTCGTGAGACTTCGAGTCACATTCGACCCACTCTCGCGTCGTAAAAATGCATCATGCCCGCCACCGAGTTTCACGGCGACGGGCACGATTTAGCCAGAACTATATATTTTACGAAGCAGGCTTAGCGAAGCTCAAATCCTTCGTAACCTTTCGCCGCTACCTCATCACATTTCGCCCGATAGGCCGGAGCCGTGTTCGCGTAGAGCAAAATAGCGCGAGCCTTGCCCGGAATGTTACCGCCCACAAACCAGCCGTTGGAGGCGCTGAGGAAGGTATGACTACCCATCTCGTTGGCGTGTGCCACCCAGGCTTCTTCGGCCTCACGACTAGGCTCGATGAGTGAATAGCCTTTGTCGCGGACGTACTTGATCGCGTTGGTTATCCATTCAACGACGTGCTCGGCGCAGACTGTGTAATTGCAGAAGGCAGTGTTGGTGCCGATAAAGAAATTTGGGAAGCCCGCGGTTTGCAGTCCAAGTACCGTTCGCGGTCCGTTGGCCCAATACTCTTTGATCGACTTGCCACCTTCGCCGCGAATATCCATGCGCGTGATCGAGCCGGTAATCGCATCAAAGCCGGTGGCGTAGATGATTACATCGAATTCATATTCTTTATCACTACACTTAATGCCCTTGGGAGTAATCCGCTCAATCGGGGTCTCATTGATGTCGACTAACAGGACGTTGTCCTGGTTGTAGGCCTCGTAATAGTTAGTCTCGAGGGGAATGCGCTTGGAGCCGAACGGATGGTTCTTCGGCACCAACTTTTCGGCGACCACAGGATCTTTCACACGCGCGCGAATCTTATTACGCACGAATTCAGCGAAGTCTTCGTTGGCGGCGCTATCGGTCATGATATCGCGAAAATTGCCGAGCCATTTCTTGAAACCCGGCTGCGCCCATAACTCTTCATAGACAGCTAGCCGCTCTTCTTTGGGCACTTCCAAGGCTTTGCGGCGATCGAAATCATGCAGAAAGCCTGCTGGCGTTTGGCGAATCGTCTTATGGATATAATCGTAGTTCTCTTTGAAACGGCGTTGCGATTCCTCGGAGACCAAGCCGTTACGCAGAGGCGCGCAATAGTTCGGCGTGCGCTGGAAAACTGTAAGATGGGCTACTTCCTTAGCGATAATCGGAATCAGTTGAACGGCGGTAGCGCCGGTGCCGATGACGCCCACGCGCTTGCCGGTGAAATCAACTTTCTCCTTGGGCCATCGTGAGGTATGGAATGATTCTCCCTTGAAAGTATCGACGCCTTCAAATGGCGGCAGGTAGCGAGCCGACAAGATGCCGACGCACGCGACGACGAATTGCGCGCGGAGTTGTTGGCCATTTTCCAGTGTAACGTCCCAGCGATTGGCCTTTTCGTCATACTTTAAGGCCGTTACGTGGGAGTTGAACTGGATATCCTTGCGCAGGTCGAACTTATCAGCGACGTAATTGAGATAGCGCTCGTTCTCCGGCTGACCGGAATAGTGCTCTTTCCAGTCCCATTCTTGCAGCAGTTCCTTAGAGAACGAATAGCCATAGGTTTCGCTTTCGGAATCAAAGCGGCATCCGGGATAGCGATTCCAGTACCAGGTTCCGCCGACACCGGTGCCATCCTCGAGGCATCGTACGGAAAGCCCGGCCTCACGCAGCTTATACAGTTGATAGAGTCCGGCTACACCAGCACCGATAACTATGGCGTCAAATTCCTGGACCATTCCGGTTTGGGGTGAAGTTGGAGTTTTGGTTGCTGACGTAGGTTCCAGCGAACTTGCCATATTCTTTTTATCCTCTTTGTTGACAGACCATATTTTGCAGGCCGCTGAAATCCTCGGCCTAGTTCATTTAGCCAGCCGCTGCTACGGCACACCGGGCGGCAACGCGCGGGGCGGAATTGGCGGTCATTCGATGCTTCAGTGACTTAACCTTTTGCTATTACGATGATCTAGCAATTTCCGGTGGCGTCTGAAAAGCGAATTCGCCATCGATTCGCGAGACTGGAAAAGCGGCGGCGAACGATCCGATTTTTTTCGGTACGCGAGACTTTCGATCTCGAGAACGTCGAGCGAAATCAAAATCCTGCCCCACGAGACGAGAGCGCCTTAGGAATCTCATCGCGAGGAGAGCAAACCGAGCCTGATTTTCGGGCTGGGAGGTCGGAATTGGGCACGCGGATGGTCGTCCGTCTCACGTCTAGATCTGGTTTTCGTTTGCCCCAGGATGCTTGCTATGCGACTCTAACGACTCTTAACAGATGCTCATTTCTTAAGGGGGACTCCAACTACATGGCCGAGATAAGGCACATTTTTGTGCTGGCGCTCGAGAATCGCTCGTTTGACCACATTTTCGGTTTTGCCGGTCTGGAAGGGGTTGATGCGGTGACCGGCCAGCCGACAAAAGCGGAGGACCTGATCGGAAAGACGTTCGAGAACGTCAGCAGCGATGGCCGTCATCGTTTCGAGGCCAAAACCGGGGGAACCTTCACGATTGCCGGGCACGCCGGAGAAGGCAGCTTCACGGGCGATCCGAGCCACGAGTTTCTGGACGTTCTTCGCCAGATATGCGGGCCAGAGCGGGTTCCGCGGGACGGCAAACTGCCCAAAGGAGAATATCCAGAGCCGATCAACATGAGCGGCTTCGTCGCCGATTACCAAATAGCGCAGCCACCCTTCAGTCCGCAGATCGTGATGGATTCGCAAGACAGCAACCACCTGCCGATCATGAATCAACTCGCGGCGGAGTTCATGGTGTGTGACCATTGGTTCGCCGCTGTTCCCGGACCCACGTGGCCTAACCGCTTTTTTATTCACGCCGCTTCGGCAACTGGACAAACGGATTCGCCGTCTGGCTGGCATATTTTCAACGCGTGGGACGGGGTGGACAGATATACTTTCCATCGCGGGACAATCTACGACGCGCTGGCGAGAAAACACCTTTCGCACCGGATTTACATAGAGAACAAGCTGGCTCAGGTCGTTTGCATCGGCAACCAGACCGTGGACATGGACGCTCAGTCCCTTGATTCCTTCGAAAAAGAGATTAGTGATCCGAAATTCCCCCATTCATACGTGTTCATCGAGCCGAACTCCGGCCAGGAGGAAGTGGGTATAGGCGGCGGTACCGAGGACGATATGCATCCGCCGTCCGATATCCGCACCGGGGAAGCGCTGATCAAGCGGGTTTACGAAGAGCTGCGGAATTCGCCACTGTGGGAGACTAGCGTGCTGGTCGTAATGTTCGACGAGCACGGCGGGTTCTTCGATCACGTGCCGCCGCCGAAGGTAGCGCCACTAGATGACGGCTCAGTCGATCATACGCACGGTTTCAGGTTCAACCAGCTCGGCGTACGCGTGCCCGTGCTGATAATATCACCATGGGTTAAACGCGGCTCAATCGACCACACGGTTTACGAGCACAGCTCGCTCATCGCTTCGGTCGTGCGTCATTTTGGGTTGGAACATCTCACCAGCCGTGACCGTGGCGCGGCCGATTTCCTCGCCAAGCTTTCCGAAAAAGAGCCTCGGAAAGACACGCCCGCGCGGCTGCACAACACTCTCGACGATGCCAACGTCACGAAGATGGAGCTACCGGGGTCTATGACCCCAGGTCAGACGATCGAGACGACGCTCAGTTATACCAACATCGGGGCAACAGTATGGAGCAAAGCACGCGGCTACAAGCTCGCCGATCTCCAACCGGTGCGCCGGCTCCAGCAGGAAACCGGGCATGGGATCCGCTTTCCGTGGGCGGCGGCGAGCCAACGCGAGAAGGACGAGTCGCGGGGCGGTGAACGGCACGATGTCACGGTCACGCCCGCGAGTATCGATTTGCCACACGACGTGCGCCCGGGCGAGTCGGCCGATTTCAAAATTACGATCCAGGCGCCAGCCAATGAACGAGGATGCCTGGTGTTTCAATGGGGCATGATGCGCGAGGGATTCCATCAATTCGGTCAACGCACCAGCCCAAAGGCGATCTTCTTCGGCACGAATCAACCACAACTCGAAGATGTACAGTTGTCGTTTCATCAAGGCTCTGATGGACGCGATCACGATACGCTGGTAGAGGCGAGCTTGCATGATGAATCCTCGGGCCTGGTGGCGTCATGGAAGTTCAATGGCCAGCCCTTCGCGGATAACTCGACAACCAACTGGTTTCGGATGTCACTGAATGAGAAATTCGGCGGCTTCGCCGAATGTCAGCCGCGGTTCGCGTCGATTCGCATTACACCGAACGGTCACGACACATGGATATTCGTGATGAGCCTGATGCTGAACTGGACTGGCGGCTGTTCCGTGTTCATGTGGGACATGGTGCTGTCGGAAAAGGCCGATGAACGTCAGCGGGACTTGCCTATGGGCATGCCATCAATTCGCATCGCTTTCACGGCGCCCGGCGAAAAGGGCGCCGCTGTCCAGACCGGAACCAAACTGACGGCCGAGGCGAAACTTAACGCTCAACTCGCCGGGATCGAGTTCGCGATGGAATACGTCACGGTCGCAGGCAAGCGCGCATGGTTCACGATCGGGACTGGGGAACGTGGCCCGGACGATACATTTGAATTGGTTTGGGATATGTCGAAGAAGATGCCGGCCGATCGCGACCGTACGGCGCTCGACGTCACGCTTGCCGCGACGGCGATCGCGGCGCCTGGATCGAAATTGTGGGAGGG
>DATKPK010000222.1:0-36375 GCA_035524095.1 Binataceae bacterium (SeqCode) | reverse complement strand
GGAAACTGGGGCGGATCTTTGAGAAGGGCAGCGCAAAATCCGTCTGATTGACTTTTTGTTCGCCGAGGTTGTAGAGGGTAGCATGTATTATCAGTAGATTAGCGAGAAATAGCTGATATAACTCAGCGTAGCGAAATACTTGAAGTGAGATCGAGACGAGGCCATTCAAAGGGGAAATTATAACCTATCGGGATTTTGGCGAGGTGAGGTGATTTATGGCAGAGGAGCCACGTTCGGCGACCCGGCAGAGTGAACGACTTTCTGACAAGCCTCGCCCTTTCGGCGCTCAGCCGGCCAGTCCTCGGGTACTCGCGCCGGTCGAAGACGGAGATGAAGCGGTGGGCGACGAGGTTCGGGCGGTCAAGGCGGGGGCCAATCAGCCACAGACGCGTCCGGCCGCTAGGCCAGCTGCGAACGAAGTCGCTCGAAACGAAATTACCAAGGAAGTGAGTAAGGCGAACGGCGCCAGCAAGACGCCGGACGGTGCGCTGGTTGAATCGTTACGGGCCTCGCGATCGGCATTAGAGGGCCTGCTCGCGAAGACTCACGAAATACATGAGGAGAGCTGGCGGGCAGTACAGTTGCTGTTTGAGGATTTGCACCTGAGGTTATGTCAGGAGCATGAAGCGCGCGCCGCGCTATTCGAAAAGGAAATTGACGAGCGTGGCCGCTACCAGACGGAATCATTGCTGGAGCAGATCGATGTAGAGGCGGAAGCGCGGCTGGCGGCGCGTCTGGATCGAGTAATGGAGAGAACCAAAGAGGCCGAACGAGCGACTGGCAACTGGATCGATGAGAAAATCGAGGCTAGCCGGGCGGGGCTGAGCGAGGTCGCGGAAGCGGCGAAGCAGGAATTAGAGCGGCAAAAAGCGGCCTGTTTGGGGAATCTTCAGAGTGAAGCTGAGAAGCGGCTGAATGAACTGAAGGCGGAGCAGTCGCGTTATTTTGTGACCATGGCGCAGAAAAGTGCTGATACACTGAATGAGCATTTCGCCAAGCGGGCAAATGATACGCTGGACGATCTGCAAAAGCGTTTGCAAAAACTATCAGACGAGGTCACCAGCCAGTTAGAGAAAAAGATTGCGTCGCTGACCGAGGCTGCAGTTGCCCAGATTGCCAGTGAAGCCGATGTAATCGTTGCGCGCGAGACCTCAACCCATCTCATCGAAGCGCTGCGCAAGCGGCTGGATCAGCTTGCAAACTCATTGAGCGACTGAGTCCCGATGCGGCGGGGCCGCGTGGTGGAGGCGGGATGTTTGTTGAGTTCTACGGACTGAGTAAAGACCCATTCAGTCCGGTCGGTGATCGCCATCTATATTTGAGTGCAAGTCATCGCAAAGCGCTGGCGTCACTATATTACGATATCGAATATGGCGGCGGCATCGATCTGCTATTAGGCGGGGCAGGTGTCGGGAAGACTACACTGCTGCGATATTTGGAGAGCCGCCTGCAAACGGCGGATCGCGTGGTTGTTTCTGCGGCCGGCGGCAAAGAAATAGGCAGTGCCAAACTGTTGACTAATGATTCGAACGGTCATCAGTCGAATGATAGTGCGCATTCGCTGAAAGTAAAGATTGATGATTGCAAATCCGAAAATGGATCGAAGCAGAGATTGGTAGTGCTTGCGGATGATGCACACGAACTCGGCGATATAGAACTATCTGACTTGCTTGCGCTGGGAAGAGCCGCCGGGCCGGAAGCGAAGCGGGTTCATCTGGTGTTGGCGGGCAGGCCGGAGTTATTAGAAAAGCTGGAGCAACTAGAAATTAGAGATGCGTTTCGGCAGGTCTGGATCGGTCCGTTGGGTATTGCTGAGACCGAGGACTATATCAAGTATCGGCTAGAGCTGGCGGCCGGAAGCCGAAGATCGATTTTTATGCCGTCAGCTTATGAGATTATCGCGCGGCAAAGTGAAGGGATTCCGCGAGCGATCAATCGGATTTGCGCAGAGGCCTTGCTTGCGGGCGCGAGAGGCAAGCAGAAACAGATAGAGATGTCGGTTGCGGATGGGAATGAAGCCGCGCATCGGAGTCGAGTTCTAGCGCCTGCGCCAGAAGAAAAACTTCCGCGACCGCATCTGGCGTTTGCCGCGAGCAATAAGCGTCTGCGGTCACAAGCGTTACTAGGCCTATCCTTTCTGATCATATTGGCGATCCTCTTTTACGGAAAAGGGAGCGACTTGCGTCGAGCGTTTAGTGATGCGCTCGAGGGTGAACCTGTGGCGGTAGCGCCACTCAGCAGGGCCGTTAGTCAAAGCGCGCCGATCGCGGCAACCGTTGGCAGCAAAGCCAGGCTCTCGACGAATGTGCAGAGTGAAGGAGCAACGGAGAGTGCAAAACCGCAGGGCGTGGAACCGCCCAAGAACGATCTGACAGCCCCGGCGTCGACCGCGATCGCACCGGTAGCGAATCAGGAGAAGGCGCAAGCGCAATCGACGGCAAGAATGGGAACTGAGACAGAGAAATCGGAAAGGACGCAAAGCAATCAAGCTGCTCAGTCCGCAGAAGTGAACAGCATTCGGGCGCCCAGGGGCATCCCGGCTGTTGCACCGCCACTAGCGGCTAATCCTGAAAAGGCACAAATTCAATCGGCAACTGCTACCTCAAGTGGCGTGAGCTCGGCGCGGTCGAGTAATGATGAGCATGGAGTCACGCCCGTAGCGGCGCAGCACACTGATGCGAGATCAAATCCAACGCCATTGGCGGCGCCGATCAACCGAACTGCAAAGCAAGGTCGTATCTCGAAGCTATCGAACAGGATGGTGACCGCAGAAGATACTCATCGCGCACAGGTTTACGCGGGCATCGGCGATGATTATGTACGGCTGGGCAAATATGGCGATGCGATCGACTTTTATCGAGACGCACTCGCAATCACGCCAAACGATGCGAGCTTACAGGAAAAGATCAAACAGGCGCGGGCAAAGGCGTCGGGGGAGTAAGTAATCGCCGCAGAGCGCCGCCACGTTCCTGATATAGAGAATGTGACAGCCGTCTGCGGCGATGTCGAGTTAATGCATAGTTAGTTGGCGGGCGCGGTTGACCAATTCAGGGCGTCGTAACCGGGCGAATAGCTCATAATGTTCTGGGCCGGGTTACGATTGACCAGCGGGCGCATATAAATCGGATGCCTGAGGCTGCGCACCTCGTGCTCGACCGCGAAGAGCACTTTGCCGCTGTCGGGATCGATGATGTTCTCGAAGCGATACTGATGCTGACTGTCTTCCAGGGTGATCAGGCCTCTTTTGGCAAGTTGCCGGTAGGGACCGGAGAAGTCGGCGATGTAGACTTGGATGTGATGCTTGTCATAGGCGGGAATTGGACGGTCGGTTTCGCGGAAGAAGAGATTCTGCGAATCGCCAGCGGTCACACAGGCAAAGCGTCCATTCTTGTCTTCGAGGGGAGCTGCCTGCGCGCCCATGATCTGCTTGTAGAAGCGTGCGATGCCGTCAGCCGTCCCAGGCGGAACGTCAAACTCGACGTAGGGAATGCCCAGCGCGATGCGTCCGAAGCGCTCTTGGGGCTCGAAGCAGCGGATGTGATTACCCCACGGGCAGACGGCTTCGACATAACCGTCCATTTCGCAGAAATCAAACTTGGTGCCTTCCAGGTGCTTGCGTGCGCGGGTGAGGCGTTTCAGCAGTGATGCGCGATCGGGCATCACGACGCCGGTGTGGCCCCGAAGCACCTGGGGATTACTGGCAGGCAGATGGAATTGGCTACGTCCGACGTTGACCCACATGATATTGGGGCCGGTCATCATGTAGGGATCGCGAGTCAGGCCGAGCGCATCGATGTAAAACCGGTTGGCGAGCTCCTGATTGGGCACGGTGACGTTGACGTGCTCAAGCGCGACGATATTGCCAAGATCCTCAGTGGTGCGGTCGTAGGTTTTCTCGGGTTGGGCCGAGCCATTCATTTTCATCGGCTGTGCTGAGCCATTCATGGCCTTGTTACCATTTTTGCCCGCACCGAGTTCAGCCATCTGGGAGGCGAAGAGTTCATCGGAGATGATGCCTTTACGATAGGCCTTGAGAATTTGTTGTTGTTCGAATTCTAAATTTGCCATCGCAATCTTTTCTCCTTCGATAGTCTGACTGGCGCGCACTCGCTAAATTGCCCGTGCGCGCCGTTGTAAACGAGGTCTGCGCGTACGGCCGCGCAAGGTCAGGTCAGGTCTCAGGTTCGCACTCGCGGCCTCGCGCTCACACGGCCTCGCAAGTTCGGCCTATGCAACCTTCTTTACACCCGTAGCGGCGAAAGCAGCAAGCACGGCTGCGTTACGGCTTGTGCGGCAATTTGGCAATTTGTGTGATGGGCGACAATCGCGGGGAACTGGGCGAGGGTGCTATCGGTTGGGGGGAGCGGATGCTTAACTTTCGGTAACTGAATCGGAGGTCTACCGGCGTGATGAAGCTGTACAATTATTTCCGGTCATCGGCGAGCTACCGCGTGCGAATCGCCGCGAACCTTAAGGGAATCGCCTATGAGTATGTCTCAATCAACCTGGCGCGCGGCGGGTCGCGAGCACCGGAATATGAGGCACTCAATCCCTTGGGGCGTGTGCCGACGCTCGAAGACGACGGCAGAGTGTTCGGCCAGTCGCTGGCGATTTGCGAGTATCTCGAGGAGACCCATCCGCTGCCGCCGTTGCTGCCACGTGACTTCGCGGGTCGCGCTCGCGTGCGCGCTATCGCGCTGGCGGTAGCGTGCGAGATCCATCCGCTGCATGGCGGCCGAGCGCAGTCATACCTGGGGCGGGTGTTCAATGCGACAGAAGAACAGCGGGCGGAGTGGAGCCGCTATTGGATGGTCGAGGGTTTTCGCGCGATTGAATTGATGCTGGCCGGTTCGCCGGAGACGGGCCGGTTTTGTCATGGCGATACGCCGACGCTGGCCGACGTGTTTATCGTTCCGCAGGTTTATAATGCCGAGCGATCGGGAGTGGATATGACGCCTTTCCCGACGATTCGGCGGATTTGCGAGGAGTGCAATAGAATCGGGGCGTTCGATCAGGCGCGTCCGGAGCGTCAGCCGGACGCTGTCTAACGAAATCGAGACGCCGGCCACGCGCGCGGATGACAAACAAACAGATGCAGAGCACGAGTCAGGCTGCCCCAAAATATCTATGACACCTTAGTCATCAGGCATTTCATCGAAGATCGGGTTACGGAAAGTGGGGCATCACCTTGGCGGCGAAGAGTTCCATGCTGCGCATGACTTGCTGATGCGGAACCTGGCCACCCGGATTGAACCAGCAAATGACGCGGCCCATGTTGAAGTCTTCGCGGAAACCTTGAAGCCGGTCGATGCAGGCCTCCGGCGTGTCGAAGATCGCCATCCGCTCGCAGACCTGTTCGTAGGTCATGCTCGCGAGACGGTCGAGGGTCTGCTTGAGGCGATCGGCGGCGTCCGAGCGAGAACTACTGGATCGGGAGGCGCCGGGCAGCGGAGCGCCGGAGCCGAACAGTGACGCGGCGGTGCTGAGGAAATATTTGATACTCGGCTCCATCTCGCGCCGCACCTGCGCTGCAGTCTCCCCGACATAGAGCGGCATCAGGATGGAGACGTCATCCGGAGTACTGACCGATTGGCCAGCGGCCTGGCGGGCGGCGTGGTAAGTCGAAAGGAAGCGCTTGATTCGATGAAAGGGATTGACCTGTGATGCCGCAAATATCGGTATGCCGAGGCGGCCCATGTGCTCAAAGGTCTCTTCGCTGTTGGCGGCGACACGAATCGGTGGGTGAGGTTGCTGGACCGGTTTAGGAACTACCGAGATGCGATCGAAATCGAAAAAGCGGCCGTGGTAGGAGAAGCGATCGCTAGTCCAAGCCTGGCGGATAATCTCAATCTCTTCGACGAAGCGTTCGCGGTTTTCGGCGATCGGAATGCCGAAGCCCTTGAAATGCTTGGGAACGCCGCCACGGCCGATACCAAATTCGACGCGGCCGTTACTGATTACGTCGAGCGTCGCGATTTCCTCGGCCACGCGCAGCGGATGCGATAAGGGCAACAGGACAATCGCAATACCGAGGCGGAGCGCGCGAGTACGCTCCGCGATCGCAGCGAGCATCAACAGCGGCGAGGGCATAATCGAAAGGCTAGCGTTGAAATGCTGCTCGACCGGCCATACGGATTCGAAACCCAGGGCCTCGGCGTGCACGGCCTGCTCGATGGTGTCGCGATAGCGCTGGACCGGCGATTGGTCAGGCGTGCATGGGAGTTGATAATGGAGCCCAAATTTCATCAGGCGGCCGGCCTCCTGACCTTATCTTTCAAAGTGTGACGTGAGAGGATTCCGCGATTGCGGAACGCCTCTCATCGGTTTAGCGTGATGAGGATTTGTTCATGGTGAGGGCGCGTAGCACTTGCTCGATGACGGCGTCACCCTTGGCACGAATCTCCTCGTCGGTTGCGTCCTGAATCGGATGAGGGACAAAGACCCGCGGCGCTTCGGGCAAGCCTAGCGCGGATGATTGAGCCTCGGCGGCGTCGACAAACACGTCGGTCGCAATGACGACCGTCGGCTTGCCGTTATTCTCGAACCATACTGTGTCGTGCAAACTGCACGTTATGCAGGCCCCTCAATCGGCGAGGCCTTCGATAACGAAGTCGCACTCCTTCAGCATTTGCTGGCGCAAGTCATCGGCGGCGGGCCGGGCCGGCGTTAGCTTGCGATAGTGTTTAACCTCGACGTTGGGCATCAGCTCGTTGAGGCGCTGCTGCACATGTTTCAGCATCACGTCGCCGCGCGCCTTGTTGATGTCGAGCAGCCCGACGGTGCCGATCACACCCTCGGGACGCGCCGCCAACGAGCGGCGAAGCGGGACACGTTCGTCGGTCGGGTCAAGAATTTTCATCAGACGACCTCCTCGATTTTGCGGCTGACCGGTACCGACACAGACGAATCCCCGTAGCCATTGATGACCGAGGACCATTTTCCGGCGGGACCGCCAGCGACGATTATGTGGATGTTTTTCGGGCTTTTGAACTTAGGCTTCAGGCTGTTGAGTTGCTCCTGCGTACGGCCGCGCGCGAGTGCGACCTGCTCGGGCATCGCGCCGAGCCCGCCGTAGTCTTCGGTCGGCAATAATTCGCGGAGCGGGCGCGAGGTTATTTCCTGGATACGGTTGCGCACGTCGTCCTTAGTCCAACGGTCGCGCCACAGCGTATCGACATGCTCGGGCGAGATGACGAGGAGCACATCGCCAACACCGTGGGTCTTCGGATGCCATCCGCATTCCATCCCGAGGCCGAGGCTGCCAGCGAGTGAGCGTGCGGTACGCGAAGTCTGGTCGGCGATCTGGTGAGGCGAGCCTTCGAGAGAAAAAAGCGTGACGACGCTGTCGTTGCGGTCGAAGCCGCGTTCGACATGCATCGGTTCCCAGGGACTGCGCTCCTCGAATTCGGGGTAGCAGGCGCCGTACTTGGCGGGAGAACCGAGGGCGGCGCGCTCGATTTCGCCGGGCCGGAGACCGCCGAGGTTGCGCAAGATCAATTTGATCGCGCGGCCGATCGTAGCGTTGGCACGATTCCCGTGGCCGAGCACATTGATACCCATATTCATGCCGATGCGATTGCGAATCGGCCCGTTGACAACCATCACCGGCGAGGGACCGTAAGTTGAGACGAGCGCATGGGCATTGAACTCGTGGGAGCAGAGGGCGTCGGTGGCTGCGATCAAGACCGGCATATACTCAGGTTTGCAACCGGCCATCACGGCGTTAATCGCGATCTTCTCGATGGTGACCGGGGCGTAATTGGGTGCGCAGTTACCGATCACTTCCTGGGGGTCGCGGCGCGTCCCGGTGAGCATCCGGATGACGCGCTCGGGGGTCGGCGGAATCACGGGAAGCCCATCGGTGAGGCCTTGATCGAACATGAACTCGAAGGGGTCGTCGCGCTCGGCGATCTCGATCTGACGGGCACGCAACGGACTGCCTTCGGCCTCGGCGGTCAACCGCTCGAAAATACCCGGTTCGACGGATTTCGAACCGCATCCGGGGCGGAGCGCTGGGAGCTTATCCCAGTCGATTGTGGGAGCGGGCAGATTCGTGAGTTGTGAGAGACGGGCGATCAGGTCTTGCCAGTCGCCCTTATGAAAGGCTTCCCATCGCACAACTTCAGCGCCGGACGGGTCGGCGAGAATGATCGTCGGAACGATTTGAACCTTGTAGTCGAATGATACTTTGAGCGCAGTGTCATCAAGGATTGGAATGGTCAACTGATGACGGTCGCGGAGCTTTTGATTGTCTTCCTGGCCGATCGCCCAAATGCCGATCGCCTCGCCGTAAGCGCGATAAACCGCCTCAATCACAGGCATCGAGAGGTGGCAGGTTTCGCATTCTTCGCGGACGAAGCAGAGCAAGGTGGTTTTGCCATTGGGAAAAGAACGTGGCGCGCCGTCGAGATCGATCAGGGCAAATGCAGGTAGCGAGGCCATTGGATCAGCGCTCCGCCGGCGGAGAGGAGTTATCGAGAGCGGAACGAAGGAGCACGTTTTGCTTTTCCATCACGGTTTGAAAAACCTCGTAGTAGTGCCATCCCGCGATGCGATAGCGGCCGAGCACGAAGGTTGGAGTTTTGGTAACACCGGCATCCCGCGCCAACTGCAAGGCGTCGTGGACACGCTTGCGATAGCGTTGCGCCGAGAGCGCGCGACCGAGTTCTTCGCTGTCGAGCCCAACTTTTGCAGCGGCGGCCTGGAGCGTCGAGAATTGGGCGATGTCGCGGCCGTCGGCCCATAACGACTCGAATACGGCCGTTTTGAACGGGAGCGCAAGCCCGTGATCCTGGGCGAATTCGAGGGCCTCGAAGGCGAAGAGGCTGAATTGGATACGATCAGGGAAACGCATGTGCGCGGAGCGTTCCGGCGCCATCTCTTTAAGCCATGCGAGGGTCTGCGCGCGGCGGCCGACAGTGGCGGCCTCGGCTGGAATCGGTGCACCGGCTGGGGGTACTTCCGGATGAAGCCAATGGGGACGCCAGAGCAGCTCGATATTATAGTCGCGCAGCAGATCGTCCATTTGATCGAGCGCGATATAGGAATACGGGCAGATGAAATCGGCGAAGACGACAACGGGCAACGGGGCGGTGGCGTTTTCGTTCGGCATCGGGCCTCCGCGTGTAAGCTAGATTGCGCGCTCCATCGCAGCAGCGGCGGCGACGGATAATCCTTCGCCGGTCAGGCCACCTTCGCACGCGTCGCGGTCAAACGCCAATAGCATGAGGGTAGCGCCGCCGGGGCCTGCTTCGAGGGGAGATACGACGCCGCTGTCATCACGGACGTAGCGGAAGCCGGGGGGAAGCAAGGTACGGCCTGAGACTGAGACGGAGCCGCTCAGGACAACTTCGTAACGGCCATACGGAGTGGGCGGGAGATTCAAACGGCTTAGCGGAGGACATTCAAGCATCACGGCGCAAGGCCCTGCTGCAGGCGGAATCAATGGCTTGCAGCGGAGGCCGGCGAATTCCGTCATCAAGGTCCACTCGGCAGTGGCCGCAGCGCCATAGAGATGGCGTGCCTTGAGATTGATTTGGCGGCGGGCGTCGCGGTCGGCCATGCTGATGAGACCGCCCTGCTTGGGATGGAGCACGAGCATGTCGTGACTATCAGCGACGGCGAAGGGCCCGTAGGGAAAATTGTGATCTGTATAATGGATCGCGGGGCCGCGCAGTTTCATCGTTGACTTGGGGAAGTCCATGCGGCCTTGAAGAAGCAATTGAAATTGCGACGTCAGATGCATGTGCGCGAAAACGGATGCGCAAGGATCGAAGCGAAAGCGCAAGGCCTCGGGGCCGCCGTCAGCGCCGCTCAGGAGCACCTGGCACTTGAAGGTGATACCTGCGACCCGTCCCTGGCGCCAAGGAATCGCGCTGGGTTCAACGATGTATTCGTTCACGATTCGATTCGGTCTATAGCACAGCGGCTGGACGGCCACCTACCGCTCAAGTGAAAGCGCCGGTGATAGGTTCAAATACCAGAGTTAATATTTAGGCATCGAGGGCATATTGCCTCCGCCGGGAAGCTGGCTGGTCAATCCGGACGGCACTGAACCGCTAGCCGGGACCTGGCCCGTCAAACCGCTGGTGGCGTTACTGACCGCACAAGAAGCGATGATGCCGGTAGCGTGCTGGGCGACATAACCTTGAAGCAAACTGGTCGCGCTTGGTAACGGAAGCTTCGTGCTGCCGGCAAATGAGGAAGCGGCGGCGGTCATCACGGTTGGATTGCTCAGCATCGAGGGGCTGGCGGACGCGGGATTTGGAGTCTGACTGGAGAGGGCAGAGCATAAGGCCTTGTTCGCGAGCGATTGCTGGTCACCCGTGAGGGAGGATGGCACTTGTGAGGCTCCATTAGGGAGCATGTTGCTGAAACTTTGTGCTCGTGCCGTGAGAGGATAAGTGAGTAATAAAGTCAGAAGTGCAATAGCTACTAATCGCATTGATCGGTAAGAGTACATTTTGTTGACACCTCTGGCGTGGAAGCTACACGATCGTGGCTGCGGAATCCGAGGTTCGCCCACGCGCCAAACACGCGCGCGGGAAATGAGAAAGGAGAAGCCCTGCCGTTATTTCAGACAGGGCGCAGTTGGTTCTCAGGATCTCAGCACCTGGCCGGGGAGGGCGCCGGTGTGCTTGCCGCCTTCGTAGAGAACTTCGCCATTCACGATCGTGTACTCGATGCCTTCAGAGCGGACGACGAAGCGGCGGCCACCGCCCGGCAGATCATCAACCGACTCCCGAGGACTACAGGCGATGCGGTTATAATCGAAAATCACGACGTCGGCGGCATAGCCGGGTGTGAGACGCCCGCGATCGCGCAGGCCAAAGAAATCGGCCGGTTCGGAAGTAGTACGCTTGATCGCTTGCTCCAGTGAGATCATCTGGCGCTCGCGTACCCACTTGCCGATCAGGTCGCTGGTATAACCGGCGGTGCAGAAATCGGCGACATGGGCGCCACCGTCGGACTCGCCAAGCAGAACGCGGGAGTCAGTGAGTAGTTCGGTTGGTACTTCGGTCATCGCACTGCAATAGCGTGTCTCGAGATTGTCCTCCAACGGCAGATCGAAGAAGGTATCGAGCGGATCGCGTCCACGGGAGCGCGCGACTTGCTCGACGGTCTGCCCTTCGAGCGCACGGATGGCAGGGTTGTTGGCGAAATTAACGGTGACGCGATTCCAGATATTAGTGAAGAGGCCGGGACGGCGAGTGGCCTCGTCGCGGAACTGGGCGCGAAAAGCGGGGTCGCTGTAGAGTTTCTTCTGCTCTTCGAGAGTCGCGTTGAAGGCGGGTTTCCATGAAGGATAGAGCGCCAGGGCGAGCGACGGCTGACGGAAACTAAATTCGCCGATGAGTTCCATCGTGGCGAGCTGCGGATGAGCGCCGCGTTTGATAACGCCGTCGGCTGCACGCAGCATTTCCTGATAGGCATTGGGGGCGTGGACGAATTTGCGCAGCACCAGCCAAGTGATCTGGCGTCCGCTCGCGGCGAGAAGCATATCGAGCAGGTCGCACTCTTCTTGAGTGATGGCATCGACGCGGCGATTGATGATGATTTCGATCGTGCCTTTGCCCAAGTCTTTGAGCGTGCTGGCGTAGGCTTGGAGTTCTGATCGATCGGCGAGGCGGCAGGCGAGCGGACGGCTCTTGTAACCGATATGCTGCGGGGCGTTAGTGGTGCTGAAGCCTAGCGCGCCGGCCGCGACGGCATCTTTGATCAAGCCGCGGATCTGAGCGGTTTCGTCGGGTGTGGCGGCGCGCTCCATCGATTCCTCGCCCATCACGTAGTGGCGGAATGGAGTTAGTGGCGCGAGGAAACCGAGATTGATTCCGGAGCGGCGCTGCGCGGCGGCGTCCATGAATTGGGGGAAGGTTTCCCAATCCCAGGTCAGGCCCTGATTCAGTACGTCAAATGGAATCGCCTCGACATTAACTAGATCCCAAGTGGCTATTTCTCTAGTTGCGGGCTTGCAGGGAGCGAGGCCGACGCCGCAGTTGCCCATCACGACTGAAGTTACACCGTGCCATGAGGAAGCGGTCACGAGGGGATCCCAGCAGATTTGACCGTCGTAGTGAGTATGCGGATCGATGAAGCCGGGACCGACAATCAAGCCGGAGGCGTCGATGGTTTTGGCAGCGCTATCGGTTACTTTGCCAATCTCGGCGATTTTGCCACGGCTAATCGCAAGATCGGCCTGGTAGCGGGGGCGGCCGGTGCCGTCAACGATGGTGCCGTTTTTGATTAGGATATCGTATGACATAAGAGTTGCCTCCGAATTCGAGAGGTTTTAGAAACTAACGGTTAAACCTGAAACATCGATACACGATTGTCTAATTCGAGACTGGCTTCAGGCGGGGTGCGACCTCGTGCGCGAATAATTCCATCGAGCTGCGGCTGAGCTCTGCTGCGATGCCCGGCAGATGCATGCCGAGTACCAGGTGGGTCGTCCTGATGTTCGCGAACGACTCGTTAAGCTTTGCAGCGACTTCATCAGGATTCCCCACAATCAAAGGGAACAGGAGTTGTGAATCCCGCAGCTTTGACGGTTCTGGCAACGGAGGCGTATCTGAGCCAAGAAAGTCCCCGGCCTCAGTCAGCCAGCGCATGTACCATCTGAGCATATAGTGGAAATGTTCCTGCGAATTTCCCCATGCTTCATCCGTGGAGCGTCCGACAAAGGTGAAATGAAGTTGTGCGGCAGAAAAATCTTGCGGATTATGCCCTGCTTGCTGTAAGGCTGCGTCGTAGATCTTTTGCGCAGCAGGGTCGCCTATTCCCATAAAGTGACATCCCATGCGGCCCGCGCGCTGGATTGCTTTGGGAGCGGCGGCGCCGATCCATAGCGGAGGATGGGGCGATTGCACCGGCCGCGGCATCAAGCGAATGTTCTTAATTTTGTAGTGCCGACCCTCGAAAGAGAAATCATCTTTGGTCCACGCTCCACGAATCACCTCGATGCCTTCTTCCAAGCGACTTGCGCGGGCCTTGCGATTGACGCCATAGGCAGCGAATTCAGCGGGCGAGTAACCTTGCCCGACACCTAAATCGAAGCGGCCATTAGAGATGATATCGACGGTGGCCGCATCTTCGGCGATGCGCACGGCGTTATGCAGCGGCAGCAAAACTAGGTAGGTGCCGATGCGGATGTGCTTGGTCATTGCGGCAATGGCGGACGCTAGCGGGAGAATCGAGGGCGAATAGCCGTCTTCGGCGAAGTGATGCTCCGTCAGCCATATCTCGTCGTAACCTAGTGATTCGGCTAGTTGCGTTTGGGCGAACTGGTCAGCGTAGAATTCAGAGAAGGATTTGCGCGAGGCCGGCGGATTGCGGAAGGGAAACAGCAATCCAATATTGAGATTTTCACAGAGACTCATGGTTTCAACTCAGATGCATTGGCCACGTTGCGATTTCTCGTCAGCCGCGATCAATCGTGGGGTCGCGGACGAGGACGCCTTTGGCGTAGAGCTCCTGGATGCGGGAATCGCTGAGATCGAGATAGTCATGGAGGATGCGCTCGTTGTCCTCGCCGAGGCGTGCGGAACGTAATTCGGTGCGGTCGGGCCAAGCCGAGAATTTCACTGGAACTGCGGGAATCGCGACTTTGCCGAGCAGCGGATCCTGGACCCAGCGCACGGTCTTGCGTTCGTTCAGATGGGGATGGGCGACCGCTTCGTTGACGGTCAGGACGGGCGCGCATGGGACGCGTTCTTTATCCATCGCGGCGATGGCGTCGTCGCGAGTGGGGAAGCTCGCGAGCCAGCGCTCGATAATCGCTTGCAGCTCGAAACGATTGGTGTGGCGGGCGCGCGCGGCCCTGAAGCGCGGGTCGGTGGCGAGTTCCGGCATGGCCATCGCACGGACCATCTGCGGCCATTGATGGGGCGTGATGAGAATCATTACGTACTGGTCGTCGCGATAGCGGAAAACGCCAGCGGGCCCGGGGCCGTCGGCCTGCGAGCCTGCGCGCTTGGGTCGAACTCGGTTACCCGCGAGAGCGATTTTTGGCACGTTCAATTCGTGCATGTGGAAGTAGGTATCGGTGAGTGAGGCATCGAGATATTGACCCTCGCCGGTACGCTCGCGATGCAGGAGGGCGGCGAAGACGGCCATCGCGGCGGCAACGCCGGTTGAAACGTCGCCGATCGCCATCCCGATGACGGCCGGGGCGCGATCAGGCTCGCCGATGCCGTCGGTAACGCCGGCGTAGGCCTGGCCGATGAGATCGTAGCCGGCCTTATCGGAGAGCGGCCCGGTCTGACCCGCCATCGAGATGGAGCACATGATGATCTTAGGGTTAATTTTTTTGACTTCGTCGTAAGAGAAGCCGAGCCGCCCGATCACGCCGGGGGCGAAATTTTCAACAAGGACGTCGAACTTGGGAAGCATCGCGATTATGAGTTCGCGCGCGCCCGGCTGCTTCATATCAATCGCGAGGCTGAGCTTCGAGTGATCGTGCTGCATGTAATAGGTGCTGTGGCTGCTGCCGTCAGCGTTGCGCGGCTTCAAACCCCAATCGCGAACGCGGTCGCCGCCGGGGGCGAGTTCGAGCTTTACGACTTCGGCGCCAAACTCAGCCATCAGGCGCGAGCAGGTTGGGCCGGCGACGTATTGGGTAAAATCGAGGACGCGGTAGCCCTCAAGCATTTTCGGTGAGTTGGCCGGGGAATTCGGCATGATGGCAACCTCCAGACATTGAGCGGCCCGTTGTTGCATCTGGCGCGGCGCGGAGTGGAGTGGATCCGCGATGGCCGGTGGCTTCGAGTTGGCTAGCACATAACGGAATTGAGCACCAAACGGGCGAATCGCAAGCTGAAGGGGCGAATCGACTTTCCGAGCTATTTGAGGTTGAGAGTGAAACCTGGAATTGAAGAAATACTGGATTCTGCGTGCGGCAGCTTTACCCGAGCTCCATTCGCAGAGCTCCGTATGCTTCAACGCACCTGGCAGAGTCGTTGGATCGCTGCGCCCTCGGCTCTACTGGTGTCGCGAAGGTCTCTACAAGCAACGGGCTGCAGCGGCAGAATGACAAAAACGGAAAAGAGCCGAAGCCTGACTGCAATTGACCGACCGCGAGTAGTTCGACTGTAGACGTGATTAGTGCTTAAATCCGAGACGGCGCACCTGTCCCAGACGAGCGACGTTAGCCGCGACGGCGTCATAAGGCGTGACCGGTCGCATCCTCCCCATAGCCGGTCGCATCCTCCCCATAGAATGTAACAAACAGGGAGAGAATCATGTTGGAATGTACGATCACAGAAGCCTCAGAAGTAGAGCCGGTTGTGTACGACTGGGGGGCGGTCAAGTGGGTTGCGAATCGCGACCTGAACCCCGGATGCGAGCAGAGCTTCGGACTGGTGCATATCCTGCCGGGAAAGATTAATCCCGAGCATTGGCATACCAACGCTGAAGAGATCGTGCACATGCTGCAGGGGGAATGCGATGTGCGTCTGGGCGACCGGCACATCAAGATCAAACCTGGAGAGACGCTGCATATTCCGTCGGGGACGAAGCACGAGGTCTCGAACTTCGGCTGGGATCCGGTGGTCTACGTGTGCTCGTTTTCGGCGAGCATGCGGGGCACGCTGTTTGAGGATCCTTCGGCGCCGGGAGTAAAGCCGATTTCCGGCAAGAGCGGCGGAGTCCATAACTGGTAGGCGGCGGTCGCTATGGCCGCGAAATATGACTTGATTGTGATCGGCGCGGGTCCGGCCGGTGAAAAAGGCGGGGCACAAGCTGCGTACTTCGGCAAACGCGTCGCGCTAATCGACCTGCGTCAGCGCGCTGGCGGGTTGGCGGTGAATAGTGCCGGAATTCCGACCAAGACGCTACGCGAAGGTGCGATCTATCTATCGGGGCTAGGCCAGACGGCCAACAGCATGCCTGCGCCGAACGCCAAGGATCCATGGCCTCTACTGATGGCGCGCAAGGGCGAGGTTTCGGAGCTGATGACCGTTGCGGTCGAGCGCAATCTGGTGCGTCACGGGATCGAGCATATCCGAGGCCGTGCACACTTCTTGTCGCCACGGCAGGTCGAGGTCGAGAAGGCGGGTGGGGAGCGAGCGGTGCTAGAAGCCGACGTGGTGCTGCTCGCGTCGGGGTCGCGGCCTCATCATCCGCCGAACATTCCGATGGACGACCCGGATGTGTATGACGTGGAGAACATCCTGGAGATAGGGCGCGCGCCAGAATCGCTTTTGGTGATCGGCAGCGGTGCGGCGGGGTGCGAATACGCATCAATCTTTGCGACGCTGGGCACCCGTGTGACGATCGCGGGCGGGAGCCATCTGCTGCCCGCACTGGATGGCGAGATGGCAGGGATGCTCGCGGAGAGTTTCAACTCGATGGGTATCCGCGTAGTTACGAATGCGCCAGTAGTCAGCGTCGGGCGGGTGGGCGACGGGCTCGAGGCGAAGCTTGCCGACGGCCGCACCCTGCGAGTTCAGAAAATCCTGGTGGCAGTGGGGCGGCGGCCGCGCGTCGAGGGATTAGGGCTTGCGGAGATCGGTGTCGAATTCGATGAGAAGGGCTGGGTCCGAGTGAACGATAACTATGCAACGTCAGCCGGGCGGGTCTTTGCTGCCGGTGATGTGATTGGGCCGCCGGGGCTTGCCGCGGTAGCGATGGAGCAGGCGCGCGTCGCGATTTGCCATGCATTCGGTTTCGCGTTCAAGAGCGAAGTGGACCATCATCGCCCGTCCTACATCTTCTCGATCCCTGAGGTTGCGTGGGTGGGGTTTACCGAGGAGCAGATCCGGGCGGCAGGTATCGATCACGAAGTCGGCCGATGTTCGTTCAGCACGAACGCCAAGGCGCGAATCTCGGGATTTCCGGATGGTCTCGTCAAGCTGGTGTTCCGCGTGCCGGACAAAGTGCTGCTAGGTGTACATATAGTTGGAGAACTTGCCAGTGAGTTAATTCACATCGGACAGTTCGTGATCCAAGTGGGAGGAACGATCGATCGATTTATAGATGCGACCTTTGCAGTACCGTCGCGCAGCGAAGCGTACAAATATGCCGCCTACGATGGGCTGATGCGTCTCAGCCGCCATACCGGAATAGTCCCGGATCGGCACGTCTAGCCGATTACTCTGAACGAATCGCACTTTGGCGCCACCAATTTGGCGAAGGTTCGCCTGAATAAGTAGAGGTTAGGTTCCGTTGCTGCAGCAAACTGCTGCCGAGAAGGAGGCGCAGCAATGACACGCGAAGAAGCAATCCTGCTGGTATCGTTTCAGATGGATGATGGGAACGATCGGCGTCATGCAAAGCCGCACGATGTCAGGCCGGGGGATCGGCTAGTCGGGTTCCATCAACTTTACGAAACGGTGTTCGTGGCGGTTCGCAGCTGTAATGGAAGCGACTTGAGCGATGAGATTGCGAAGGATCTCGCGCGGGATTTCCTGACGGAGGTTGGGTGGTTCGGGGAAGAGTCGTTGGAGGCCGAGACGATTTTCTAGCGATCGAATCTGCGGCTATGCCCGTAGGATAAATGCGCCGCAGGCTGCCATTCAGTGTTTGCGCTTTCCGACATCCCGATTCCTCACATCCTGATGATAATGCGAGTCGAGTGACTGCGACCGCATACCAAAATGCCTTAGCTTCAGTGCTTTTCAAGGAGGAAGCGGCCATCCTCACCTTCGAAGTATGCGAGCCTTCCGGGAATGCAAGATAAAAATGTGCCGAAACCGGAATCTGCTGTGGTCAAGGCGTCGATCAGCGGAAGAAAGCGGCCATCAATGGATGAGTCTTCGGAGATCGCATAACAGATTGTAGGAGCACCTTTCGATCTCAGGAGTTCCTCGATCGCGGATGCATTGTGGATGGAAGGCAGGAGGCGATGCGCCCAGCGCGGATCCAGGTCGCGGAAATGGCTTAACTTATTGACGATTGCGTTGCGGCGCTTTTGATTCGCGAGAAGAGAAATCATGCGGGAGTGTTTGCGCGAAACGATGAACGCCTTGATCAAGGCAACCTCATGGAATCGCGCGTCGGCGGCGCTGGCCGGAACCGAAACTGAATCGTCTCTGGGCGGTTTCATCTAGAGCCCGAAAGCGCCGACCACCAACTAGGCTGGCATCGGAAGAACCGTCAAGTTTCGAGGGCGAGGACACCGGGGAGAGTGATACCTTCGAGATATTCGAGAGTCGCGCCACCGCCAGTCGAAATATGAGTGAAGTTTTTGGCCCATGGCTGTCCGGCCACCGCAGCGGCGGTATCGCCACCGCCGATGACGGTGACAGCGTCGGTGAGCTGAGAAAGCGCCTGGCCGACTCTCATCGTGCCGCTCGCGAAAGCGGGAATCTCAAAGAAGCCGAGCGGGCCGTTCCAGATGACGGTGCGGGCAGTGGAAAGCCGCTGGATGAAATCGGCGACGGTTTCGGGACCGATATCGAGGCCCATCTTGTCTGGAGGAATCTGGATGACGCTTTGGGCTTGAGCGTCGGCCTCGGGGGCGTCGGCAACGATGTGGTCAGAGGGGAGAACGAAGGCGACGTTGCGGCGTGACGCCTCGGCCATCAGCTCGGCGGCGAGCTGGAGCTTGTCGGCCTCAAGGCGGGATTTGCCGATGGGCACGGCGCGAGCGCGGAGGAAGGTGTAGGCCATCGCGCCGCCGATGAGGATGGCATCGACCTTGGTCAGGAGATTGCGGATGACGCCGATTTTGTCAGAAACCTTGGCACCACCCAGAATCGCGACGTAGGGGTGGGCGGGATTTTCGGTGACGGTGCGGAGCACTTCAAGCTCACGAAGCATCAGGAAGCCAGCGGCGCGCTCGCTCAAGAATTTGGTGACGCCGACGGTGGAGGCGTGGGCGCGATGGGCGGTGCCGAAGGCGTCGTTGACGTAGACCTGCTTGCCGCGCGCGAGTTCGTGAGAGAAGTCGCGATCGTTGGCCTCTTCTTCAGTGTGAAAGCGGAGATTTTCGAGCAGGAGAGCGGTACCGGGCTGTAGATCACGAGTGAGGCGGCCGGTGGTGTCGCCGATACAATCGGGGGCGAGCGTGACCTTTTGGCCGAGAGCGGCGGAGAGGTATTCGGCGACGGGTTTAAGGCTGAGGTCGGGGGTCCGCTCCTTAGGACGGCCGAGATGGGAACAGAGGATCAGGGCTGCGCCTTCCGCGAGGATATAGCGGATGGTCTCGAGGCTGGCGTCGATGCGGGCCGGATCGGTGATGCGTCCAGCTTCCAGTGGGACATTGAAGTCGCAGCGAAGAAGGACTTTTTTACCGCGCAACGCGAGATCTTTAACGGACGCTATAGCCATCGCGAGTACCTGTCGGAAGCTTTGTCAAAGTTGGTGGCGGAGTCGCCCGAATGGTCAGTCATCAGTGCGAAAGAGTAAGGATCGCCGCAGGGTAAGAGGCCACGGCGGCGATCCTCAATGATGGTTCAGACTAGAGCTTGGCGGCGACGAAAGCGGTGACGTCAGCCAGGCGATTCGAATAGCCCCATTCGTTGTCGTACCAGGAGAAGATCTTGACGAGGCGCTTGCCGAGGACCTTGGTCAGGGGGGCGTCGAAGATCGAGGAATAGGGGTTGTTGTTGAAGTCGACGGAGACGAGCGGGCCATCGCTGTACTGGAGGATGCCCTTCAACTCGCGCTCGGCGGCTGCGAGCATCGCGGCATTGACCGATTTCTCGTCGGCGTCACGCTCGACCGAGGCGGTCAGGTCGACCACGGAGACATTGGGGGTCGGGACGCGGATCGCGATGCCGTCGAGCTTGCCATTAAGGGCGGGCAGGACGAGGCCGATAGCTTTGGCGGCGCCGGTGGAAGTCGGGACCATCGAGAGCGCGGCTGCGCGGGCGCGGCGGAGGTCCTTGTGGGGTCCGTCCTGCAGCATCTGATCCTGAGTGTAACTGTGCACGGTAGTCATCAGGCCGTGAATGATGCCGAAGTTCTCATGGAGTACCTTGGCGACCGGCGAGAGGCAATTGGTGGTGCAGGAGGCGTTGGAGATGACGTCGTGCTTGGCCGGGTCGTAGCTCGAATGATTGACGCCGAGGCATACGGTGATGTCGGCGTTTTCGGCAGGGGCGCTGATAACGACTTTACGAGCGCCGGCCGTGAGATGCATCGCAGCCTTCTCGCGAGCGGTGAAGAGCCCGGTGGATTCGACGACGACCTGGACGCCGAGCTTGGCCCAAGGGAGCTTGGAGGGGTCACGTTCGGCATAGACCTTGAGCGCGTGCCCGTCGACCATCAGGGTGTCGCCTTCGGCCTTGATACTCTGTGGCAGAGTCCCGTGGATTGAGTCGTATTTGAGTAGATGGGCGAGGGTGGGAGCGTCGGTGATGTCGTTGACGGCGACGATCTCGAGGTCTCTTTTGTCGAGAGCGGCACGGTAGAACATGCGGCCAATACGGCCGAAGCCATTAATTGCGACCTTGATTGCCACTGCAATCCTCCTGAAGCTAGAAGCTGACGGCTAAACGTGCTGTGGCTACGCTACCACAATCTTGGAGTCGTGCCAGTGTTTAGGCGGAATGGGGATGTAGCGGCCGGGAAGGCGCGGGATCGCTGCATGCATGTTGATCACGCCGACGCCGGACACGCCGAGTTGCGGACGCACATTAACTAGATTTGTGAGATGCAAGGGTTGGCCGAATATCCATACGCGGTGACTATAAAATCAGCCCGAGATGAAACGTCAAGGGCTGTACTACGTCGAAGATGGTGCAGATAAGGCTTGGAACGTGAAGAAGCTGGCGGGAAGATAAATTGACTATAAGGGGGGCGGCATCAATAATATCCAAGCAGGATCGAGCTAATTTGCTCCGCGAGGTCGGCTGGTGAATGGCCCCAATGGGATGGGGGTGGTGGGCCTGCTGTTGGATTCGGGGCCGCTGGTGCAGGCTGTCCTGCTGATCCTGGCGGCCTTTTCGATCGGCAGTTGGGGTATCATCCTTTATAAGTTAGTGCAGATCTCACGTGCGCGGCGCGAGTCGGAGCGCTTCACGACGATTTTCTGGGAATCGAAGAATCTGGCGTCGATTCATAACGCGAGCGTCGAGATGGGGCGGAGTCCGGTGGCGCAGGTGTTTCGCGCGGGCTATCGAGAACTGCTGCAACTGACGCGGGCGAAACGGCAGGCGGTGGGCGCGGATAGCAGCTTTTCGACCGATCTAGGCGGAGTCGAGAACGTGACGCGGGCGATGCGGCGGCAGATGAACGTGGAGATCACCAAGCTCGAACAGGGTATTACGTTTCTCGCCACGACCGGCTCGACGGCCGTATTTATTGGATTATTCGGCACTGTAATCGGGATTATCACGGCATTTCTGGGCCTTTCGACGGAGCATAGCTCGAATATCCAGGCGGTGGCACCAGGAATCGCCGAGGCGTTGATCACGACCGCAGTCGGTCTGATCGCGGCGATTCCTGCTCAGATGTTCTACAACTTTCTGATCGCGCGAGTGCGGGTGCTGGCGACCGAGATGGAGAATTTCATCTCGGAGTTTCTGAATATTGCCGAGCGCCATTTCCTGTCCTAAGCGCCAGCCGGAGCAATTCAGCAGATGGCATTCGAGCCCGGACAACGCGGTTCACTGGTATCGCAAATCAACGTGACACCGCTGGTCGACGTGATGCTGGTTTTGCTGATCATCTTCATGGTGACAGCGCCGATTATCCAGCAGGGCGTCCAGGTAGATCTGCCCAAGGTAAAGGCGGCCTCGCTGCCGGGAAAGGAACAGCCGTTTATCGTTTCGATCACCAAGTCGCGTGAGCTTTATCTAAATGACACGCGGATGAGTCCCGAGGAGTTGACCCAGAAGATGACGGCGATCGCGGAAGAACGTCCGGACCGGGAAGTGTTTATCCGCGCGGACGGCGAGGTGCCGTATAGCGACGTGGTTGGTGCGATGGCGGCGCTGAAGGCGGCGGGAATCGAGAACGTGGGGATGGTGACCGAGATGCCGGCGGAGGATGAGGATCGGGCGGGGGGCAGGTCGAAGCGTGGCAGCGCCGGACCCTAGGAAAGCCGACCGGCCAGCGCGCTGGGGCTACGCCGCGGCAATCCTGGTATCGGCGGCAGTACACCTAGGAATCGGCTGGTTCGTTATCTTCGTTTTGCCGGGGCTATGGCGGCAAGATTTCACGCAGCCGCCGGCTTATACCGTAAAGGTCGTGGACAACATTCCGGCGGGCGACCTTGGGACGCGGCTGCCGCCATTAGATGACGAGCGGCAAGAGCAGCAAAAGGAAGAGAAGCCTCCGGAAGAGCATCACGAGGAACCGAAGCCGCCCGAAGTGAAGGCTGAGGCGAAGCCGCCAGCGCCGCCGGTCGAGAATGACAAGAACGCGATCGCGCTGAACGTCACGCCGGTACCGACTCCCGCGATCAAGCCGACACCCACACCCACGCCGACTCCTACCCCTGAAGAAACACCCGCGAGCACGCCGATGCCGGCGGTAGTGGCGACAATCGCGCCGACCCCGGAAGAGACGCCCGCACCGACCCCGAGTCCGACGCCCCATCCGAAGCGGACGCCACGGCCGCGGCCGAAACCAACTCCGCGGCCGACGCCGCGAGCCACGCCACGTCCACGACCCAGGGCGACGCCCAAACCGACGCCCGCGACGGTAAGGAAGCATCCGCCGTCAGTGATGGTCGCGAACGCGAAGCCGACGCCGAGTGTTAAGCAGAAGATTGAGGAATTACATCGGAAGCTGCTCGAAGCTCATTTGAAGGAAGTGGAACGAGAAGAGGCCGAGAAGGCTGCGGCGCAGAGGGCGGAAGCAAACGCAGAACGTGGGAGCGGGCCGGTAGTAGCCTCGCATGCGACCGAAGGGAGCGGATATGGAGTCGGTCCTGGGAAAGGAAGCGCCGGAATCGAAGAGGATACAGAATTTCTGCTGTACTATAAGGATGTGCAGGAGAAAATTAAGGAGTCGTGGAGTTTTCCTGGCGGGAGTAACGATTTAACGGCGATCGTAACGTTTGGAATCAATCCAGACGGTACACTCAATGGAATCAGAGTGAACTCAAGCTCGAATGACCCGGCCTTCGATGATTCGGTGGTGAGGGCGATCAAGCGGGCGGCACCGTTTCTGCCGCCGCCGCCGAAATATCAGCGAGAGTTCTCGGCGGGGGTCGAAGCGACCTTCAAGCTGGGCGAGATGAAATCATAGACTGGAGCTTAGCGGCGCGGAGCAGAGCGTCGTGGGATGGGCGGATGGGCCTGCGGACTACAATTACGGCTAAGAAGAAGTTGCCGGCGGTAACCAAGTGGCTGGGCGCGGCGATGATAGTGGTACTCGGCGCTGCATCGGTGAAGCCAGTGGCGAGGGCGCAAACGCCGAACGAATCAGCGGCGCCAGATGCATCGGGAGCGCCTGCGGCGTCTGGTCCGATCAGGATGCCGATCACCGGCGGACAGGCGGAGTTCCCGATTGCGGTGTCAGCGCTGAAGAATCTCGGTGGGGACGACGGAGGTCAGACCTCGAACGCGTTCGATACAGTGCTGACGCGCGACCTGAAGCTGTCGAGCTATTTCCATCTGATTGACCCGGCGTCGTTTATCGAGAACGCGCAGAGCTCCGGCTTCGACGTCGGGCAAATCAACTTCAACGACTGGAAATCGATCGGAGCGGAGTTTCTCGTCAAGGGGGCGGTGACACGCAACGGTGGCAGCGTCGAGGTTGAGGCGCTGCTGTTCGACGTCGCGGGGCAGCGGCGGCTGATGGGCAAGAAGTTCAACGGCAGCCCGCATGACGTCGGCGAGATGGCGCGGCGTTTCGCGGATGCGGTGATGCTGGCGGTGACTGGGACGCCCGGGCCGTTTGACAGCAAAATTGCGTTCGTTTCGACCGGCGGGGGACGGTTCAAGGAAATTTATACGGCGTGGATGGATGGCGGCAGCCTGTTCAAAGTGACAGATAATCCGACGATCAACCTGTTTCCGAGCCTCGATCGTGGCGCGCGGCATCTGCTGTATCTGTCGTACAAATCGATGACGCCGGAACTCTACCTGGTCGATCTGGGACAGCAGACCGAAACGCGCATCGATCCTGGGCTGGGGCAGGCGGTGGGCGGGACGCTGACGCCCGGCGGGAATATCGTGGCAGCCTATCAGCGCAACGGGAATACGAATCTTTACCTGGTCGATTCGACCGGCGGGGAGCTGAACGCGATCACCAATAATCAGGCGATTAACGTAAGTCCGTCGGTATGTGCGGATGGGACGAAGCTGGCGTTTACGTCGGACCGGTCGGGGACGCCGCAGATTTACGTAGGCACGGTGAACGGCGGGTCGGCGCAGCGGATCACGTATAACGGTTCGTATAATACGGCGCCGGCCTTTTCGCCCGATTGTAAAAAAATAGCGTATGAGAGCCGCGAGGGCGGTATTTTTCAGATATATGTAATTGATGCTGGTGGCGGCGACCCGCGTGAGCTTACACAATCAGGGTCAAATGAATCACCGGCGTGGTCGCCAGACGGGCGCTATATAATTTACGGATCGAGGAGTGGTGGAGGCTCGCGGATTTACTTGATGCGGGCTGAAGACGGAAACGTAATTGGGCCGTTAATGGAAGGAGAAGGTAATGATTCGGATCCCTCGTGGTCGGGGTGGATGGGTGAGTAACATGGGGCAGGGTGTGCGGACGGCCGCGCTGGTATTGGCGATTATCGCATTCGTAGGAACCGGCTGCTCGTCGAAGAAGAATACAAGCGGTGAGGGCCAGCTTAGTTCGGCGACCGGTCCCGGCATGAACGGTCAGAACATGCCCCCAAGCGGTTCGCTGCCTCAGTATCAGAAAGGCGAGTTGGGAGCGAATGGGAGCGGCGGACCGCTGACGGATATCCATTTTGGGTACAATGACTATGCGATCCAGCCGCAGGATAATGCGATTCTGCGAGCGAATGCGGATTGGCTGACACAGAATCCGGCGACGCATGTGCAGGTCGAGGGCCATTGCGATGACCGTGGATCTGAGGAATACAATATCGCGCTCGGCGCCAAGCGGGCGCAGGCGGCGAAGGATTATTTGACGACGCTGGGGATATCCAGTGATCGGATATCGACGATAAGTTATGGCAAGGAATTACCGCTTTGCACCGATGAGACTGAGGATTGCTGGGCACAGAATCGGCGTGACCATTTTGCGGTATCGCAAGCGCAATGAGATGAAGTCCGGCCCGGGTTGGAAGCGGCTGGCGGCGCTGTTCGGCGCCGGGTCGATCGCGCTTATGATGGCGGGCTGCGCGCCGCAGGTAGATCAGTCACAGGCGACTGAAAACGCAGATTTGCGTGCGATTGTCGCGAGCGATCAGCAGCAGATCAGCGCATTGCAGCAAAAGGTTGGCGATCTGAACGATCAAGTGACCGAACTGCAGCACAATGGCGGTGGCGGGGATAACGCTACGCTGGAACAACAAGTCGCCAAACTTGAAGCACAAGTGAATGGGGCGAAACCGGATGCGTCGGCGAGTCCAGTGCCCTTGGGTGGGACGCCGAATCCGTCGGCGAGTCCGGCGGCCAATGGCGTCCCGGCAGGTGGGACGCCGCCTGCGCCCGATGCGGGTGCAACGAGCGCGGCCAATGGACCTCCGCCACCACCGGCCGCACCGGGACCGCCGCTCGCGATTAATGGAGCGCCGGGCGCGAGTGCGTCGCCAGCCGAGACAGCGGACGACGACAATGACAACGCCAGTGACAGTGACGACAAGGACGATACCGACAATAATCAGACGGCATCGACTGAGGCGCCGCCCGCGCCTGCGCCGATCAACAGCGTAGGGCCGTGGCAGGCGCAAATCGATCCGCAACTGCAAGCGGCGGCGGCGAGCAGCGATCCGGCGGCCAAACCATACACTGCGGGACTGATCGCGCTGAAGGGCGGGATGTATCAGCAGGCGATCGGCAAGTTCGAGCAGTTGCAGCGCAACTATCCGAAATCGGACTTGAGCGAGCCGGCCGAGTATTTTTCGGCCAACGCGTTATTCGAGATGGGCAAATATGAGCAGGCGATCCTGCAATTCAACGACGTGACGATGCGTTTTCCGAGTGGGAAATTCGCCAGCGCGTCGATGCTGCGCGAGGCCGAGGCGTTCCAGAAAATCAACGACCAGATCGATGCGCGACTGACGCTGCAGAAGCTCGTGAATGACCATCCGGACAGCCCCGAAGCAGCGGCGGCGAAGTCGATGATGCAGGGCATGGCGAACGGCTGATCGGCCTACGATTCGCTTTGGTTTCTGACGACGAGGTGAGATGCAGATAACGCGCGATCCTGAAGTGCTGCGTGGCTATGCCGTGCCGGTGGTGGCGATCGGCAATTTCGACGGCGTTCACGCGGGCCATCAGGAGATTTTGCAGACCGCAATGAGTGAGGCGCGCAAGGCGCATGGGAGCGCCTTTGCGCTGACATTTGATCCGTTGCCCGCTAAGGTCTTGGCGCCAGAGCGGGCGCCGAAACTAATCCTGACGCCAGAAGACAAGCTCGAATTGCTTGGGCGGTCCGGCCTCGACGCGGTGCTGGTGCTGGAGTTTACGCAGGAGTTGAGCCGACTGACGCCGCGCGAATTCGTACGCGAATACCTGGTGAAGCGGATTGGCGTGCGGACCGTCGTGGTGGGCCACAGCGTGAATTTCGGCTATCAGCGGAAGGGCAGCGCTCAGGTGATGACGGAGTTGGGGCGTGAGTTCGGTTTCGCGACGCGGATCGTCGGGCCAGTAGCCGTGGAAGGAATCGAGGCGAGCTCGACACGGGTACGCGAAGTGATCGGGGAAGGCGACCTGATTACGGCGGCGAGGCTTTTAGGGCGATGTCATTTTTTGCGCGGGCCGGTGGTGCATGGGCGCGAGCGCGGGCGAACGATCGGATTTCCGACGGCGAATCTCCAGAGCCGTACGGAGTTGCTGCCGCCCGACGGAGTCTATGCAACGCGAATCGTGTTGGCGGATGGCAGCGCACATGGATCGATTACGAATATCGGGATGCGGCCGACGTTCGCAGAGCCGGAGCGGACAATTGAGGCGCATATCTTTGACTTCAATCGCGATATCTACGATCAGGAAGTGAAGCTGGAGATAATCGAGCGGATTCGGCCGGAGAAGAAGTTTGAGTCGGGGGCGGCGCTAGCGGCGCAGATCGCGTCGGATGTGAAACAGGCGAAGGAAATCGTTGCACGCCAGAGTTAGGATTCATGGACTAGAGTTAGTTTGGTATCTCCTCTTGATCTATCGCGCAATAATTTTGGTTATTATCTTTTATTTCCTGGCTGCTGTGGCTGGTTTCGTAAAATACGGTGCCGCAGCAGACTTTCGGCCTTTTCCACCAGGGTTCTTCGGTAGGCTTCGCTCTCAGTACGATGCTTGGCGGTGGCCGATCTCCACCATCCTCTTCTTCCTCCAGAGTCTTCTGATAATTTTGAACCTGCCACTAGCGGTAGCAGGTATTTTAATTTTCTACTCGCCACTCTTTGCCTATGGATTATTCACCGATCTGTTGGGCCGAAAACCGGAGGGTAGAATAATCGACTGGTATGTGCGAATTGCTCAACGTCGTCAAATGCGCCCGCCTAGCTGCAGGCTTTAGTAAAACTGCCAGTTGGTCGATCTAACTTAAGTATCGGACATTCAGTAAAAGTTGATAGCGCCGGCACGGAAACAGTGACGGCGCCTCTGTCTTTTGACCGATGGCTATCCCAGCCTAGCGGCAGGGTCGACCCATAGGCGGGCGGTTTCTTCGAGGCGTTTGGGAATCTCTTCGTCGTTTTTCGGAATAGAGAAGAAGATCACAAGCTCGCGAACTCCGGCTTGATGGTATGCCTTCAAGTCGTCAGGGGTGATGCGCTTGGTATAGGGCGAGACGATGATGTCGATGGCCTTGGGGTCGCGGCCCTTCTCGCGTACGAGCGCATACAAGCGTTCAATCTTGGCAGCGGCTTCGGCAGGGTCGAGATTGAAGCCGTACCATCCAGTGCCGTAGTCGGCGACGCGGCGCAGAGCCGGTGCGCTTTCACCGCCGAAGATAATCGGTAAGTTGGCGCCTTGCGGCGGCTTGGGAAAGCTGCGAGCGTCGTGAAAATTGACAAACTCGCCTTCATAACTGGTTTTTTCTTCACTCCATAACTGGCGCATCACATTGATATACTCGCGGGTGCGAGCAGCGCGCCGCTCGAAGGGGATGCCTAGAGCCGAGAATTCTTCCGCGGACCATCCGATGCCCACGCCGAGGGCAAAGCGGCCGGAGCTGAGGAAATCGAGGCTGGCGATGACCTTGGCGAGCACCAGGGGATTATGTTCGGGGACGAGACAGATACCGGTGGCGAGGCGGATTTGTCTGGTGTGGGCGGCGGCGAAGCTCAGCGTGATAAAGGGGTCCATCCAGTCGGCGGAACCGGGGAGGGCAAACTGGCCGTCGGTGGAATAGGGATATTTGGAATCGGTGTAACGGTCGAACAGAACGACGTGCTCTGGGGCCCATAGCGTGCCGAAACCGAGGCGGTCGGCGTGTTCCGCGATGATTTTGACGACGTTGGGACGGGCGGCATTGGCGATACCGATGGTGATGCCGATTTTCATGGGAGCCTCCTATACTAACGGCGAAGCCGAAACGGTGATGAGAGTAGCATCGCGAGGGCGCAGCTGAGTATAGGCGCGGCAAAAGGGGGAGTTTGGATGAGCGGTTGGCACGCAGCCGGATGGGATCGGCGCGCCATTGTGAGTGGTTCTGCATATGCCGACGGACTGCGGGACGGCGCGGCTGCGATAGCGCTCATATTTGCTGCGATCGTCATGGCGATATTGATCGCGGGCTGCGGCGGCGATAGCAGCAGTTCGCCGGCGCCGACACCGTTCGTTCATTTTGTACCGAATTCCCATCCGTTCTGGAGTAATCCAGATAACTGGACAACGCCGAATGGACCGGCGTACGCGAATATCGTGTTGGAGAATACGAACTTCGTGCCGTGCCGTGGTGGGCCGTACGCGCTGTGCTATTACTCGGGCCCGAGCGGGTCGCCGCAGGACCTGTCATGCACGCTGACGAAGAATGGGCTTTACGCGAACTGCAACTGTTACGACATCCCCTACGGAGTCTATTACGTTGATATCAACTCGATACTGAATCACTCGGTCTACGAGAATACGATTGCCCAATGCGGCGTTGACGGCAGCCTGTGTCAGACGACCAATTCGGCGCCGGTCTGCCAGTCGATCAATCAGGGCACGTTGATTCCGAATGCGAAGATGTTTTCGACCTTCAGCTTCGACTGTATTCCGACTAATGGGATCGGGCAGACGAATTGCGGCACTGACCTTTATGCCGGTTGCATGACGGCGCCTTGCGACGCGACGACGACGCCCGGAATAGTCAATTGCTCGTGTCCGACGTTCAACGGTCCGTATCAGGTTGGGCAGAATGAGCAGGCATGTACGCTCGGTGGTGATCTGGTGTGGTCGGCGGCGTATGCACCACCGTCGCCGTCACCAACACCAACGCCGGAAATCAGTTCGAATGTGCGGACGGATAATGAAGCCGTATCGCGGCCAGCGGCGGCGACGGCGCCGAGTCCGACGGGTTGTGTGCCCGACGCCCCCGGAGGCTTCGGCTGTCCGCTTTACAAAGAGGGCACTACAGTTTTGCCGCCGGAGAGCGGCGTCGATTGCACCAAAGTTTGCGACGAGTACAAGACGTGCAAGCAGGCGGAGGGGGTGCAGACGGGTTATACATGCGACGCGACATTATGTACTGACGAGTGCACTGATCGGAATCTGCTGGGGACGGCGTGTTCGGAGCTGGCAAAGTGCGATATTTCGGAGATCGTGAAGGCAGAGACGGCGGCGAGTTGCAGTTGTTGCGCGAGCCAGTTGTGCGGTTGTAATCCGAATGAACAGACTAACAAGGAAATCTACAAGCTAAATCAGGAGCAGCGCGATCTGGATATCACGCCGCAATGCGATATCAACGGGACGCTGTGCGGGACGCCGTGATCGTCAGGCCCAGCGTCATTGCATCTGGCTACCGAAGGAAACGGGCGACGATTCATTGCGAGAGACTTGGGTGGCGGGTTTGACGAATTTGAGGATGAAGCGATCCTGCATGTGGTTCATCTTCCAGAATGGCAGGGTGCGATCGTCCTTGGGATTCCGCAGAACATCGGAAGTAGCAGTGAGACGGAAGCCTGCCTGCTCGACCTGCTTGATGACGTAGTTGATATCGATGCGATGGATGGTCGAGGCGTCGCGCGCGCCAGAGCCGTCCTTCGCGCTGTTATCGACGATGCAATATTCGCCGCCCGGTTTGAGGGAATCAAAGACGGTCTGATTGAGGGTCTTGGTGCTGAAGCCCATCCCGACCACGTCGTGATAGTTGAGGTTGATGAAGACGGCATCGAGAGAATTGGGGGGCACACCCTTTAACACGTCGGGAGCGCTGAAGGGCTCGGTGATTGGGGTGACATTGGCGAGGGCGGGCTGTTTGAGGCGCGCCTGCCAGGCGTCGACCATTTTCTGGAATTTGGTGCCGGGAGGAGGATTCTGCGAATAGACTTTGCCGGTTGGGCCGACAATCAGCGCGAGAAGCTCGGTGGTGTAGCCGCCGCCAGCCCATAGGTCGGCGACATGCATACCGGGCTTGACGTCATAGAAGGCCATCACCTGGCCCGGCTGGCGGCTCGCGTCCATCGCGCGATCGGTGGCGGGCCTATCGGGTGAATTGACGGCGGCCAGGATCGGCTTGGGAATACTGTCCGCCGGAATCGCGGATTCATTTTGGACGGAGCCGGTATCGGCGGCGAATGCACGAGGAGTCGGCGCACAGGTGATCGCGAGGGCGAGAAGAAGAATGGCGGCGAGCGGGCGGATAGATGATGGTGGCTTGAGCATGATGGCCTCGGCAGGGAGTTGAGAAAGGATGATGCTAGGAACGGGTTTGCGAGCGTCCGCGTTGCATCACGGCCTCGCGGCGGCGGTCGAAGTCGGAGAGTTTGGAACTGCTGTTGAACGCCCGGAAGGTCTCCTGCTCGATGCGCAGCGCGTCCTCGAGGGTGGTGCGTGAAGTGCGATCGTAGAGTTGTTTCATCTGGCGGACGAAGTTCTGATCGCCGCTGAGAATCTGGCCGGCGAGTTCGCGGGCCTCAGTGAGGAGACGGTCGTCCGGGACGACACGATTGACGAGGCCCAGACGCTCGGCCTCGCGCGCAGAGAGATAATTGCCGGTCAGCGAGAGTTCCTTAGCCTTGCGGAGGCCAACGGCGCGGGGGAGACGCGCGGACATTCCTCCGCCCGGCATCACGCCAACGCGGGCGTGGGTATCGGCAAACTGGGCGGACTCAGCGGCGAGCATAATGTCGCAGGCGAGGGCGAGCTCGAAGCCGCCGGTGATCGCAAAGCCGTTGACGGCAGCGATGACGGGCACGGTCATATCTTCGATGACGCTGACGAAGCTGACGTTAGTAGTATCGCGGACGACGGCACCGGATTCGCGATTGGAATCGGCGCCGAGTTCCTTGAGGTCGAGGCCGGCGCAAAAGCCGCGTCCGGCGCCGGTGATGATCACTACGCCGACGGACTGATCGTCGCGGAGGGCTTGCATCGTATGGCAGAACTCGGTGCGCAACTCGCGATTGAGGGCGTTGAGCTTGGTGGGGCGGTTGAGTGTGACGATCGCGAGGGCGCCGTCCCTGGCAAGCAATACAACTGATTCGGCGGCGGATTCACTCATGGCGATGCAGGGCCTCCACGGTGAGTCGTAACATAGCATCGGCGGGCAGGGCAAAATGGCGCTGCGATGCGGCGGGGCGATGGACTATAATGAGGCGCATGAGCGACACGATGCGCAAGAGCGCGCGATGAGTAGTGCGAAAACGAATAGGGTTAGCGATGAGGTCGTTGAGAGTGGTTTCAAGGGCCTGCGGGCAATCGCGTTTGAGAGCCGGATGGCGGCCGAGACACGCGCGCTAATCGAGCGTTATGGCGGGCGGGCGACGGTCGCGCCGTCGATGCGCGAAGTGCCGCTGGAAGATAATCAGGCGGCCCTCGATTGGGCGGCGCGGGTGATCAAGGGCGAGTTCGATTGCGTGATTTTCCTAACGGGGGTTGGGACGCGCGAGCTCTTCCGCGTGGTCGAGAGCCGTCATGCGCGTGAAGAGGTGGTGGCGGCGCTGAAGCGGATCACGACTGTCGCGCGCGGGCCGAAGCCAGTTGCGGCGATGCGTGAATTGGGATTCGTGCCGACGATCGTGGTGCCGGAACCGAATACGTGGCGCGAGTTGTTGGCCGAAGTCGTACGGATCGTTGGACCGGAGGGGAAACGGATCGCGATCCAGGAATACGGAGTGACGAATCGCGACCTGATCGCGGGGCTGGAGGCGCGTGGCGCGAGCGTGACGGTCGTGCCGGTCTATCGATGGACGCTGCCGGTGGATCGCGGGCCATTGCGCGAAGCGATCAAGCAGATTGCGGCGGGCGAGGCGGACGTGGTGCTGTTCACCAGCGCGACACAAGTGACGAACGTCGTGCAGGTGGCGGAAGCGGAGGGAATTGGCGCGGCGCTGCGGGCAGGGTTTAAGCGGGCAGCGGTCGGGTCGATAGGGCCGGTCTGCTCACAGGAACTGCGGAATCGAGGGATAGAAGTCGATCTCGAACCGAGTCATCCGAAGCTCGGCCATCTGGTGAAAGAGGCGGCGGCGCGATCGGCGGCGATACTTGAGGGCAAACGGCCGCGGCCTATTGAGGCGGTAAAGAAGGCGATGGAAGCGGCGCGAGTCGAGACGGGTGGGCGTGAGTATTTGCCGCTGGTGAAAGAGCAGAGTCTGCGGGAGCATCCGCTGATGAAGGCGTGCAGGCGTGAAGCGGCACCGTACACGCCGATCTGGCTGATGCGTCAGGCGGGGCGCTACATGCCGGAGTATCGGCAAGTGCGCGACCAGCTTTCGTTTCTGGAAATGTGCCAGCGGCCGGCGGTTGCGGCAGAGGTGACGGTCACCGCGGTCGAGCGGCTGAAGGTCGACGCAGCGATAATCTTTGCGGATATTCTGCTGCCGCTGGTGCCGATGTGCGTTGGGCTGCATTACGAAAAGGGCGACGGGCCGATGATCGATCGGCCCTTGCGGACGACGGCGGATCTTGATCGGATACCGCCGATCGACGTGAAGGACTCGCTGGGTTATGTGGGCGAGGCGATTCGGATTGTGCGTTCGTCGCTGGGCGATCGTAAGCCGGTGATTGGATTTGCCGGAGCGCCATTCACGCTGGCGTCGTACCTGATTGAGGGCGGCGCGTCGCGGCAATACCAGGCGACCAAGACGCTAATGTACACGAATCCCGACGTATGGGATCGGATGATGGCGCTGATCGCAGCAGTAACGGCTGACTATCTAAAAATGCAGATTGAGGCGGGCGCTGATGTAGTCCAGCTTTTCGATAGCTGGGTGGGGAGTTTGGGGCCGGATGACTATCGGCGGTTCGTGCTGCCCTATACGCGGAGCGTGATCGAGGCGATTGGCAAGGCGGTGCCTGTGATCCATTTCGGAACGGTGACAGGGAATTTACTCGAACTGATGTGCGAGGCGGGCGGCGACGTGATCGGGCTGGATTGGCGGGTCGATCTGGCGGAGGCATGGGCGCGGCTCGGCTACGACATTGGCGTGCAAGGGAACCTTGATCCAATCGCGCTGTTTGCAGAGCCGGTGGAAATCCGGCGGCGGGCCAAGGCAATTCTCGATGCCGCGGGCGGACGGCCGGGGCATATCTTTAACCTGGGGCATGGGATTTTGCCGGAGACGCCGGTGGACCACGTCATTGCGCTGGTCGAGGCGGTGCATGAATTGAGCGCACGTCATTGAGATTGAACTGAATATCAAAACGTCAGTCTGTCGCGACAATTCGCGGTAGCCAGTTATCAAAAGTAGTCAGTAACGAGCGTATCGCAGTAATGAGTACAGCGAGCGGGAAGGCCGACGCGGTGATGCTGATCGGGTTCGGTGGGCCGAACTCGCACGAAGAGATACGCCCGTTTCTCGATCGCGTGCTCAAGGGGCGGCCGGTGCCGCGCGAGCGTTATGAGGAAGTAGTCCATCACTATGAGGTGATGGGTGGGCGGTCGCCCTACAACGAATTGACGATGCGGCAGGCCTCGGCGTTGCGGGAGAAGCTCAGGCACGACGGCTATGAAGTTCCCGTCGCGGTTGGCATGCGCAATGCGGCGCCGTTTTTCGAGGATGCGTTACGTGAGCTGAGCCGTAGCGGAATCCGGCGAGTGGCGGGCTTCGTGCTGGCGGGTTATCGATGCGAGGCGAGCTGGGAGCGGTATCTGGCGGAAGTCGAAGAGGCGCGCGGGCAAATTGGGATGGAAGCGCCGGAAGTGATCTATCCGCATACTTGGCATACGGATAGGCGCTATATAACGGCGGTAGTGGGGCGCGTGCGGGAAGCGCTCGCGCGGTTATCGTCGGAGGAGCGGGTGTCGTCGGAGTTGATCTTTACGGCGCATAGTATTCCGGTGGCGATGGCGGAGCGGGCACCTTATGTCGCGCAGATAGAGGAGGCATCGCGGCTGACGGCGGAGGCCGTGGGAATCGAGCGATGGCAAATCGCGTATCAGAGCCGCAGCGGAAGTCCGCGCGACGCGTGGCTCGAACCGGATATCGGTAAGGTGATTCCAACGATGACGAATCCGGCGGTGGTCGTGCCGATCGGCTTTCTGTCTGACCATGTGGAGGTGCTCTACGACCTTGATGTCGAGGCGCGGGCACTTGCCGAGCGAGCAGGCATGCGGATGGAGCGTGCGGGCACGGTCGGAGATGCGCCGGAATTTATCGCGATGATGGCGGGAATCGTCGAAGCGATGCTGTAAGGGCCGGCGGGCGGAAGCGCGGCGCATCGCGCAGAAATCAAGCTGATGAGTGAGACGCCAAGATATCCGCGGGTGGTGGTGATTGGTGGGGGAATCACCGGACTCGCAGCGGCATGGCGGCTGCGGGAAGGCGCGGCGTCGCGCGAGATGCCGGTAGAAGTGACATTGCTGGAAAGCGGTGAGCGCGTAGGCGGCGCGCTTGAAACGATCCGGCGTGACGGGTTCGTGATGGAGGCGGGGGCGGACTCCTTTTTGTCAGAAAAACCTGCTGCGCGTAAGCTCGCGGAGCGGCTCGGAATCAGCGGTCAGCTGATCAACACGCAGGAACAATTTCGCAAGACGTTAGTCGTACGGCGCGGGCGTATGGTGCCGATTCCGGAGGGCTTTTCCTTGATGGCGCCAACCTGGATGGGTCCGGTGTGGCGTAGCGAACTATTCAGTCCGTGGGGCAAACTCAGAATCGCGATGGAGCCATGGATTCCGAAGCGCTCGGCTGACGGCGACGAGAGTCTGGCAGGCTTCGTCACGCGGCGACTCGGGCGAGAGGTGCTCGAGCGCGTGGCGCAGCCGCTGGCGGGCGGAATCTATACGGCGGACCCGGCGACATTGAGTATCGGGGCGACGCTGCCACGCTTCGTTGAGATGGAGCAGAAGCACGGGAGCCTGATCCGCGGGCTTCAGGCGGCGGCGCAGACTAAGCAGGCTCAGGCACGCGGTACTAGCGGCGCACGCTGGAGCCTCTTCCTGAGCTTTCGTGTCGGGATGGACAAGATCGTCGAGACGCTGGCGGGGCGGCTCGGGCGATCGATTCGAAACAAGGCGCAGGTTACGGAAATCACGCGGACGTCGGAAGGCGGAGATGCGCAATGGACGGTGCGATGCGCTGACGGAACATCGATACAAGCCGATGCAGTCATTTGCACCGCGCCAGCCTATGCAGCGGCTGGGATGATCCAAGGAGTTGCGCCGCCGCTGGCGGCGAAGCTGCGCGAGATTGGTTATGCGTCGGCGGCGACGGTCAACCTTGCATACCGCGTGAGTGATTTCGGAAAGCCGCCAGACAGTTTCGGTTTCGTAGTGCCGATTATCGAGCGGCGCAAAATAATCGCCGGAAGCTTTTCGAGTCTCAAGTTTGCCGGGCGCGCGCCCGCAGGGATGATCCTCGCGCGAGTGTTTATCGGCGGGGCGTTGCAACGCAGGATGATGGAACAGGACGATGCGGCGATGGAATCGGCGGCGCGCGAGGAGTTCAGAGATTTATTCGGCGTAATAGCGGAACCTTTATTTACATACGTGCGGCGGTGGCCGGAATCGATGCCGCAGTATTTGGTGGGCCATCGCGGACGCGTGAGCGAGATCGAAAAGGAAGCGGCGCAAATCGATAAATTCGTACTGGCGGGGGCGTATCTGCGCGGAGTCGGGATCCCGGATTGTATCGCAGGCGGCGAGAGTGCAGCTGAGGCCGTGCTCGCGAGCCTGGCGCGGCCGGGGCTAGCCCGGTAACCGAATCGAGATTCGGACATGGCGAAGCCTCGAACGGACATAGCCGGATGCGGATGGGAG
>DATKPK010000221.1:0-14388 GCA_035524095.1 Binataceae bacterium (SeqCode) | reverse complement strand
GCCGTCAACGTGCTGAGCGTCACGCGGCGCAGGTCAGCGGGTTTTGCGCGCGGCGCGGAGTGACTTATATGCCGGCCTTTGGCGCCTCGCGGCTCGAGGAGATCCTGGCGCGCGAATTTCCACGTTTTGGGGTGATGGCCTGAAATGGGTCTGCTGGCACCGATCAACCTGCTTTACGCGGCAAGCCTGGCGGCGCTTGTGCTCATCTATTTGCGCGCGCGCTCACGGCCGACGATAGAAGTCGCGTCGCTGATATTATTCGAGGAAATCCCGGCACCGGTGGCTAAGAGCCGATTTTTACGGCTGGATCTGCCGTTCTGGCTGGAGGCGCTGGCATTAACGGCGCTCACGCTGGCGATCGCTGGGCTCTATATCAGGAGTAGACGGCCACCGGGCCATTTCCGGCGTCATGCGCTGGTCTTCGATCTGGGCGCAGGGATGGGCGCTAGCGTAGATGGTCGCACGCGGCTTGATGAGGCGCGTCGGGCAGCGGAGCGGATGGTCAACGGGGCCGAGGCCAGCGATGAATTCAGTATCATCACCTACGCACTCGAAGCGCAGACGCCAATGCCGATGACCAATCGCAAAGCGGACGTGCGCGCAGCGCTCGAGGCCATGCACGCGGTGGACGTTGCGCCGCGTCCAGCGGCGGCGCGAGCGGCGTTAATTCGCGCGCGCAGCGCGGATAGCATCGACTTGTATAGTGATCGGCCGCTGCCGCAAGGCGTAGTCGAGGGCGCCGCGTTGCCGGCTGTGGTCAAGTTCAACCAGGTCGGTGGCGCAGCGCCTAACCTGGCGATCGTCACGCTGGACCCGGGGATGCCGAAGTCCACGCTGGGACGCTGCCTGATCCGTAACTTCTCACCCCATTCGGAGCCGTTCGAGCTGAAAATCGACGCCGATGGCCATGAGGTGTTTCATTCGAAGCTGATCGCTGAACCGGGTGGCGAGATGATGGTGCCATTCGGACCGCTGACGGCCGGCGGTTTGGTTCACGCACGAATCCTCACCCCCGATCCGTTGGCGGCGGATAATGAGCGTTTTGCGCTCGCGCCTGCGATCGCCTCCGAGCATGCGATCGTGCTCTCACCGGAGCCGTCAGTGCGAGACGATCTGGCGCGTCTGGTGTTGGCGGTTAACCCCAATTTTATCGTCAGTGCCGGCGATCCCACCGAAAAGAATAGCTTCGACAGCAAGCAGAAATATGCACTCGCACTGCTGCATGATTGCAGCGGCGAGGGGATCGCCGCTGCAGCGCGGCTCTTTATCTTCCCCGAACCGCCATTTCCCGGAGTGCCGGACAACAGTCCGGCGGAGGTGGTCAATTCGGTGGCGCTGGCCGAGATGGAGCAGACGGCCGGAGCGGGCGCGCTGACCGCGCCGGTGATATTAGGCCCGTCGCGCGTGATCAAATTGCCCGGCTGGATGACCGCCACCGCGCAAGGCGCGGGTGTTGGTGACCATACACTGATTCCACTCGCGGCGATTGGCGAGAAGGCGAGCGGCGCCGTTGGAGTGATCGCGTTTGATGTACGGGATCATATGCTGCTCGATCCAGATCGGATGGACGCGCTGGTTCTTACGGTAGATATGCTGCGTCGGCTGGTGGCGCCATCGAACGAGCAGGTAGCGACGACCGGCAGCTATGTCGCGCTTGCGGTAACTGGCAAGTCAGCGCGGCTGGTCGCGCCGGACGGGACCGTACAAGCGATCGTCCCGGACCAATGGGGGCAAGTGCGCTTCCGTCCATTGCTAGCCGGGCGTTATCGGCTCGTTGGTGACAGCACCGAAAGGCAAGTGCTGGCGAACTATTATGATGCCAGCGAATCGGACCTCGAAAACGAAACGGTTGCGGCGGCGGCGAATCCGGGGGCGCGGCTGGCGTCGATGCGGAGTGGTGGCTTCGAGGTGCGGCCCTTCACCGCACCGCTGATCGCGCTCGCGCTGCTGGCGTTACTTGGCGAGTCGTTATGGCTGGCGCGGCGTGCGCAGCATTGGGGGGTGAGCGGTGTTTAATCATCCCTCGATACTGTGGCTATTTGCGGCGGCGCCGATCGCGATGGCGCCGGGGATACTCGCCATAAAAGCGGGACGAGTGTGGGCCGGCGCGCTCTCGACGATTCTGCGGCTTGGCCTGTTTGCGTTGCTGATCCTGATGATGGCGGGATTACAGGTGCCAGTTAGATCGGCGGCGCGGCGGATGACCGTGGTCGTTGCGATAGACCAATCGAGTTCGATTGCGCCTGAACAAGCGAATTGGATGAGAGAGCGGCTGGCTGCGATTCGCGAGACAATGAATCCGCACGACCGACTGGCGGTGATTGGCTTCGGCCGGGATGCCCAGTTGCTCAAGCCGCTGGGTGATCCACGGCTGCCGTCAGATTCGAGCTCAAATGCTGACCCGACTGCGACCGATATCGGGGGAGCATTGACGACGGCGATCGGCTTGTTTCCGCCTGGTGATGAGAAGCATTTGATCCTACTGAGCGATGGCAACGAAACGGAAGGAAGTGCGCGTGACGAATTGCCGGCGCTGGCAGAGGACGGCGTGCGAGTCTACAGCGCGGCGCCGCCACCGCCTTCGAGTGCCCGCGTCGCGTTGACCAACTTTGCGGCCCCGGCGGTGGTGCATGCGGGAGCCAGCTTTGCACTCAGGCTCGATATCGATAGTGAAGCGGCCGGACCGGAGGACGCGCATATCAGGCTGCTGAGCGACGGCAATGTGGTCGGGGAACAGCAAATCACCCTGCAACCGGGCATTAACCGCTTCGAACTGCCTTATCGGATGGGGAAACCGGGGGCATATCTGCTGAAAGCGGAAGTCAGTGTGCCGCCGCCGGTGGTCACAGTTAATCCGGGGGCAGAGACGGCGCTATCGGTCGCGCCGCCGCCACGGGTTTTAGTGATCGCGTCGTCGTCGCCCGACAGCTTGATCAAGGCTTTGCAACTGCGCGGTTACGATGTGGCACAGGCTGGGCCGCATGACTTGCCCACCGACCCGAGGGTTTATCTTGCCTACCAGGCCGTCGTGGTAGCCAACGTCACGGCTGACGCACTAAATGATAACGCGCAGTACGCTCTCAACCGCTATGTCGCTGATTACGGTGGCGGGCTGATCGTGACGGGCGACACACTCCGTGATCCCAAATTCCACGGCAGCGACCTGGAGAAAACTCTGCCGATAACCTTCGAGCCGCAGCCGCCGCCACCGACGCGTGAGCCGATCGCGGTCTATTTGCTGATCGATCGGTCAAACTCGATGAGCTACAACTCGCGCTACCCGGCGGTCCGCGATTACGAGCGTATCCGTTACGCCAAGCAGGCGGCAATTGCGCTGCTAAATCAGCTTGACGATACCGATTATGCGGGGGTGATCGCGTTCGATTCGGAGCCTTACGTACTGGGCCATCTGCGGCCCGTGGGCGAGGATCGTGAGGAATTGCTTAACCGGGTCTCGCGCCTGGAACCCGGCGGAGGGACTGATTTCAAGGAAGCGCTGGAAGTCGCGGAAAGGGAAATTTTAGGCAGCGGGATCGCAGTGCGGGAAGTAATCCTGCTAACCGACGGTGACACAAATCGGCAGTACCACGACCACGACGACCTGATGGCCGACTACGCCAAGGAGCAGATTCCAGTCTCGACGATCCGGATTGGTCCGGACCTGGAGAATCTGCGGTTGTTGCAGGATTTCGCGCACAATACAGGTGGTATTTTTTACCGAGTAGAGGACATCACCAAGCTGCCGCAATTGCTCGTCAACCTCACCCATGAGGCGGAAAACTTCAAACGCCATGAGCATAGCCGGGTCAACGTGCAGGCTCGCAGCGGGATTCTAAATGGGATTGATCCAGCGACGATTCCACCGATGGATTTCTACGATCAGACCGATCCCAAAGACGGGGCCGAAGTGCCGCTCGAGGTAACTCAGGGCACTATCAACGCACCACTGTTGATCACTTGGCAATACGAGCTCGGGCGCAGCGCAGTGTTTGCGGGCGATCCGGATTCGCTAGGCTCGCTAGCCTGGATCCGTTGGGACCATTACGCAGAGTTCTGGTCGCAACTGGTTAGCTGGGTGGCGCGGTCCGGCGACGCGGGGCCATTCACGCTGCGCGTCGCCGATTTGCCCGACGGAACCTTGACGATCGAAGCGGAAAAGGCGGACGCCCTTCCGGTCACGAATCTGTTCGCACGAATCACCTCTCCGGGACGGGCGGCCGACGTTGCGCTGACGCAGGTCGGGGACGCGCTCTATCGGGGCGAATCAGCGCCGTTGCCGCGCGGCAAATATGATGTAGTCCTGATGGTTAAGGCGGGCGATACCGAACGCGTGTTGCAGCAGCGTCCGATTGCAGTGGCCGGACCCGGCGCGGCTGACGCGGCTGAATTGCGTCTGCGGCCTGCCAATGACGGCCTGCTGCGAGCCTTGGCTGAGAATACAGGCGGACTCTTCGACGCGCCGGTCGCGAAAGATCTGCGTCCGGCCGGGGCTACGGTTCAGAGTTATCGTGGAATCAATGGGATATTGCTGCCGATCGCGATCATGCTGATGTTAGGCGAGGTCCTCGTAAGGCGGCACTTGTTGGGCGACTAACCGTCTCACCCGAAGCGATCCAGCGACGCTATACTGACGCCGAAGGCTGAATTGGCGGCAGTGTTCATTGATGACGGGACAGTCGGCGGCCGATTGCCAACCGCCGGTCCCAGCACTCCACGCGCGCCCATCGGGCGGGCGGTAGCGAAACGAAAAATTGAGGACGGCGATTGAAACGACCGTCCGGACGCAGAAGCGAACCTAGCTGGCTTCGCTCTGGCGCAATTCTTCCAGTTGCGCGGCGCCTTGATGCATCCGCCATTCGTCGATCGCTTCGACATTGAAACGCCAATCGCTGCCGATCTTGAAGCCCGGCAGTTGGCCCTTCTTGAGCAGGCGATAGATGGTGGAACGATGTACTCGGAGGTACTCGGAGAGTTCGCTGACGGTGAGAACTTTCGCGTCAGCAAGATTCTTGTTCCGTTTGAGGTTTCCTAACATTGGCCACTCACTTGGGATGTATTTGGTTCGCGTAACCGCTTATCGGGTGTTTGCGCACTCCAAGGACGATAGCATAAATCGCGCCTGCCTTCTTAACGTCGTTTTTCGGAAGGTAAACAGCTTTTTTCAAGAATAAGCTGCTGCGCGCCTATAAGAATAATATAAAGCAAGCTTGAGCACAACCAATACTGTTTCTAGCGACGATTATAGAAGCAGAATCCACTGTCGCCCTGGATAAATTGTCTTCGAATGCTTGAAAGGCCTAGTTTAATAACGGCTTTCAACAATTCTAGGACGGGATAAGGCGGATGTCTCCAGCATTAGGACGTAATAGCACCGTGACCGGTTTCATTAAAATCGTAACAAACGATTGTTTTTCGAAAAAATGAACGGATCGCGTTAGCATCAGGGATTCTGGAAGAGAATCGGATTGCCGACGGACTGATTCGACGCTAGGTTTCTTTTGCCGATCGCAGCGTGAAAATGCGTTTCAAATCGTTCAAGCCGATGATGCGGATGCTTGGAGTCTGTGCCCGCCAGGCAAAACAGTCGGGCGGGAGCGGAGGAGATCCGACCGGGTGGCGGCGGTAATCAGAATCGGGGCGTCGGGCTTCAGCTATAAGGAATGGCTTGGTAATTTTTATCCAGCCAAGCTGCCGGGAGCACGGATGCTCTCCTATTATGCGGAGCGACTCCCAGCCGTTGAGATAAACTACACGTTTCGTGCCTTGCCGCGCCGTTCGATGCTTGAGGGGTGGGTGACCAAAACGCCGGACGAGTTTCGCTTTGCGCTGAAGGCGCCGCAACGGATTACACATTTCGCACGTCTGCGAACCAGCGGCGATACGCTGAATTATTTTCTCGAGACGGCGACGGCGCTAGGTCATCGGCTAGGCCCAATTTTGTTTCAACTTCCACCGGATATGGCATGCGATACCGCATTGCTTGAGACGTTCCTTGCGCAATTAGCGCGCCGGGTACAGGCGGCCTTCGAGTTTCGTAATTGGAGTTGGTTCAACGATGAGGTCTACGGCCTGCTGCGGGCCCATCAGGCGGCGATGGTGATCGCGGAAAGCGCGACGATAAGCTCGCCGGTCGTGACGACTGCGCCGCACGTTTACCTGCGGCTCAGGATGGAGGCCTACGACGACCAGGCGTTGATGCGGTGGGCGGAAACGCTGCGCGAGTTAGGAACGGCGACCGAAGCGATCTACGTTTTCTTCAAGCATGAGGCATCGGCACCGGAACTGGCGATACGGCTCGCTCAGATGGTCGCGCGCGAAGGTTGAGAGGGGCGAGCCGACTGGATGGGGACGCTGCTGCCAGTAGGCGAATACCGCTATGAGATAAGCAGGCACGGAGCCGTGCTCGGAGTCGAGGAGGCGGAGTTCGCGGGAACCGCAATCCGGGGCGTACGACAGTCGCCCGACGGCGCGAATGCGCTAGAAGTGGCAGCCATAGTTGATATCGAAGGAACGGTCCAACAGGTTAAAATCAGTTACAACAGGGGCTTCTTCAAGCGTAACGCGACATATGAGGCATCCGATGAGACGCTGCGTGGGAGTATCAGCGCGCTGGCAGGGCGCAACGAGATTCTCGTCAAGCTCGGCCGCTTTCGCGAAATCAGTGCAGAACTGTCCTTGTTTCGCGCGTTGCTAATCGCGCGAGTGCGGGCACGGGGCACGACGCGATGGACCGGGCGGGTTGCAGTGATCGATCCAGCGACGCTGGTGGCGGCGTCACTCAAGCAGAGCTGCCGGGCGACCGATGAAACCGGCCTGCGCTGGTCCTACGAGGCGCGAATGGGAGATACGGAACTGATTGAGTTGGACGGGAAGGGGCGTCTCATCGAACGGCGCTCGAGCGATGGAACAATTACCAGGCTCAATGGCTTCGTCCCTGCTAGCAAAGAGTAGGCAAACCGGCTAGCGGCGACAGTTTGGTCTCAGGCGGCCGCCTTGTGACCAGGCATCTTGCAGTCACCGTCGAGGGTCGCGCCTTCATGGAAGACGAGGCTCGGGGTAGTGATCGTGCATTTGAGGCGGGCGCTCGCGAGAACCTCGACCTTTTCGCGCGCGGTTATCTCACCATTGACGATACCGGCTATCGTAATTTTCGATGCGGCGATGCGCGCGGTTACCAATGCTCCCTGCGCGATGACGATTTCGTCACCGCTGATCTCGCCTTCGGCCTCCCCTTCGATCAGGGTTGGCGCTTTGAAATTGAGCTTGCCGGATACTTTGGTGCCTTTGCCGATATGGGACTGGTAAGCGCTTTCATTCGTCGCGGCCATCGCTCAATACCTTCCGGTTCTGTTTGACTTAGGGGAGAATAATGACCGGAAAAGACAGGCCGTGCAATCTGTGCCTGCCCGACAGTACGCATAGTAAAAATGAAGCTGGTGAGAGGGGACTGCGAGGTCGGAAAGCAGCAAACCGAGCCGTGATGGCATCAGAAATTCACGAGGCCTAGATGGATTTCGTGAAACGATTGACGGTTCAGCGAGCGCGATGGACATTGCTTGCTGTCGTGATCGCGTTGAGCGGAGCGATTGCCGCGTTCGCGGATGATCATGGCGCTGACGGTTCGGCAGCCAGGGTGAATCGGAAAAGTGTTGGCCCGCCTGCTGTCATTGAGCAGGCGTCCGGTGAATCCGGTGTCTATGGATTTTCAGGCGCAAAGGCGGGCGACAATGATCCCGAAGGCGTGATCGGGGAATGCATCTGGATTTTCGATCAGGCAAACAAGACGCAGGTCGCCAAGGGTGAATGCGGTGAGAGCACTCCGGGGCAGTTTCGGGTGATGCTTACACCGGGAAAATATGTTGTACACGGGCCAGGTGGAAATCGGGCGATTGAAGTGAAGCACGGGCAATGGGTGAAAATCGTGTCGATCGTTCCGGTCCCGGCGTTATTCTAAGTCGGTTAATTCGGCTAATTCGGTGAATTTCAGCGATCAGGAGAGAGTGAGTGACTGATTTCGAAGGCAAAGTCGCGCTGATTACGGGTGGGACGCGCGGACTCGGACGGGCGATCGCGCTCAGGCTGGCGGGAGCGAGTGCGACAATCGCGCTCAATTATCGGCGCGACGAAGCGAGTGCACGCAATACGCTCGATGAGGTGCGTGTCTACACACCCGGTTCGATCCTGATCAAGGCCGATATGGAAGACGATGCGCAGGTACGCGCGATGGCGGATCAGGCGGGCGAGGAGTTGGGGCGGATCGATATGCTCGTCGTGAATGCGGCGGCGACGGCGTTCAAGCCGCTGACCGAGGCCAAGCCGCATAACCTGACTCGCACGTTTAACCTGAGCATCGGCGGTTTTGTCGCGTCGGTGCAAGCGGCGCGCAAGTACATGTCGGACGGCGGGCGAATCGTGATGGTCTCGGGGATCGATTCGATGCGCTACCTGCCGGGCCATGGGGTGCTCGGAGCGGCCAAGTCGGCGATGGAAAATATGGTGCGCGTGTTCGCGTTCGAGCTTGGCGCGCATGGAATCACGGTCAACGGAGTGAACTTCGGGATGATCGATAGCGACTCGTCGCGGATGTATTTCGGCGAAGATTTCGAGCGGGTGATGAAAGTAGCCGCGGAGCGGTCAGCACTGAAGCGGCTGCCGGCGCTCGATGAGATTGCGGCAGTAGTTGAGCTGATCTGCCGGCCGGAGGCGAGCTATATCACGGCGCAGACGATCATGGTCGATGGCGGACTTACCTACGCCTCGCCAATGGCGCCGTAGCTGGGATTTTTGCCGTGGATCACACGCGGCACAGGAGGCCACCGTCGATCGCGATCGCCTCGCCGGTAACGAAACCTGCGGCAGGTGAGACCAGATAGAGCAAGGCACCGGCGATCTCCTCGTGCTTGAGCAGGCGACGATAAGGCAGGTACTTGATCAGCTTGCCGCTGAAGTCGGAGGGGACAGCGGCGGGACTGTCCGGCTCATCTGTCCAGCCGCACTCGATCATGTTGATGCGGACATTTTTGCGGGCCCACTCGAGGGCTAACGCCCGGCATAGATTGCGGACCGCACCCTTGGCGGCACAGTAGAGCGAGGCGTTGGGCACGCCGCGCTCGGCCATAACCGTACTGAGATTAACGATGACGCCACCACCCCGCTCGAGCATCACGCGGCCGACCTCCTGGCATGCAACCCATAGCGCCTTGAAGTTGTCTTCCATCACGCGGTCATAATCGGAATCTTCGGCGGTCTCGGCAGGCCCATAGAAGGGATGGTCGAGCGCAGTAACGAGGATATCGAGCCCGCCAAGTTCTTTGAGAGCGAGGTCGATGGTTGCGCGTATGTCGGCGCGCAGGGCAGCAGTCTGAACTTGAATCGAAGCTTTGCCACCCGTGGCTGTTACGGTCTTGGCGACATCCTTAAGCTGGCTCTCAGTGCCGGGTTCCTGTGAGGCGAGTAGGAGTTGCGCGCCAGCCTCGGCAAGCGTGATTGCCGCGACGCGGCCGGCAGGATGTTCGGCGCCGATAACCAGGGCGGCCTTGCCGTCGAGAGCAAAATCTTTGAGTCCTTCGGGCAGTGCATTGCGGTCAGCCATCGTACGTCCTTGTCGCAAGTCGCGGTTAGCTAGTGTGGCAGATTAGAAGAACGGAGGGCGAGGATACAAATAGACGCTTAATGGATTGGATGGGATTCACCTGGAGATGGCACTGGGGTCAAAATGATGTATTTACCTTTCAAGATGACTCGCCGGAATTTGCTGTTTTCGGGGTCGAGGCCGGAATACACTCCCAATGTGCATGAAATGGAGAAATGTTCTCCGGGTTCGATATCGCTCCACTTTTCGATAACCGCGAATGAATCGAAGTAAGTCGTGTCGCCCGGAAAACCTGCGCCGACGGTTATCTGACCGAAAACCTTCGATTTGTTGCCTTCGTAGCCGTTCTCCAGACTTACGGCGAAATTGTTGGGTAAATTGTTTATTGAAACGAACCAGGCCAAACGCGTCTCGCATTTAAACTCAGCTATCTGCTCGCCGGAGCGGAATGGGAGTTTCGCGAAAGAGACGTCGTAGCGTAATGGTCCAATGGGAGCCGCGCCTGCTATAACGGCGCTATTTAAGATAGACAAAGCCAAGGCTATTGCGATTTTCAATACGCCTGCCTTGGGATGTGCGCCAGCCTCGGAGGGCTTGATTGCCGCCCCCGGATGTTCGGCGCCGATAAGCAAGGTGCCCTTGCCGTCGAAAGCGAAATCCTTGAGTCCTTTGGGCAATGCGTTGCGGTCAGCCATCGCAAGTCCTCATGGGCCTGCAAGCGAATGGCTGCAGCTTAAAAAATCGTGGAGCGGAGATACAAATGCAGGTGCAAGGGCTGAATCACCCGGATGCCGACGGGAGAGACCGACGCCAGGTCCTTCCGACTCAGTAATTCGGGAAGACCATCTGCTCATCCGTTCGAATGACATCATCCAGAGTTGGGTTGCGATACCGTTTAAGGGCGGCTGCTGGCGCCTGAGTGATCGGGCCGCCGACGGGGCAGTAGTAGTACAAAAGGGAGGACTGCAAGCGTCATGACGGCCACCATCCAATTGACGTCGTTATAAGCCATCATGGTTGATTGCCGATTCACCAACGCGCTGACCATCGCGAGCGAACGGTCGGAGGTAGCCGCGGAGTTATATCCGAAGTGCATAAGGCGGGTGCTGAACGCCGCCGACGATCGGAGGTAGTTGGGATCAAGAGCGGTGACGCCCTCGATCAGCCGGCTGCGATGGAATTGCGTGCGGCGGTCAATCAGCGTGGCGAGCATCGCATAGGCAACATTGCCGGCCACTCGGCGGGCGAGCGTATAGAGGCTGGATGCGCCAGTCATTTGCGCGCGCGGCATCGAGCTGAGCGATACGGTGCTCAGCGTAACCATCGGCAGCGAGAGGCCGGCGCCTAGGACGACGAGCGGCATCGCGATAGTCCAGAAACCCGCATACAGCGCCAGATGACCGAGCCACCACTGCGAAAGCCCAACGGCGATGAGTCCGGCCGTCACCAGGATGCGGGGACTGACGTAATTATACAGCCGCCCGACGACCGGCATCATGAGAAACATCGCGATCGCCCGCGGCATCAGCACCATCCCGGCTTGGTAGGCCGAATAGCCGAGAAGGTCCTGGGTCAACTGCGGCAATACAAAACTCGAGCCATAGAGCACGTAGCCGATCATCGCACCCAGCCAGGACCCGGCGCTGAGCTGAAGGTTGCGGAACAGGCGGAAATTGATCACAGGCTCGCTTGATACGAGCTCCCAAACCACCAGGGCAATCAAGCCGCCGACCGCCAGCACGGCGCCCGCAACAATCCAATGTGAAGCGAACCAATCCACTTCCTCGCCACGCTCAAGCACGATCTGCATCGACGTGAGTCCGATCGTCAGCAATGCGATGCCTGTCCAGTCGATACGTTCGATGCCGCGCTTGAGATAGGGCGGGTCATGAACGAACGCGCTGACCATCAGGAGGCCAGCGATCGCGAATGGTACGTTGAGGTAAAAGACCCACGGCCAGCCGTAGTTATCGACCAGCCAGCCGCCGACCACCGGGCCCAAGGCGGGTGCGAGCGTGACGCCCATTGCAAAGATCGCCATCGCCATGCCCTGCTCATTGGGCGGGAAAGTTTCGCGCGCGATCGCCTGTGAGACTGGAATCAGGCTGCCTCCGCCGATTCCCTGAAGCACGCGGTAAAGGATGATCTCGTGAAAGGTCTGAGCGGTACCGGCGAGGATTGAGGCGACAGTAAACAGCGCCATCGAGAGCAGGAAGAGCCGTTTGCGTCCGAGCAGCGTCGTCCACCACGGCGCCATCGTGATCATGATAATCTCGGCGATGCTGTAGGAGGTCGAAACCCAGGTGATGGTCAGCAGGTCTTCGCCGAAATTGCCCATCATGTGGGGCATCGCGACGTTGACCACGCTCACGTCCATCACTGACAGGAACGTGCCGAGCATCACGGAGCCGGTCACCAGCCATTTGCTGGCGGCACCGTGCTGGGGAGCTTCCAGGGCTGTGGTTATTGCTCCTGCAGCCATCGGCTAATTTGCGGGCGCAGCGCCGACCTCGACGATAGTGACGGTTGGTGCCCGGTGAGCGGTAGGCTTCGATTCCCCGATCGTTGCACTCGCCGGTAGCGGCTGCAGAGTCTGCCCATTCGCTTAATCTGGGGGCATTTCGGGGAGGGTGCCGGTGGGGATGATGCCGCCAGCGAGGCCGCCGCCGTCGATGATGATCAACTCGCCATTGATGTGATCCGAGGCCGATGAAGCGAGGAAAAGTGCGAGCGGGCCGACATCTTCGTCCTGACCCGGGCGTCCGATCGGAATGAACTTGCCGCCCTTGAAGAATTTCATCATCGCCTCATTGTGCGGGAAAATGCCGGGAACGATGCAGTTGGTCTGAATTCCGTGCTCGGCATAGGTCAGCGCGAGTGAGCGGGTGAGTTGCAGGATTGCGCCCTTGGAACAGGCGTACATATAGTTATGTTTCCCGCCACGGAGGCCATAGCCGGAGGCGACGTTGACTATCTTACCACGCTTGCGCGAGACCATGTGCGGGATTATCGCGCGGGCGGCGAAGAATTGGCTCGAGAGGTTGACGTCGATGCCGCGATGCCATTCCTCGTCGCTGATTTGATCGATTGGCTTGCCGAATGAATCCTCGCCGATGCCGGCGTTGTTCATCAGGATATCAACCTGGCCGAATTCCTTGAGCGCTGCGGCGGCCATCGCATTGACCTGCGCGGAATCGCCGACATCGGTCGGGACGATGAGGCATCGGCGGCCGAGATTGCGAACGAGAGCGGCGGTCTCTTCGAGTTGAGAGATGGTGCGAGATGCGGCGACGATATCGGCGCCGCACCCGGCGAAGCGGACGGCCATCGCGCGCCCGAGGCCGCGTCCAGCGCCCGTTATGATCGCGACTTTGCCGTCGAGCCTGAAGCTATCGAGAATCATGGGGCCTCCCAAACGGATAAAACGTTTGATGCGAGCGCGGATAACGCGATGGCTGATTGCTAGCAGCGATTTTGACCGCGGCAACGCGTGCGTTATATCGTGGGACAGAGGTTAGGCCGATGGCGCTCAAATTGACGATGTTCTCCGACTTCATTTGTCCCTTCTGTTATATCGGCTTCGAAGTGGTCCGCAAGCTGAAACCGGAATTCGATCTCGAAATCGATTGGCGAGGCTTTCAGATTCATCCAGAGTGGCCGGCGGAAGGGATGCCGGCGTCCGAATATCGATCGATGGATGAGGGAACGCGCCGCGCCGTGTGGCAGCGGATTCAGAGCCTGGCGAACGATGCCGGATTTTCGATGAAGCCGCCTGAGTTGTTGATGAACTCTCGCCTGTCGCTGGAGGCGGCGGAATTCGCGAAGGAGGCAGGCGCCGGCGAAACCTTTGAAGAGCGCGTCTATCGGGCCTATTTCCAGGAAGGGCTGAATATCGGCGACCGCAGTGTGCTCGGCGACCTCGCGAGCGAAGTAGGACTCTCGCGTGAGGAATTGAGCCACGCGCTGGAGACTAACCACTATTCGATGAGGCTCAAGAACACTGCGCTCGCGGCGAATCAGCGTGGAGTAAGCGGAGTGCCGACTTTTTTCGTCGGGCAGTTCCCAATGGTTGGGGCGCAAAGTGAAACGGTGATGCGCCAATTGTTGACGCGGGCGGTTGAACGCATTGATCGCATCCAGCCGGTTGATTGAACGCGGTTGTGCACAAGCGGGAGTAGCCCTGTCGAAGAATGTCCCGAGGATATGGCACCCAAATCCGGGATTGATGGCAGCTATAAACGGCTGGACCTGCGCGGAATCAAGTGCCCGCTCAATTGGGCGCACGCGAAGGTACGGCTGGAAGGGATGCGGCGCGGTGAAGTGATCGAGGTGATTATCGACGATCCGCGTGGCGTCCGCGATATTCCGCGTGCAGCGGAAGCCGAGGGCTACAGTATCATTGAAGTGAATGAGGCGGGTTCGTTCTGGAGTATCAGAATCGAAAGATAGGACGTCGACTGACAGTTAGCGGATCAGTCAGGGGTGCGATTAGCCGTTCGCCATCTTTGCTCGCGCACTGCCGGGCGTCGATTCTCTAAGTGCCAAGCGGTTCAAACTGGCCCATAATCGGCTGCGCGCTGTTCGACTCTAAATTCTCGATAACATAACGTCTAAGTCAGGCTTAGTCAGTGCGACGTATCGTTGGACTGACGAGAGCTATTTAACGCTGGTTTGGCGGAGAACAGTCGCGGATGAATGAGGAACAAAAGAACAAGCTCGCCACCTTGCTCGAGATGGAGAATCTGGCCGTGCTGATCACGCACGGCACGCGATGGCCGACTGGCACATTGCAAGCG
>DATKPK010000220.1:0-8358 GCA_035524095.1 Binataceae bacterium (SeqCode) | reverse complement strand
AGGCGCGATCGGCCTAAATGATCAGCCGCGCTCATCGACGATCGAGCGAGCGCATGATGGCAAACGATACGACCCGCTCACGCGACCTGAACGTCAAGAGGATTCAGCACCATGCCGGTAACCAGCTTGGGAAAGAAATAGGTCGACTTTTCGGGCATTGTCGCGCCAATCGCACTGACGCGCGCGACGTCATCGACAGTCGGCGGATTCATTAGGAAGGCTCCATCGGCGTCACCGCGGGCAACGCTCGCGAGCGCACCGGGAGCATCGATCGTGTAGGTGATGTTACCACCCTGTCGGACTTGATCGGCGCCGATACCGCAGATGCGGTCAAGAATCAGAGTATGCAGGCGGGCAACGTCAAGGTCGCGCACGGCGGGCGGTAGATCGGGCGCGGCGGCGGCCATCGCAGCGGCATTGCGCAGGGTCAGAAGCCGAAGCGCCTGACCTCTCAGTGCAAGCGCGAGGGCGCCTCGCCCTCTTTGGATGAGAGCGGACTGAAGCACACTGCCAGAGGCAAACTCTTCCATGATAAAATGCTCACGCGCGCGGGCCGCAAATGAAGCGAGCGGAGCAGGAGCGATCGCGCGCACAACGCGATGAGTCGGCAGAATCACCAGGCCGGGATCGTCGAACGCAACCAGCGTCATCATTACGGAATCATAGCCGTGACTCGCTAATGAATCGGGTTGGGCGGCTCGGCAGCGCCGCTGATATTCGAGCGCCGTTTCGTAGCGGTGATGGCCATCGGCAATGAGAATCTGCACCTCAGCAAGCGCGCTTTGAATCGCGGCGATTTCTTCACCGGCAACGATGCTGCGAATCTCATGCGCGAAGCCATTATCGTCGACCGCTTCAAATGAAGGCGTGCGTGCCGCGATAGCCGCCAGGAGCGCCTTCAAGCCGCTATCGGTGGACGGATAGAGACCGAAAATCGAACTGATGTTGGTGCGCGTCGCGGTCAGGAGTCGCAGGCGATCCTCTTTCGCCTTCGGAAAGGTCTTTTCGTGCGGCAAGATGCGTCCGCTGCTGAAAGCCTCGAGGCGCACGCGCGCGATGATCCCGCTGCGAGCGAGTAGCTTACCGGCAACCTCGAAGCGCTGGGTGTAATGGAAAAGAGCCGGCGGGGCATGACGAACGAGCACGCGCTCGCGGATCCAGTTATCGAGGGTCGTAGCCGCCGAAGCGTAGGGGTCAGCGTCGCGGTTCAGTTCAAGACGAATCACATTGAAAGGGCTGCGCGCATAGAGGGCTTGCTGCTGCGCAGTATCGACCAGGTCGTACGGCGGCGCGATGAGATCGCGGAGGGCGCCAGCCTTCGCAGTATCGAAGACCAAGGCAGAGAATGCTTCGATGCGTTGCTCAGACGTGGTCATCGAGGTTCCGTTGCATCGAGCGTGGCAATAATTTGATCGGTGGCAATCGCGCCCGCTCGGATGACGCGCCAACCGTTGTGGTCGCAAACCACGATCGTGCTGGGAGTCGTTGCGGTGAGCTCGCCGCCGTCGAGATAGACGCTTACGCGGTCGCTAAAAGCGGCTCGCGCGGCAGCAACCGTCGTGGCGGGCGGTTCGCCAGCGAGATTCGCGCTGGTTGCGGTGATCGGATGGCCGAGGCCGGCGGCGAGTGCCGATGCGATAGAGTGAGGCGAGACGCGAACGCCGACCCCTCCGTCCGGTCCAATCAGAGAATCATGCAACCCTATACGGGCGGCAAGCACCAGCGTCAGCGGACCAGGCCAGAAGCGATCGGAGAGCCTGCGCGCGATGGCGGGAACGTCTGATGCCAGCGCAAAAGCAGAAGCGGCGTCGGGCGCGATCAGTGCGACGGTTTTCGCGGAGTCGCGCCCTTTCAAGGCAAACAGACGATCCATCGCGTCTGGCGAGAACGGGTCGGCCGCGAGGCCGTAGAAGGTTTCCGTTGGATAGACAACGATTTGCCCCTGGCGTAATGCGTTGACAGCCGCAACGATTGCGTGATCGTGGGCGATGATAGCAGCCGAATTAGGCATAGCAGCTAATCCCAAGATTATCGTCGCAATGGAGCATTTTCATACAATGAGATAGGTTCGCTAGGAACTTGCAGGCAATGCGCGATGGCCGATGTCGCGCCGGAACTGGCGTCCGTCAAATTGAATCATGTCGGCGGCTTCGTAGGCGGCGGCGATGGCGCCACGCAGATCGGTCGCCATCGCAGTGACAGCGAGTACGCGGCCCCCAGCAGTAACCAGAGTGCCTTGATCAAGTGCGGTACCAGCGTGAAAGACTTTGACGCGCACCCGATCCATCGCCCAGCGAACTTTGGCCGGCGACGGTTCGCCGCCCTCGATTTGCTCCAGGCCCTTGATGGCGAAGCCTTTCCGATAGTCGCCTGGATAGCCGCCCGAGGCGAGTACAACGCTGACGGCGGCACGCGGCGATAGAGAGAATGCTGCCTCGGCGGACCGGCCCTGCGCCACAGCCAGGAGCGTTTCGGCGAGGTCGCCGTCGAAGCGCATCATCAGCGCCTCGCATTCGGGGTCGCCAAAACGCGTGTTGAATTCGAGCACACTGATGCGATCATCGGCGACCATCAGGCCCGCGAATAGGACGCCGCGAAATGGCATGCCACGAGCGCTCATTGCACGCAGGGTCGGGCGAACGACTTCGCGCATCACGCGATCCTCGAAATCGGAGCCGTAACGTGGAACCGGCGAATAAGCGCCCATCCCACCCGTATTGGGACCGCGGTCGCCGTCGAAAATCGGCTTGTGATCCTGCACGAAACCGAGCGGTAGCGCGTCCTCGCCGTCGGCCAGTGCGAAGAAGGAAAGCTCTTCACCGGTCAGCTTTTCCTCGATCACGACGCGCGCGCCCGCGCAGCCAAAGCGCTCAGCATCCATCGAGTCGGCGATGGCCGCCAGGGCCATGTCGGTGTCGTTGCAGACCGTCACACCCTTGCCGAGCGCTAGACCGTCGGCCTTCACCACCAAGGGCCGCTTGACCCCGCGGACATATCGGCGGGCGGAATCGGCGTCATCGAAGACTTCGTAATCGGCCGTGGGAATACCCGCCTCGCGCATCACAGTTTTAGCGAACGCCTTGCTTGATTCGAGCTGGGCAGCGGCTCGCGTCGGACCGAAGATGCATAAGCCGCGGCGATCAAACTCGTCGACGAGGCCCGCAGCCAGTGGATTTTCCGGACCGACGATCGTGAGGTCGATAGCATTGGTGGCGGCGAATTCCGCCAGCGCGACGTTATCTTCAGGGTCGGTAGCGGCCGGTTTGGCAAGTTGCGCTATGCCGGGATTGTCGCCCGTGCAGAACAGGCCCCATACCGACTGGCTCTGATGGAGCCGCCAGCACAACGCGTGCTCGCGGCCGCCGCTGCCGACCACGAGAACTTTCATTGGCGCGCAACCGTCATGGGATCGGGATTATAGCGGGACGGGTGAAAGGCCGCATCAATGACGAAAATGGCGCACGCCCGTGAAGACCATCGCTAGGCCGAGGCGATCGGCAGCCTCGATAACTTCGTTATCGCGGACGGCGCCGCCTGGTTGGGCAATTGCGGTCGCGCCAGCCTCGGCGGCTAATTCGGGACCGTCAGGAAAGGGGAAGAGCGCTTCGGAGACCAGTACCGAGCCTTTGAGAGAGACGCCGAGACGTGCGGCCTTTTCGCGCGCGGCATAAAGCGGATCAATCCGCGAGGTCGCGCCACCGCCAATCGCGAGAGTGCGATCGCCCGCCGTGAAGGCGATCGCGTTGGACTTGATGTGCTTGCAGACGCGGATGCCGAAAGCGAGCGCGTCGAGCTCGGCCGGCGTAGGAGCGCGACAGGTGACGACTTTGCCCTGACGCGGGTCTTCGATTGTCAGGTCAGGAGTTTGGACCAGCAGGCCACCGACGACCTTCTTCAAATCAAGCTCGTTGCGATCGACCGCGTCCGGATGGAAGCGCATAACACGGCGGTTCTTCTTCTTGCGCAGGAATTCGAGCACTTCGGCGGGATAGTCAGGCGCGATCAGGACTTCGGTAAAAAGCTCGTCGACGGCGCGGGCAAACTCCATATCCCAGACACGATTAGTGATTATGATGCCGCCGAAGGGCGAATCGGGATCGGTCGCGAAGGCCTTGTCCCACGCCTGTTTGAGAGTCGCACCCACGCCGACGCCGCAGGGCGTATTGTGTTTCAGAATCGCCACGACGGGTTCGAGTACATCCTGAAATTCGAGCATCAGATTAATCGCAGAGCTGATGTCGAAGACGTTGTTGAAAGACAATTCGCGGCCGTGAAGCTGCTCGGTAATTTTGCCGAAGTCGCCGTAAATCGCTCCGGCCTGATGAGGATTCTCGCCGTAACGGAGCGACGCTGTACGTAGCAGTGACAGACTGAAGCTTTCGCCAAGCGGATCAGGAATGCCATCACGTTCCAGGCCGAAGCGGCCGAGATAGTTTGCGATTGCGGCGTCGTACGCTGCGACGCGGGCGAAGGCCTTGCGCGCCAGACGCCAGCGCGTCGCGATAGTCAGTGCACCGTCGTGGCGGGCCAATTCGGCGATTAGTTCGGGATAGTCAGCGGGATCGACGACCACTGCGACATCGGCGTAATTCTTTGCAGCGGCACGTACCATCGCAGGTCCGCCGATATCGATATTTTCGATCGCCTCGTCGAGGCTCACGTCCGGGCGGGCAACGGTTTGTTCGAAGGGATAGAAGTTGACGACGACAAGATCGATAGGCTCGATGGCGTGGCGTTCCATCTGCCTCCGATGCGACTCGTTGGAGCGGCGAGCGAGGATTCCGCCGTGGATTTTCGGATGCAGCGTCTTGACGCGGCCGTCAAGGATTTCGGGAAAGTCGGTGAAGTGCTCGACCGCAGTGACGTTGAAGCCAGACGCTTTCAGGGCGCTGCGGGTGCCGCCAGTCGAGATAATCTCAACTCGATGGTGCTCAAGCGCACGTGCCAGTTCGCTGAGTCCCTGCTTGTCGGCGACGCCGATCAACGCACGGCGGATGCGGGCTTCATCAGTAGCCATCGTCTTAGCTCCAAGAAATTTCAGCCCCCGCGAAACCCAACTTAGCCAAAAACTATCCAAGCCAGGGCTAACTTCCAACACCCACCCGCCAGATCTATCGGCTGGACTAGCGCTTGCGACTCCTTGTCCGCCGGTCTTTTATCCTCGATAGATTCGCGGGACGCGGCGGCCGACCGTCGAAAGCATCTCGTATGAGATGGTTTGGGCGATCCGTGCCACATCATTAACACTTATCATCGCCTCACCCGCACCACCCCATAGAATCGCTTCATCGCCTGCACGCACGCCGGGGATATCGGTAACGTCCGCCATCGTCAAGTCCATGCATATGGCGCCGACTACTGGTGCGCGATGGCCGCGCACCAGAACTTCGCCGCCGTGCTGCAAGCCGCGGCGGTAACCATCCGCGTAACCGACCGCCATTACCGCGATCGTGCTCTCGCGTGGCGCGATGAAGGTATGACCATAGCTGACGCCACTGCCCGCTGAAACCCGTTTGACCTGCATCAAGCGCGTCTTGAACGTCATCACCGGGCGCAGATCAACCCGGTCGCGAACGGCGGGAACCGGCGGCAGACCATAAATCGCGAGGCCGGGGCGCATCAGATTGAAGTGGGCATCCTCACGCAGGACCATCGCGGCCGAATTGGCGACATGATTTAGTCGCAGGTTTAAGCCGGCCGCTTGCAAAGTTGCGACTGATTCTTTGAAGACGGTCAACTGGTGTTCAGTAATCGGACTGGAGGGATCGGCAGCATTGGCGAGCAACGTGCAAGCGCCTTCGACGTCGAGTGCAGGCGTGGCTCGCAGTAAGTCAATCAAGCGCGGGAGATCGGACGGGATAACCCCGAGGCGGCTTGCGCCCGTATCGAGTTCGAGATGGACCGGAAAAGGCGTACGGCCACATTTGACGGCACACGCCGCCAGCGGCTCCACCAGAGCCGGATCGAAGATCGCAGGAGTCAGGTTCAGAGCGACGATCGCTTCGGCCTGATCGGCGAAGAAACCGCCAAGCAAGTAGATGCGTTGATCGAGGCCCGCAGCGCGCAGTTCGCGAGCTTCCTCGACGGTGGCGACGCCAAAGTGGAGGCAGCCATCGGCGGCCAGCACCCGAGCGGTTTCGACCGCGCCGTGACCGTAGGCGTCAGCCTTGACCACGGCCATAATCCGGGCACCGTTAGTGTAAGCCGTGAGTGAGCGGTAATTGGCGCGAAGGGCGCCGAGGTCAATCTCCGCGAAAGTGGGCCGATCGTTGGCGCTGGTCATGCGATCCTGGTCATGATGCAGAGTCAAAGTTGCCTTACGGTTTTATATCGTGCCGCCTTCGAACATTAGCCGTCGTTGCTCCGCGCGACCGGGACGCCGCGGTAGCGAAGAGAATCGCACCATCGCAATCATCCGACGGCAGCTACGGCTGTGCAATCGGGGGCCAAAGCGTGGCCCGCGAACCGTCCACAAGACTAACGGAAGTTCTCAACAGTTATGACCGAGGTATTGTTTATGAAAAATGGATTTTTTGACAGTTCGCGGATAGCGAGTGATAATAGGCACTCGGCTAGGGGCGTGCGGCCTGCACTGAGACCTCGATAGCGAGGACCCTTGGAACCTGATCCGGGTCATACCGGCGGAGGGAAGCCAAGCGCAGAAACGGAAACATTGCCTGCCCGGATTAGAGCACGCTCGAATGGCCGGTATGGATGACCGGCGGCGTGCGATGACCAATTCCTCAGAAATCACAATTCAGCTCAACGGAGAGCCTTACACGCTCATCGGCGACGCACGGATCGGCGTGCTAATCGAGCGGCTCAAGCTCAAGCGGGGACGTGTGGCCGTAGAAATCAATCACAATGTCGTGCCGAAGGTGGCATGGGACAGCGTCGAAATTCGTCCGGGTGATAAGGTCGAGATCGTGAATTTCGTCGGCGGCGGCTGACCGCAGCCAGCCTTGCACGACAACAGAGGACGCGTATGCAGAACGGAACGGGATCTAGAACAGATCAATTTGAACTCGCCGGACAGAAATTCGGCTCGCGGTTAATTGTCGGCACCGGCAAGTATAAGGACTTCGCTGAAACCAAATTGGCGATTGAAGCAAGCGGCGCAGAGATTGTGACGGTCGCGGTGCGGCGCGTGAATATCACTGAGGCTAGCAAGCCTAATCTGCTCGACTATATCGACCCCGAGGTTTATCAAATCCTGCCGAACACAGCCGGATGTTACACGGTTGAGGACGCGGTGCGGACCTGCCGCCTGGCACGCGAGGCCGGCGTCGGCGACTTGGTCAAGCTGGAGGTCATCGGCGACGAGCACACGCTGTTCCCCGACGTGCCGGCGACGCTCGAAGCAGCGCGGATACTAATCAAGGAAGGCTTTCGGGTGCTGCCGTATATTACTGACGATCCGGTTACCTGCCTTAAGCTTGCGGAAATGGGCTGTGCCGCGGTAATGCCGCTGGCGGCGCCAATCGGATCGGGGCTAGGCATACGCAATCCCTACAATCTGAGAATTATTCTGGAGCAGGCCAAGGTACCGGTGATTGTCGACGCTGGCGTCGGTACAGCATCGGACGCGGCGGAGGCAATGGAACTCGGCTGCGACGGGCTGTTGATCAATTCGGCAATTGCCTGCGCTAAGGATCCAATCGCTATGGCGCGGGCGATGAAGCTCGGCGTCGAAGCGGGACGGCTCGCGTATCTGGCGGGACGGATTGATCGGAAGTTGTACGCGACGGCGTCAAGTCCTCTCAGCGGACTGATCGATTAGTCACTGCGCTTGCCATACCCTCTTTGCACGAGCGCCGAGCCAATTTCTCCCTCTACCTGATCACTGATCGGAAGCTAGCGGCGTCTCATGGCGGTCTGCTCGCTGTAATCGAGGCGGCATTAAAAGCTGCGAACGACCTCGCGCTTCCAGGAGCGATCGCCGTACAGCTGCGCGAAAAAGATTTAGCATCGCGCGAACTCTACGAACTCGCCAATGCGACGCTCTCAATATGCCTCCGCCATTCAGCACCATTGCTGATCAACGACCGGCTCGATGTCGCCTTGGCGGTCGGAGCGGACGGCATCCACCTTCCGTCGGGTGGAGTGACGGTTGCTGAGGCGAGGCGGCTGATGGGGCCATCAGCGCTGATCGGCGTTTCGACTCATCGGCCGGATGAAGTCAGCGCCTCCGCAAGCAGCGGCGCTGACTTTGCCGTCTTCGGGCCCGTCTTCGACCCGATGTCAAAGCCTGCCTACAGCACGGCAAGCGGCGCCGAGGGACTCGGCGCCGCTTGCTGCGCTGGGTCGATTCCGGTGTATGCGCTCGGGGGGATAACCGCCGAGCGCATACACCGGCTG
>DATKPK010000219.1:0-11308 GCA_035524095.1 Binataceae bacterium (SeqCode) | reverse complement strand
TCTTGCAGTTCACGATAAGCCACACGGCGGCGAGCCACTTGGCCAAGCCGAGAGGCGAATCTTCAAAGATGGTTCCAGTCTTGACCGTGAACTGGCGTCGGTCGTGGCGCTTGTTGCACTGCCAGCGGTTGTATTTCGGCTGAAATACTACGCTGTCGCTTCCGCATCGCGGGCAGATCACGCCATTGGGCCAGCGGCGAGCTACCACATACTGGCGGCAGTTCTCAGAACTAGAAAAGTAGACAATCGCTTCTTGAAGGGTTGTCGGCTCCATGACTTAGATTATGCGCTTGGACTATGGAGTTGTCAAGTATATTCTTACCCAAGTTTGAGCACGTCCAAGGAGTCCCGCCGATGCAACCCGATCATCTTTCGCCGACAGCTCACGAGATCTTCGACGCCATCACAGCTTTGGAACCGAAAATCCGCGAGGCCGCGCCCGCGATTGAAGCGGAGCGCCGTCTGCCGCCCGAGCTCGCGCAGCAACTGATGCGCGCCGGCATCTTTCGGATGGGCGTGCCGGTCGCCTACGGCGGCTCGCAACTCGATCCGATGAGCCAGGTGCGCATCGTCGAAGAACTCGCCCGCATCGAGGGTTCCGTCGGATGGTTGTCGATGATCTCCAGCGCGGGAAGCTTTCTCAGCGCCTTCCTCCAACCCGACGCGGCGCAACGAATTTTCGGCGGTTTCGACAGCGTCATCGCAGGCCAGGTGCGGCCGCCTCAACGCGCCGATTTGGTTGATGGCGGCTATCGCGTGAGCGGGACGTTTCACTTCGGCAGCGGATGCCGCCATGCCAGCGCAATCGTTTGCGGCTCCACCATTTACGAGAATGGCGAACCGCGCCGCGTCGGCCGCCATCAGGAATTCCGCGCCCTTCTGGTGCCGGCCGCGAAAGCCACGATCGTCGATGTCTGGGATACCACGGGCATGCGCGGAACTGGCAGCAACGACATGGTCATCGATAATGTCTTCGTGCCTTTCAGCGACAGCGCAGACATGACCCAGCGTCCCATAATAACGGGGCCGCTCTACGCCTTTCCGCCGCTTTTTCTCGTTTCGCACGCCGGCGTTCCGTTAGGTATCGCTCGGAGCGCCGTCGATTTTGTTGAGGAGGTCAGCCTGCGCAAACGTGTGATGCCGGGTAACCATCTGCTGCGCGATGAGGTCCAATTTCAGGAGACCATCGCATGGGCCGAGGCTCATCTCGGCGCCGCCCGCGCTTATGTGTACGCCACGCTGGAGGATCTGTGGCAAACCCTGACCGAAGGCTCTCGCCTATCGCCGCGGCAACGCGCGCAATACCGGATGATGATTACCTACTCGCATCAGTCGGCCAAGAATGTCATCTCGACTCTCTACGATACCGCTTCGACCAGTTCGATCTTTCGCAGCGGCAGGCTTGATCGCGACATGCGCGATATCCTCACTGCCTGCCAGCATCGCGTTGTGCATCTGCGTATGTACCGTCCTGCCGGGCGGCTGCTGATGGGCCTCGATCCCGACGAGCCGATGTTCTAAGCAATTTGGCATTATTCAGGGAATCGAGTAATGCCAGGCTGGAATCTACGGCAGAATCGCGAAGGCGCGTGCGGGAAACCCAAGCCCATGTTCGGGTTTCGCCCAGCTAACTACGATCAAAGCGCCGGTGGCAGGGACTTTATCGAGCCCTGCCATCACTTCGATTTGCCAATGGCCGTGGCGTAGCAGCCACGTCTCGGAATCGAGTCCGGGCGTGATATCGGTATCCATCGACTCGTGGCCATTGGCCACTATGCCTCGTTGCTCGTATAAAAACTCTATTGCAGCGAGTGACCATGCGGGAAATGGATAGCGCTTGAACCGCGCGGGATTACTCGTCCAATCCTTGTACATATCGGTTCGTAACGCCGCGAACGAACCCGCCGGTACTCGCCCATGAACAGCTTCCCAGGCCTTTATGTCGTCGACTGTCAGCGCGTGATTAGGATCCTTCGCCAGCATCGGCGTGATATCGAATACCACCAGTGGCAGAATCATTTGCTTGAGCGGCAGTTCGTCCATCGTCTTGCCATGCGGATCGAAATGCGCCGGCGGATCGACATGCGTGCCATATTGCCCGACCATCGCATAGTAAGTCGCATGAAAGCCGTCATGATCGATGGAGTAGGGCCGCCCGGTACTTGGATCAGCCGCCGCCGCGAACGCGGCCTGACCAAAGCCTCTCCAGACAGGCGTCAGCGGGCTGAACGAATGAGTCAAATCGACGAATTGCTTCGACTCGATTATCCGATAAGCCTCCGCCAGCGACTCGTTTTGAGCGAATGCTACAGGCGGTAGCGCGGCTATCGCCGCAATCGTCCCCAGTAGAAGGAATACGTAGTACCGCCTGGCCCGCTGCATCTTCATGATAATCCTCGGCTCGTCATGCTGCCCTTGGTGCTTGATCGCGTCGACGATCAGCATGGGTGCTATGACTGATTCTCAGCCGCCGCGCCGCGCGTCAAGCACAGGCATAGATAGCTGAAGGCGGTGCACCTCTTTGACCTACACGGGCGTCTACTATACGTAGGATTCGATATTTGCCTGCATTGAATCTTGAATAAATAAGGGCCGCCGCGATGAACGGCAACCCTTATTGTTCGCCAGCACACTCCCCAAGTCGCTTGGACCTGGCACGTAGCGCTCCTCTCGCTCCGCACCACGCCATGCCCATCTGCTGACGCGTCGTTGCCCTTGACGGCAGGCGGCTGTAGCCATAATGGGCGACGCGACGGAAGCCTTACCCTGCCTCGAGCAACACCTGATGATGCATATGCGAAGGCCGTGCCTGCCATTAAGTCTCGAGCTTTTCCGGCGGAGGGGCAGATCCGAGGCCAAAAGCTTGGCAGCAACCGCCAAGTCTGGTTGGCATCAAATTGCCGCTTCTTTGGCAGCTCGAATTGCCGGTTCGCGCTCGATGATGCACGATTGCGCTCTTTTGATGCCGAACGTACATTGCCCTTGAGGCGAGGAATCCGGCCAACGTTCTCGCTCGGACCCACGAACGTGGCGAACAGCTATCAGGTTGGAATCGTCGGCTCACTGTGGCGCTTCCCATTGAAATCAACGCGCGGTGAGCGACTGACTGAAGCGTTACTTACCGAACGCGGCGTTCTCGGTGACCGCCAGTGGGCCTTGCGCGAGCTCAAGTATGGTGGCGTGATGAGCGCGCGTGCATGGCCGATGCTCCTCGCACTGAAGTCACGCTATGCGGCAGATCCTGCCGACGACCCCGGCGCGCGGGTTCTAATCGAATTGCCTGACGGCGGTATCGTGGCAGCGGATGACCCTGAAGCTCCTGCGATGCTCTCGAAGTTTTTGAGACGAGAGGTCCGCCTCGAACGCGTCCGTACGGGCCGCCCGACGCCGCAGGAATTCGAGGCGATCATGCGGGGTGACGGTCTCCCGCCGAGCCGCGACTTCTTCGATGAGGACGTAATCCATATCGTCGCGACCGGCACGCTCGCCCATCTGCGCAATCTTCAAGGTGGCACCGCCGATTTCGATCCTCGCCGCTTTCGCGCCAACATCTTCATCGATACCGGCTCGGCCGCCCCCGGTTTCCTTGAAGATCAATGGCTCGATGGCACGCTGACGATTGGCTGTGACGTCCGCATCGCCGGCATTCGGCCTGCCATCCGATGCGCCATTACGACTCATCCGCAGGGCGAATTGCCCCACGACCCCTCGATTCTGCGCACCGCCTTTCAACACCATCAGGCCTACGTCGGCGTATTCGCCGCCGTCGCCGCCGGCGGTACGATTCGGGTCGGCGATCCGGTATCGTTCACTCCAAGATAGGGTTCGCGTGCGAACCCGTGCGAACGTGAGTATGCGAACCGTCCGCCTTAAGATTCTGAGATAAGGTTCGCTTGCGAAGCCTTGCGGCATTAGTAACGCCCTCCGGCGTAGCCAGCAAACGAGTCTGAGAGTTTGCGTCCAGAATTCATAGTCCGCGAATCAGATGCCTTATAATTCCGAAGTCTCGCAGGGGTAATCTATGGAGCGTCGTCAGGTCGGCACCGTCAAGGAACTCTATCGCTATCCAGTCAAATCGATGCTCGGCGAGCGGCTTGGCGAATTCGATGCGACGACTGACGGCGTTCTCGGCGACCGCGCATGGGCCTTAATTGACCAGACCGACGGCCGCGTGATGTCCGCCAAGAAATTTCGCGCGATGCTCGATTTGCGCGCCATCTACGATCAGCCGCCATTGCCGGAAAGTGCCGTCGCCCCGAAAATCATTTTTCCTGATGGCCACGCGCTTTTCGCCGACGATCCTTCTGCCGCGGCGGCATTAGCCGAATTGCTCAAGCGCAAGCTCAGTATCGCGCGCGTCGAGCCGGCACAGAGTAAGAGGGCAGGCATCGATCCCGCCACCATCTTCACCGGCGTCGGCGTTTCGCGCATCTTCCCGGACCTCGACGAGACGACGCTAGCGCCCGATTTCAAACTCAAACGCGGCACCTTTTTCGATTCGGCGACGGTCCACGTCCTCGCGACCGGCACGATCGCGCACATGTGCACATTGGTCGGAGCCGGCGCCCAAATCGACGCCCGCCGCTTCCGTCCGAATATCGTCGTCGAGACACCGCCGGACATGGCAGGCTTCGTCGAAGACGGATGGCTTAACGGGCGGCTCGAAATCGGCGAGAGTCTGCGCGTAATTTCGATGGAACCGGCGCTACGATGCGTCATGACGACTCATCCGCAAGAAGACTTGCCCCGCGACCCACGCGTGCTCCGTGCCGCCGCTGACTATCATCGCGCGACCGTCGGCGTCTTCGCCTCGATCAGCTATCCCGGCACCGTGCGCGTCGGCGACCCGGTCTGGCTCGTGGTCTGATCAAAGTCCCAGCAGCAAAAAGTTGTTGAGATATGTGCGCGATTGTGGACCCGCCGTTCCGCTCCTACTTGCGGTATCGAGGTAGCGCGGCCCACGATCAGATGACGCGCCGACGCGCGCCCGTCATCCTATGTATTCCCCCAGCCGCTTTCACTTAGTTCGCTCCCCATATGCGGCGGTGCGCCTGGCCGCAGCTCGCGAATGGCTCACTTCGGCTGCCGATGGTTCCCGCGAAATCCTCCTGCTCGCGGCTCATCCCGACTCTGCTGACGACTTGGTGCGCAACATCGCCGCGACGCGCGGAGCGCTGGCGGGCGTCCATCGCCTGACCCCCAATCGCCTGATCGCGATCCTCGCCGCGGACCAAATGGCCGCAATGGGTCTTGCCCCTGCCACGTCCCTCGCGACTGAGGCAGTCGCCGCCCGCGCCGTTTTCCAACTGAAGCGCACCGGACGCCTCGCATGGTTCGAGCCTGTGCTCGATCGACCGGGCTTTCCGCGGGCCCTCGCGCGATCGCTCGGCGAGCTACGGCTGAATCGTATCAGCGCCACCGCATTGGAAAAGCTCGATCGGATCGGCCCGCCGCTCGCCGCCTTACTGGCGCAATTCGAGGCTGAATTGGCTGCCGCTAATCTCGCCGATCGCGCCGCTATCGTCACTATGGCTCTGGCCGCGATTGCCGCACCCGATTATCGCTTGGGTCAGCTTCCACTTGCGCTTATCGATTTGCCCATCGAAACCGCCCTCGAAGCCGATCTTATCGCCGCCCTCGCCGCGCAGGCCTCATCCTCGATTGCGACCGTTCCCGACGGTGACGATCGCGCTGCCGAGGCATTAGCCCGAATCTTCGGCGATTCGACCGTAGATGATTTCGCTGAACACGATGCGCTATCGCCTGATTCGCCAGCGCTGATCCGACTGCAACATTATTTATTCGCCGGGACGCAACCGCCTGCCGCGACCCTCGACGAGTCTGTGACACTCGAATCCGCCACCGGCGAGATGCAGGAATGCGTTGCGATCGCCCGCCGGATCCATGCCGAAAGCACTCGTGGGATTCCGTTCGATCGTATTGCCGTGGTGCTTCATTCGCCGGGCCGCTACGTCGCGCATCTGGAGGAGGCCCTCGACCGCGCCGGGATTCCCGCATGCTTTGTGCGCGGCGCCTCGCGGCCGGAACCCGGTGGCCGCGCTCTGCTGACGTTGCTGGCATGCGCTGCCGAAAATCTCTCGGCGCGACGCTTCGCCGAATTTCTCTCGTTGGCACAGCTTCGTGATCCCGACGCTCCTGCGCCGCCACCGGACGCCACGGCTTTCGTGCCTCCAAACGACGAACTCGGTGCGCTGACGCAAGCCGACGCGGCCGAGCCAGTCGAATCAGCTTCCACCGAAGCCGATCCGGTCCCAGTCGTTGACGTCTCCGCACACGCGCCCTGGCGATGGGAAAAGCTACTCGTCGACGCCGCCGTGATCGGCAGCCGCGATCGCTGGGATCGCCGTCTGGCCGGCCTCGAAACGCAACTCCGCCTGCAACGGGCCGAGGCCGCAGCCGAATCCGGTGAGGCTCGCGCCGCCGCGCTTGACCGTCAACTGCTCGACCTTGCGCATCTGCGCGCACTCGCCTTGCCCGTCATCGACGCGCTGGCATCACGTCCGCCCAGCGCGACTTGGGCGACCTGGCTTGAATATCTGCGTGACCTCACCGCCCGGTTCGTCCGCGATCGCGATCCGGTCCTTGCCGTGCTCGCGGAACTAGCGCCGATGGGTCCCGTCGGGCCGATTACGCTCGATGAAGTGCGCATCGTGCTGGGCGAACGCCTCGGCAACCTCGAACGTCCACGGCCGCGCCGCCGCTATGGCGCTGTCTTCGTTGCAACGCCCGCCCAGATGCGCGGGATGGAATTCGACGTCACGATCGTCCCGGGCCTGGTCGAGCGGGTCTTCCCACGCAAACTAATTGAGGATCCGCTGCTGCCAGATTCTGCTCGCCGGCAACTCGATCATTCGCTGCCACTTCAGGCCGATCGCACTGCCGCCGAACGCCTCGCCTTGCGCCTCACACTTGGCTCCGCCCGTGATCGCGTCGCACTTTCCTATCCTCGCGTTGATCTCGATCAGGGTCGCCCGCGCGTTCCCTCCTTTTACGCCCTCGAAGTCCTGCGCGCTGCCGAGGGCCGTCTGCCCGGCTTCGACGAACTCGCCCGCCGTGCCGCCGGTGACCGCCCCTCGCGCCTCGGATGGCCGGTGCCGCTCAACCCAACCGATGCGATCGACGACGCCGAATTCGATCTCGCCGTACTCGACAAGCTGCTCGACGCGAATCCTGACACAACCGTCGGCGCCGCGCATTACCTGCTCGATGCCAATCCCCATCTCGGCCGGGCGCTGCGCGCGCGTGCTCGCCGATGGCTCCGCCGCTGGACTCCCAACGACGGCCTGGTCGATCCTTCGGCTTCCGAACGTGCCGCACTCGACCGTCATCAACTGGCCGCACGATCCTATTCGCCGACCGCCCTGCAGAATTTCGCCTCGTGCCCTTATCGTTTCTTTCTGCAAGCGATCCATCGTCTGGAACCGCGCGAGGAGCCTGAAGCGATCGAAGTCATCGATCCGCTGACCCGCGGCGCTCTCTTTCATGAGGTCCAGTTCGAGTTATTGACCGAGCTGCGTGCGAGCGGTCAACTCCCCGTCACCGAAGCCTCGCTCGCCAACGCTCATACGTGTCTGGACCGGCTCCTGGACAAGGTGGCTCTCAAGTATCACGACGATCTCGCCCCAGCGATTGAGCGCGTGTGGATTGACGGCATCGATTCGATTCGAGCCGACCTGCGCGAATGGGTCCGCCGGATGGCCACCGACCCCGACGGCTGGCGTCCGGACCGCTTCGAGTTGGCCTTTGGACTGCGCGATCGCGATCAGGCCGATCCTGCCAGCACGCCCGATCCGATCGTCCTCAGTATCGGGCTGACCGTGCGCGGTTCAATTGACTTGGTCGAGCGCGGGATCGATGGCGCATTGCGGGTTACCGATCATAAGACCGGCCGCGTGCGTGCTGCCAAAAACGTCGTGATTGGCGGCGGCAAAACGCTCCAGCCGCTCATCTACGCACTTGCCGTCGAACGAATTCTCGCATCGTCAGTGACATTCGGCCGTCTGTACTATTGCACCGCGGCGGGCGGCTACGAGGATCGCGTCGTCACTATCGATGACGTCGCACGCAAGGCGGGTTCCGATTTTACCGCCGTTCTCAAGCAGGCGCTGACGGACGGCTTCCTGCCCGCCGCGCCCGATCAGCGCGAATGCCTCTACTGCGACTATCGCCGCGTCTGCGGGCCCTACGAGGAGATGCGCGTTCGGCACAAGGTCGAGGCCAAGCAGGTCGCCGACCGCCTCTCCGGCCTCACAGAACTCCGGTCGAAACCTTGACTCAGTTGCCCCTCACCAATCGGGCATCGCCCAACCTAAATGACGGCACAGTGTTGCCCGCCGATCAGCGAGTGCGCGATCGTATCCGCACCGACCTCACCACCACCCTGATCATCGAGGCCGCGGCCGGCACTGGCAAAACCACCGCGCTGGTCAGCCGTATCGTCGCCGTACTCACCGCTGGACTCACGACGCTTGATCGCATCGTCGCCGTGACTTTCACCGAAAAAGCCGCCGGCGAATTGAAGCTCCGGCTGCGCTCCGCGATCGAACGCGAGCGCAATAATCCTGACGCCCCGCCGATCGAGCGCCAGCGCCTCGACCTCGCGCTCGAAAAGCTCGAAGAGGCCCGTATCGGCACCATCCACGCCTTTTGCGGCGATCTCTTGCGTGAGCGCCCGGTCGAGGCCCGCGTCGATCCGATGTTCGAAGTCGCACCCGACGACGTGGCCGATACGCTGCTCGACGCCGCCTTTGATCGCTGGTTCGAGCAGACCCTGGCCAGCCCCGGCGAAGGGGTCCGCCGCGTATTGCGCCGGCGCGACCTCGCCGATCGCAATGGCCCGCGCCCAATCCTGCAAGCCGCCGCACGCGAGCTGATTGAATGGCGCGACTTCGATTCCCCATGGCAGCCAACAGCTTTCGATATCGATCACGCCATCGACCGCCTGATTATCGAGGCTGGCGTGCTTCAGGCTATCGCGGTCGAGGCCGATGACGACGACTGGCTACGCCGATCAATCGAGGAAATCTGCCGGCCGCTGAGCGAAGCGACGCGGCTCGAAAGCGTCCGCCCGCGTGATTACGACGCGCTCGAAGACGCCCTGCAACGCCTTCTGCGCGGGAATCCGCGGCGCTGGAACTGGCGTGGACGCGGTGACTTTTTTGGTGAACGCCGCCGCGCCGAGGTGATTGCTCTGCGTGACACCTTCCGCACCAGCCTGGAACAATTTAGCGAGCAGGCTGGCGCTAATCTCGCACCGATTCTGCGTGACGAGATCCTCCCGATCATCGGCCATTACCGCGAACTCAAGCATCGCGCGGGCCGCCTCGATTTCCTCGATCTCTTGCTGACCGCCCGTGACCTCGTGCGTAGCGATCCGATTCTGCGTGCCGATTTGCAGAATCGCTTCAGCCACATCTTTATAGATGAATTTCAGGACACCGACCCCCTGCAGGCCGAAATTCTGATGCTGCTGGCGGCCGACGATCCCGCCGCGTCCGATTGGCTCACTGCGCGTCCGGTGCCCGGCAAGCTTTTTATCGTCGGCGACCCCAAGCAATCGATCTATCGTTTCCGCCGCGCCGACGTTGCCCTCTATCAAAGAATCAAACGCCATCTGCTCGAACGTGGGGACGCCGCCCTCGAACATCTGACGGTCAGCTTTCGCGCCACGCCGCAAATCCAATCGATGGTGAACGCGGCCTTTGCTCCCCTGATGCCCGCCGAATCCTCGACGCAGCCCGCCTATGCTGCGCTCGAACCTTATCGTCCCGATATCACAACGCAGCCTGCGATCGTCGCGTTACCGGTGCCCGCGCCCTACGGTGATTACGGCCGTATCACTAACTGGAGGATCGACGAATCGTTGCCCGACGCCATCGGCGCATTCGTCAAATGGCTGATCAGCGACAGCGGCTGGACTGTCACCGAGCGCGAGTCACCTGGCGACCGCATACCCATCCGCCCGCGCCATATCTGCATCCTCTTCCGCCGCTTCACCTCGTATGGCCGCGACGTCACGCGCGGCTACGTCCGCGCTCTGGAAGCCCGTCACATCGCCCACGTTCTCGTGCGCGGTGGCTCCTTCCATGAACGCGAGGAGGTGCTCGCGATTCGCAACGCGCTCGCCGCGATTGAGCGTCCCGATGATATGCTCGCGGTTTTCGCTACCTTGCGGGGACCGCTGTTCGCGATCACTGATGGCGCCCTGCTCGAATTCCGCGAGACTTTCGGCAGCTTCCATCCATTTTTCAAGCTGCCAAATGATGGACCTGGGGCCGCGCCGGATCATCTGCACGGGTTGCGCGATGCCCTGGCGGTTTTGCGCGATCTCCATCGTGGACGCAACCGCCGCTCGATCGCGGATACGATCGCGCAACTGCTCGCCCGCACGCGCGCCCATGCCGGAATCGCAATCTGGCCGACCGGCGATCAGGCGCTCGCCAATGTGATGCGCCTGATGGACCTGGCGCGCCGCTACGAAACCAACGGCGGTGCGACTTCGCTGCGCGGCTTCGTCGAGGATCTGGAGGCGCGGGCCGAACGCGAGCAGGCAGGCGAGGCACCGATCATCGAGGAGGGCACCGAGGGCGTGCGCATCATGACGGTCCATCGCGCCAAGGGCCTCGAATTTCCGGTCGTCATTCTCGCCGACATCACCTGCAACGAGACCGCTGGCGAGGCTCGCCGCTTCGTCGATCCCGTACGCCGCCTGTGCGCGTTGCGATTGGCGGGAGCCGCGCCGCGCGAACTGCTCGATCACGCCGACGAAGAACTCCGCCGCGACGAAGAAGAGGCCGTGCGCCTGCTCTACGTCGCCGCGACTCGTGCCCGCGACCTTATTATCGCACCGGTCGTCGGTGACGAGCCGCAATCCGGATGGCTCTCGCGGCTCACCCCGGTCCTTTATCCCGACTTGAGCGAATATCAGCCAGCCGCCGATCCGCATCCGCCCGGATGCCCGCCGTTCAAGTCCCGCATCGTCGGCATCCGTCCCGACAACGCGAACACGCGCGCGCCCGGACTCGCTCCGGGCGGTTATCAGCCGGCCGCCGGGGCGCATCGCGTAGTGTGGTGGGACCCGGCGATTCTCGACCTCGATGCCCGCGAAACGATGGGATTGCGTCAGACCAAATTGTTGCAGGCCGAAGATAGCAACACCCGCTCCGCCCAGGGCCAGCGTGACTATCTGGCCTGGCGCGCGCAGCGTGACCAGCTTATCGCCACGGGCAGCGCTCCGACGCTCCGCCTCGCGACCGCCACGGAAATCGTGGCGACGGAAGCGCGGCCA
>DATKPK010000218.1:0-6950 GCA_035524095.1 Binataceae bacterium (SeqCode) | reverse complement strand
GAACTCTCAGGCTCACGTTGTTCCCGAAAGGGGCTGTCGATGTCGAGATGGCATTGCCTTGGTGGGAACAGCTGCTCGGAAGCGCGCCGGAAGTGGAATCGCGTCAGAGGGCTCAAGGGTTAGTCCAATTGGAGGGGCCATTCGGGCGGGGCAGGCTTTCCGTTGCAGTCTCGTCAGGTGCGAGGATCGACTGGATCTTAAGGGCGCTCGACCCGGAGGCTTCATCTTCCCCATCATCCGAGTTCCCCGTCTTGGGAAGCTTCCGAGAGATAGCAGAACAATTCGTTGGCTTGATGAAACAATGGTTGAGTGTATCGCCACAAGCTTCGCGCCTGGCTTTTGGAGCCGAGTTGGTACAGCCGGTAGATTCTATCCGGGACGGGTACACCAGGATGGGTGAATACCTGACACATGCGGTGAAAGTGGATCCAGAATCTTCGGATTTCTTTTATCGCATCAATCGTTCTAGGACCTCGAAGTCACTGGGCCCCTCTTTAAGAATTAATCGACTCTCTTCCTGGTCAGTGGTTCAAGCGCGATACTTGAGTTTGGTGATTCCCGGTGGTCGGGAAGTGACTGGACAGTTAGCTCCCGCATCGCAAGTAGTTTGTCGATTGGAGTTAGATATAAATTCCTTTCCCGATTACTCCGAAGAATTGGATAACGCTCAATTGAGGCAGCTACTTGATGAATTTTTTGCGCTTTGCACTGAAATTGCTGAGCGAGGAGATGTGCCATGAACCAAGGCGCTGAGACTATAATCATTGAGCCAACGCTAGGTTCTGCGAGAACCTCTTCTTTTTTGGCGCTGGCTGTCCCCTCGCGGTCCAAGCTCTTCGGCGGTGAAGTGACAGCACCGGCCGAATCCTCCAGTCTCTCGCACGACCGCGCCGTGACTGCTGATGCCTCAAGTCTCCCGCGGGAGATATTGGACCCAATAGGATGGCAAAGGCTGGCCCACGACTGGCAGCGGGCCTTGGAAGCGGCGAAAGATGAAGTCTTTGAGGACGGAGTGCAAGGACCGTTCGCACGCGAACTAAGACGATTTCTGTTGGTTCATGCTTCCAACGCAATCGAGTTTCTTCAGAACTACTCTTTCGCTGAAGGAGCTCGCTTTGCGATTGTCGCGGAGATTCTGAGATACGTGGGAATGGACGATGATCTGTCCACTAGAGAGGCTCGGCTGCAACTCCTTATTAGACATTTAGGACATAGCTCTCCGACGGTGCGTGATGCGAGTGGCATAGGCCTCGCCCATATGAACGACCGGCGTGCGCTGTCGCACTTAAGGAATGCCGTTCGGCGAGAACGATACCCTGAGCTTCGCGATGATCTGGCTCTTGTGGTTAAACAACTGGAGTCGTAGCATTCTTGTCGCTAGTCCTCAGAAAGATCAGAAAGGCCAAGTGGTACAAACATGAAGCGGTCGAGTGGCTTCCGCCAGATCGCTTGCAGGCTGATACTCTAAGCGACTTGCAGACAAAGGATAACGCTCTTTCGATCTATCTCGTTCAGGACGACAAATCGGACCTCGAACGAGTAATTGCGGCCCTAGCGGCAGCGTGCGATAATCTCTCCAATTTCGACTATGCCTTGTTCGACGACGCGATTATTCGCGAGGCTAGTTTCAAAATAGCTAATCATCCCGGAGAAACGCCCGATCAAACAGTAAATGTTACCCAGCATCGGGATTTGATAGAGTTAACGACTGATAGTGTTCTATTATTGGCACGCGCGATTCGCGATGGGGCGCGGGAACGGAAGCCACACTCCGAAGTCGGCGAGCTGATCACCAGAGCTGTAGCAGAGGGGCATCTCACGGTAGAAGCTCTTAAGCCCGAGCTTCGAAAAAAACTTGCCCTCGGCTGAAATCTCGAGAGGAGACTTGCGAAGCGATCGCGGCTGGTGTTCGCAGGAGTTCTGCTGAAGGCTCGACGCATCGCGCTCCGACAAAAAGCGGCCACATGCCCGCCCCGTCTATGCGTAACGCCCTCACGACGCCCTGCTCAGCTTGCCCTATCGGTGTACCACGAGCGCTTGCTCGCATGGCGGAATTCTACTTTGCAACTGTCTACTTGATGGGGAAGCTTACGGCATCACCAAGATAGGAATGAGCGATCGGATGAATGGCGAGCGTTAGGTCCGCGTCGGGGGTGGGCGCGGTTACGCAAGAAGCGAACGCGTCACTTGACCCAGAGTTGGGAATGATCGGTGGGTTAATAGCAGAGGCGGGTCCGCGTCGGGAGTCAGTAGGTTCGCGGGGCAAATGCCTAACCAAAAAAAGACAAGAACTAATTCCCAAGGCACATAGCAACGAGGTTACACGCTGGTGGCGTCGACGGGGGGGCCGAAACGAGCCTTGAATTCATCCGCCGATAGGTTGGTATGAGCGGCCAGGCGTGAAAGTGACGGCTCCTCCAAATCCCACGGCTCCAAGCGAATCATGTAGGAGCGCGCGACGCGATAGGATTCAGTCGAAACGTCGACCATCCTGACGCGAATACGGCCAGTTTCGGGGTCGGTAAGTTCCTGAAGCTCGACCGGCGTGACGCGCCCGCCGGTAATAGCAATGAGGGCGCCGGAGCCGCCACCTAAGAGATAACGCACGGCGCCGTAGCCGAGCGTCCGAGTATACTCCGTATCGAACGGTACTGGTTTGGCGCAGCGCAATTCGTAGCCAATGTCTTTGGCGACAACGGTGGCGTCGATCGCGAGGTGCTTGAGTTCGCTGCGGACGCGATCACGAATGAGCATCCCCAGCGGGATGTCGGCGATATGGACGTGGCCGTAAGCGTCGCGTTCATTGCCATTGCCGGTCTGCAATGAACTCATATCCATCCGCTCGGCGACACCTTCTGCGAGCACCGCGACGCCATTGTCATGGCCGGCGGCGCGGCGCTTGATGATCGCGCCGATGATGGTGTCGACCGCGAGACTCAGATCGAACTGGTCGCCACGGAACTCCTCGGGGATGACGGCAAGCGTTGCGCCGGCAGATTTACACATGCTCAGCGCCAGTGAACCGGACTTGCGGCCCATCGAGACTGCGATATACCAGCGGCTAGTGGTACGCGCGTCTTCCATCAACGATTCGATGATGGTCGCGCCAACGGCGCGAGCGGTCTCAAAGCCGAAGGTGGGAGCGTTTTCCGGGAGCGGGAGGTCGTTGTCGATCGTCTTGGGGACGGTGGCGACGCCGATGCGGCCTTGCATCCGATCAGCGATGCGGGCGGCGCCGAAAGTGGTATCGTCACCGCCGATGCATACGAGGTAACGGATACCGAGCAGTGTCAGGGAGCGAACCACGCGATCAAGCGTGCTCTCATCCTTGGCGGGATTAGTGCGGGAGGTACGCAAAACCGAGCCGCCGCTGAAGTGGATGCGGCTGACGTCGGCGATCTTCAGTTCTACGGTATGGCTGATGTCACCCTCGGCGAGCCATTTGTAGCCGTCGCGCAGCCCCAGCACGCGCATCCCACAGTTGATCGCCTCGATGGTGGCGGAAGCAATCACGCCGTTGATACCAGGCGCCGGACCACCGCCGACCAGGATGCCGAGCGTCTGCTGTGAGCTGCTGTTGTCGCGTCGAATCATTGTGGACCTCGCCCATTTGATTCCTAGCATGTAGGGGAAAATCGAGCGAGAAAAGCACTGGAAATTGACCGGCGAGTCCAGAAGGCTTGGTTATTTAACGAAAGACTGATGGACGCACTGATCAAAGCCATATCGCCGGGCTGTGTGAAGCGCGACTAGCCGATAGTATGAATTCCGGGAAAGGTCGCAAGAATGGGGGATTCTGCTATCATTGCCGCGCTATCAGGACCGGACTGTTACGGTACGATTACCGCCCAGGAGCGCATCGGATTTGCGATGAATAACGCCGAGATTATCGAACTGGCCCATGAGGGGCTGATTAATACCTACGGATGCCTACCGCTCGCGTTCGTGCGCGGGCATGGCTCGTATCTCTACGATGCGGACGGGAATCGCTACCTGGATTTTTTCTGCGGGCTGGCGGTGACGAGTCTCGGCCACGGAAACCCGCGGATCGTGCGGGCGATCAAAGAGCAGGCCGAGAAGCTAACGCACGCGTCGAACGTCTTCCATACGGAACCGATGGCGCGGCTGGCGTCGCGGCTGAGCAAGCTATTTGGCGACGGGCGGATTTTCTTCGGTAATTCAGGTGCCGAGGCGAACGAAGCGGCGCTGAAATTGGCGAGGCGCTGGGGCCATAGCAATGGCGGGCGCTACGAGATAATCGCGACCCTCGGATCGTTTCATGGCCGCACGCTTGGCACGTTGAGCGCGACGGGTCAGGAGAAATATCACGAAGGCTTCCTGCCGCTGTTGCCGGGATTCAAGCTGGTTCCGTACGACGATGTCGGCGCGATCGAGCGGGCGGTTGGCGAGCAGACGGTTGGCGTGATGGTCGAGCCGATTCAGGGTGAGGGCGGCGTCGTGGTGCCCCATGCGGAGTACCTGCCGCGGCTGCGCGAATTGTGCGATCGGCGGAAGCTCTTGCTAATCGTTGATGAAGTCCAGACCGGCATGGGGCGGACCGGGCGGATGTTCGGCTATCAGCATTCCGAGATCAAGCCGGACATTATCACGCTGGCGAAGGCATTAGGCGGCGGACTGCCGATCGGCGCGATGGTGGCGAAGTCGGGGATTTCGTCGGTGCTGGTACCGGGGACGCATGGTTCGACGTTCGGAGGGAATCCGGTGGCGTCGGCGTCGGCGCTCGCGGTGATCGATGGGCTCGAGCAGGACGGCGCGATCGCGAATGCGGCTGAAGTTGGTGGCTATCTAATCGAACGGCTGCGCGCGATCGCGAAGGAAGCCGGGAACGTCAAGGAAGTGCGCGGCAAAGGGATGATCATCGGCGTGGTATTGACCCATGAGGCGCGGCCGGTGGTTGATGCGTGCGTGAAAGAGCACCTAATCGTGAACGGCACCGCCGGAAATGTTTTGCGGCTGTTGCCGCCACTCAATCTGACGCGCGAAGAAGCCGACGCTGGACTTCAGATTATCGAGCGGGCGTTGAAGGGAACGGCCAAGCCTGCATGATCGGATGGCTGGTAGCTTGGGGCGCGAGGCGCGGTTAGCATGGCGACTCGGCGGCGGCGAACTCCGATGAAGCGCGATTTCCTCGGCCTGAGCTCTCTAAGCCCAACCGAATTCGATGGGCTGATGCGCCTGGGAATGCGGCTCAAGGCGGAACTCAAAAGCGGCCTTGAGCATCCGTACCTGCGCGGCAAGACCCTCGCGATGATCTTCCAGAAACCGTCGCTCAGGACGCGGATTACGTTCGAGACTGGCATGGCGCAGTTGGGTGGTCATGCGATTTATCTGGCGCCACAGGATATCGGAATCGGCGAGCGCGAATCGATCAAAGATGTGGCGCGAAATCTATCGCGCTGGGTCGATTTGATCATGATTCGTACGTTCGCTCATCAGACGAGCGTCGAGCTCGCGCAGGAAGCGTCGGTGCCAGTGATCAATGCGCTGACGGACTTGCTCCATCCATGCCAGTTGATGGCGGACTTGATGACGTTGCGTGAGCACTGTGGTGATTTGCGCACGCTCAAGGTGGCGTTCATCGGCGACGGCTTTAACATGGCGCAGAGCTGGATCGAGGCGGCGGAACTGACGGGTTGTCAATTGCGGATCGGATGCCCGGAAGGTTACGAACCGGATAAGAATTTCATCGCGCGGCTGTGGAAGCTTGAAGGCGGGTTGCTGACGGATAATCCGATCGCGGCGGTGAAGGGTGTGGACGTAATCTATACGGACACCTGGACCTCGATGGGGCAGGAGGCCGAAGCGGCTGAACGGCGGCGCGCGTTCGAGAGATTCCAAGTCAACGACAAATTACTCAAGCATGCGAAATCGGAAGCAGTGGTGATGCATTGCCTGCCGGCTCATCGCGGGGAAGAAATCACCGACGCGGTGCTGGACGGGCCGCGATCAATCGTGTTGGAGCAGGCGGAAAACCGGCTGCACGCCCAGAAAGCGATCATGGTGTGGCTGTTGCGGCCGGAAATTCTTGGCCATACATCGCCGGCCTGAAACAAGTTTAGCCCTGACCGAGTTGAACTATGAGTGCGCAAAAGATACGAAAAGTAGTGCTCGCGTATTCCGGCGGTCTCGATACCTCGGTAATCCTGCGCTGGATCAAGGACGAATATAATTGCGAAGTCGTCGCGTACTGTGCTGACGTCGGGCAGGGCGAAGAGACTGACGGGCTTGAGGCGAAGGCGCTCAAGACTGGCGCGAGCAAGCTTTATATCGAGGATCTGCGCGAGGAATTCGCGCGCGAGTTCGTGCTGCCGATGATGCGGGCGAACGCGGTCTACGAGAGTTACTATCTGCTCGGGACTTCAATTGCGCGGCCGGTGATCGCACGCAAACAGGTCGAGATCGCGCGCAAGGAAGGCGCCGACGCGGTGGCTCATGGCGCGACCGGCAAGGGCAACGACCAGGTGCGCTTCGAACTGACGTTCGCGCGACTCGCACCCGAACTGAAGGTAATCGTGCCGTGGCGTCATCCTGATTGGCCGTTCGTCGGACGCGCGGACATGATCGCGTACGCGGCGAGTAAGGGGATTCCAGTGCCGGTTACGGCCGAGAAGCCCTATTCGATGGATCGCAACCTCGTCCATGTCAGCTATGAGGGCGGAATTCTCGAAGACCCGTGGCGCGAGCCCTACGACGATATGTTCCGGCTGACGGTCGCACCGGAAGCGGCGCCGAATGAGCCTGAATATGTCGAAATCGAGTACTCAAAAGGCGATCCGGTGGCGATCAACGGCGAGCGGCTGACGCCGGCGGCGTTGATTGCGCGGGCCAATGAAATCGGCGGACGGCACGGCGTCGGGCGTGCGGATTTAGTCGAGAATCGGTATGTGGGAATCAAGTCGCGCGGCGTCTACGAGAGTCCGGGCGTGACG
>DATKPK010000217.1:0-18096 GCA_035524095.1 Binataceae bacterium (SeqCode) | reverse complement strand
TATGCCGTTCTTTGCCGCCTCTGCAGGAGCGACCGCCCATACCTATCTCGCGCTGACCGGGGGTGCGATCGGCCAAGGGCTCCCATGTGCGACTGGCGCTGCCGTCGCCTGTCCCGATCGGAAAGTGATCGCCTTTCAGGCTGACGGCAGTGGGATGTACACCGTCCAGTCGCTATGGACGCAGGCGCGTGAGCAACTCAATGTCACCACGCTGCTTTGCAACAATCGCCGCTATCGAATTTTACAAGTGGAATTAGCCCGCGCCGGTATCACCGAACCGGGACGCAACGCCCGCTCGCTAACCAGCCTCGGTAATCCCGAAATTGATTGGTCCCGCATCGCCGCGGGTATGGGTGTCAACGCGGTCCGCGTCGAGACCGCCGAGGATTTATACATCCAACTCGGCCGCGCACTGCAGGAAACGGGGCCGAACCTGATAGAGATGCTCATTTAGCCTGATTTCTTGAACAATCGTTCGAGTTTTTCCGGCAGCTCGGCCAGCTTCTCTATCCGATGGACATGGCCGCGCTCCCGGCCCGACCGCTCGCCGAGTCCGATATAGTGCGTGCCTGCACCTTCCGCCGCGATCTGATCCGTTGCGCTGTCGCCGACGTATACGGCCTTCTGCGGATGGGTTCCCGCACGCTCGACGCATAGCTTGACGATATCAGGGGCAGGCTTCGGCTTGACCTTATCGCGCGCGCTCGCGACCGCATCGAAAATGCCGTCTAGCCCCAGAAAGTCAATCAGTGATGGTATCGTCGCCGATCGATTAGTCGCCAACCCGAGCCGATAATTCCGCTTCAGCCCTGTCATAAACGGACGCAACTCCAGCGCCGGAATCATCATCTCGAAAAACGGCGTTGCGTCCATCGTTCGAGCAATCTCGCGCATGCGCTGCAAACGCGCGAGGTCGCCCCCCGCCCGCATCTCGAAAACTTGCGGCGCCGACAGATAGACCCCGGCTCTTTCTTCTTCCGGGTTCATCGGCTGTTCATCCATCGCAGCGAAAATCGCGTTGTAATAGGAAGTGTTCGAATGGGTCGAATCGAACAACACGCCGTCAGCATCGAAGATTACCAGCTCAACCATCCGCTTATCGTTGCATGCGCGAAACCGCCGATGCTACTCCCATCGGAGAGCATGGAGGCGCTCAATCGTCCGCGCGCGCCCAGGAGGCAACTCAACGCGATGAAAGCTATTCAGTTCAAGGAAGTCGGTGGCCCCGACGTGATGCAATTGGTCGATATTCCCAAGCCGGAACTGCGTCCTCGGATGGTGCGCGTGCGCAATCACGCGGTCGGCATCAACTTCGCCGACAATTTCTTTCGCCAGGGCACCTACCAAATTCGCGCGAAGCCACCTGATACTCCGGGCATGGAAGGCGCTGGCGTCATCGACGAGGTCGGCCCGGACGTCGAAGGTTTCAAGCCTGGGATGCGCGTCGCCGGCATCGGCCTCAAGGCTTACGCCGAATATTCACTCTTCTACGCTAACCAACTAATTCCCCTGCCTGACTTCGTCAGCTTCGAGGAAGGGGCAGCATTCCCTATTCAGACCCTCACCGCCTGGTTCATGCTTCACAAGAGCCATCAGGTCAGTGCGGGCCAGACTGTGATTGTTCACTCGGCCGCCGGCGGCGTCGGTATCGTTGCCAGCCAACTTGCCAAGGCTGCAGGCGCTCAGGTCATCGGCACCGTTTCGAGTAACGCGAAATTCGATATCGCGAAACAATACGGCGCCGACCATGTGATCAATTACGAAACCCACGATTTCGCAGACGAAGCGATGAAAATCACCGGCGGCAAGGGTGTCGATCTGGTCCTCGACGCGGTTGGCAAGCCGACCTTCGAGAAGGCGCTTAAATGCATGGCCCCATTCGGCCACATCATTCTCTACGGACGCGCTGGCGGTCCGCCCGATAAGCTCGAAACCGGTAAGCTCTTCGCCAACGCGGTCAAGGTCAGCGGCTTCGTCCTCCTCACCGCCTCTTCGCAACACGATCTGATGAAGCGCGGCGTCGAGGACTGTTTCCGCCTGATGGGCGAGGGGAAGCTCAAAATGCTCATCGGCAAGAGTTTCCCTTTGGCCGAAGCCCCTGCCGCGCATCGCTTTATGGAATCGCGTCAATCGGTCGGCAAACTGATCCTGACGCCATAATTCTCTTGGGCGACGCCGAAATCAGTGAACGAAATCCGCGGCGTCAACCGCCGCGGAAAAAACTCGCAGCGAGCACAGCCGCGTCGCCCGCGATCGTCGATGACCTCCTCGATCGTCTTGAGCGCCATCGCGATCATCATTTCCGCCGGTTGCCGTCGCGCCGCATCAAGCACGAGCGTGCCGCGCTCGCCTTCATCAACGAGGCCGGGTTCTGCTCGGCGTTCACCGCCGGCCTCGGCGTGCCCTGCTTGCGCGAGGCGATAGAAGGGCGCCGCGAACCGCCGCTCCCCGAGCACATCCAGCACGATCCGGCGATCATGATGACTTGGCGGCTCAAAGATTCTTTGCCTGCGCAACGCAAGGTCTACTACGGCAAAGTGATCGGTGGACGCCCCGGATTCATCGCTCTGGACCTACTGCCTGCCTTCCTTCGCCTGCGCATCGCCCCCGGCACTTATCTCGCGCACTATCGCAAGGGCACGCTCTCGCATTGCGCCAAGCTCGTGATGGACCAGTTGACCCGCCGTGGTCCCACCGAGACGATGGCGCTGAAACTTTCCTCTGGCTATTCCGGGCCGAAACGCCGCGCCGAATTCGATCGCGCGATGAAAGAATTGCAGGAAAAATTTCTCGCCCTCAAAGTCGAGGAGCGCTACGACCCTTTCACTTACGTTTGGGATACCGTCGCTCATCAGTGGGGTGACGCCATGCGTGAGGCTCGCTCGCTTTCGCCGCTCGCCGCCGCTGAAATTCTGCTGCGCCGCTATTTCACGCTCGCCGCTTACGGCAGTGATCGCGCGATTGCTCGCATTCTCGGCCTCGATCTTTCTTTAGCTGAGCGCGCCGCGCAGCGCCTCGAACGTACCGGCTTAATCCGCCGTGACCTGCTCATCACTGGCCTCCGCGACGCCGCGAGCGCTCTAATAAAACATTTAGATTAGTTTTCTTCGAGCTGGAGCTATCTTCCGAAAGCGGTAAACCAGCCTAAATTTTCAAACGCTTGGACAGGCGACCGGCTGATTCACAGCCGTACGGCCTTGCAAGTTCAGCCCACCTACCATTGTTCGTAGCGGACCGAACGTCGCTCGTAGCCCGATCCGCGTAACAGGTCGCGCAACGCGATCACGCCTTTACCCACGCCGCAAATGTAGAAATGGCGCCCGCGTTCCTGATCGGCCTCAATCCACTGCTGCCGTGTCATATCAATCAGGCGCTCGTAAATCGCATTCGTATCTGGACCGGCGACGAGCATCTGCAAATTGAAGTGCGGATCTGCTGATGCGATTCGTTCCAATTCTTCCCGGTATAGCAGGTGGTCCGCGCGATCGGCCGCATAGAGCAAACTCACCGGACGCGCCAGCGGGTTCATCATCAGCCGCTTGAGCATCGGGCGAATCGCCGCGATCCCTGTCCCTTCCGCGATAAAAACAGTCTCGCCCCCCGGGGCGCGATCGAGCGTGAAAGCGCCGAACGGCCCGATGAAATTGATCGTGTCGCCCAGATGCCGTTCGAACATCCATGCTGAACCCGCGCCGCCCGGCACCAGATTGAAACATACCTCGAAGGGTTCGCCCTCCTCGGGACTCGTCGCGATAGAGTAGGGACGCGTGCGGGTCTCGGTCTCAAGTGGAATCGGAACCGAGATAAACATCCCCGGCACGAAGCGCGGCATAGCGCCATTTACCGTCCGCAGGAATAGCGATCGCGTGTCTTCAGCGTGCTCGAAAATGCGTTCGACGCACGCTTGATAGGACGTTCGCTTGATGCCTCCTGCAGCCGCTTCATTCATCGCGATTCTCGACCTCAGATTTTGTCAGGTAAGTGGCTCATAGACCCAGATTCTTAGGCATCGCGCTCGCAGACTCGCGGATACACGTGGTCTCAAGCAACCCCTACGCGCTGCTCGGCCTCGCACGTTGACCTACCTCAACGGGTCTCGCTGATCTGATTTATCGTGAATCGTGGAACTACAACGACAATTTCCGTATCCGGATCTTCGATCACCGCTTGACAACCTAGCCGCGACGTCGGTGTCAAACCGGGCGCGCGATCGAGCAAGTCCTCTTCTTGTTCCGACGCTTCGCTCAACTTGTCGAAGCCTTGTTTAACGATCACGTGGCAGGTCGTGCACGCGCAATTACCTCCGCAGGCGTGCTCCAGATGGATGTGATGGCCGAGCAGAATGTCCAGAATTGAGCCGGGCAGACCGTCATGATGGAACGGCGCGGCCCGTGGATCGAATTCGATCACTTGCTCCGGATCGCCGTTTTCAAAAATCACTCTAATCTTCGCCATCGATAGCTACGCTCGAATTTCCCTACGGCTCGCACGCCTAGATTTCACCGGCATCAGGATGCTTTCTCAGCATATTTGCCCGAGCCGTTCGGCGGAACAGGCTCGATCATCGCAGCCTGAATCGGCAAATAGGATATCGAATACGCTTGCGGATTCGCCGGACTTTCGCCATATTCATTCCATGATGGGCAGGCAGGGGAATCTATGGCAACGCTAACCAAGCGGCAAAAGCAACTGGTAGATTTTCTCGAACACTATATCGGCGAGCATGGCTACGCTCCGACGTTGGCTGAAGTTGGCGAATATTTCGGCCTTTCGTCACTCGCTACGGTGCATAAGCACCTGCGGAATCTCGAGCAGAAAGGCTTCATCCGCCGGATGCATAATCACAGCCGCGCGCTCGAAATTGCCGGCAAGGACCTCGACGGCAACTCCCGCAACGTGCCTTTGCTGGGATTAGTCGCGGCCGGCCTGCCAATCGAGGCCAACGAAGGTCAGGACACCATTACTGTGCCTGAGGAATTCGTCCGCCGCGACAATACTTTCTGTCTGCGCGTCAAGGGCGAATCGATGGTTGACGAGGGTATTCGCGACGGCGACTACATTATTGTCGAGGGCCGCGATGGCGCCAACGCGGGCGAGACCGTCGTCGCGCTCATCGGCAGTGAAGCGACCGTCAAGAAATACTATCCCGAGCACGGTGGACGCGTGCGCTTGCAGCCAGCCAATCCAGCGATGGATCCGATCTTCGTCAACGAAGAAGATATGCGGATTCGTGGCGTGGTCGTTGGCCTGATGCGCCGTTATCGCTGACCATTGCTTTTCGCCGACTCGACCTTAGAGCGCCGCTCGCGGTCGCTCTTTCGTCGGGAAATGCGCGATCTCTAACCGAAGCCTTCCGGCCAACGGCCGGAGTGGCGCGAGCTAACGCTTTCTTTAACGTGTTGTCCTTGACCGCCTAGACATCTTGCTAATCGGATGCCCGCTCCAGTTTGCTAGCGTATCGATTATCACAGCTTGCGCCGCGGACCATCGCGCATTAGCGCCGGCCACGACATCGTCGCCCGCGCTCAGACAGGACGGAGAGGACGCGGAAGATGCGCAGGTGCCTTGTGCGAAGGATCCGTTGGTATCAGCTTGGGCCGCCGTATAGCCACCGGTCTCGCGGCAATGACTCTCTCGATCTCCGGCCCTTGCGGTATACGGATCGTAAAGGCCGAACCGTGTCCTATCGGTGCAGTGCGTAATTCAAGCGTGCCACCCAACGCCTTCAGATTGCGTTGCACCACTGCGAGTCCAAGACCTAAACCGCGAAAGCGCCGCACGCTAGCTTTCGATAACTGAGCGAAAGGCTTCGACGCCTGTTCAAGCAAAGCCGGATTCATTCCCGGACCGGAATCGATAACTTCGATTTCCAGCATCTCGCCGTGTCCCCGCTCACGCTTGCCGCGGATCGCGATCGTGACCATACCGCTCGGCGTGAACTTGATCGCGTTGAGCGCCAGATTCAGCAGGATCGAACGCAGCGCCCGGCGTGGAGCCTTGATCACATCCGGTGCCTGCTTCAGATCGTAATGAAGCTGCAATCGCTTGCTCTGATTCGCTGCTTCGATAGCCGGGGTTACGTCAGCCAACAGGCTTGCCGGCGTCAATTCTTCGGTTACCATCGCCTCCGCATTGGCGTCGGCGAGCACGAATTCCATCATGTTATCGATCGTCCGGGCCAAGTCATGAATGTTAGCGTTCATCCGGTCGAGCAACTGGCTCGGTTCCGCACCCATCTCTGCGCCGTATTCGTCGCGCAGGATTTCGAGATAGCCCATCACCACCTGGATCGGCGTGCGCAATTCGTGCGCGAGATTGGCTACCACCTCAAGCCGAACGCCACTGTTCCAGGCGCTGTCGGTGCCGTCGCGGCTTCTCGCGTGTTCGGTTTGCGCCCGGGCCGCCGGTTCGTTGATGGAACGCGTCTCCACTGAGCCCCCTTTGCCGCATCCGCTGCCACTGACTTTCCGCCGTAACCCTCGACCTGGCGGACGCGAACTTGACGATGCTTAGGCTAGTTTAAGGACTCGAATGGTGTAATTGGGCAAACGCCCAGATCGAGATTGAAAAGTACCTAGACAACCAGGTAAAAATACCTAGTATCTGACAGTCAACATTCGTCAACTTTCAGTTAACTTGTTCTTATACTATCTGTGGCTAGATAAAGAGCTCTAACATTTCGAGCTCTGCCACGTTAGGACAGACGGAGCGTCTCGACGCAAGCTTGCCGCGATGCGCTGACGATAGCGCCCGACCCAGGCGTTCGCCACTCAGCGATTTGCTATCGCATGCGAGCGTGAATACCCGAAAAAATTCGTCTTGAAGTAAATGACATCTCCTTTCAGCAACTATATGCTAAGCAACTTCATGCCACTTATTATTCACGGACGAGGACGATGAGGGCAGGTTGATGGGCCGAGAATCGTTGCTTAGAATTCGCGCTAACATTTCCTTCGTCATTGCCGTAGCCGCGCTCGCTTTGACCTTCGCATTGGCCGTTTGCCGCATTGGCGAGGTCCTCGCCGACGATTCCGGCGACGACACAGGGCGTGCCGCAGCGATCGCGCAAATGACGACGCCGCTGGCCGCCACGCGCAACCTGAACTTGGCCGTGTCGCTTAAGCTCCATGATCGCGATGCCCTCGAAAAGCTGATTCGCGAACAGCACGATCCAGCCTCGCCGAACTACCACCAATGGCTGACATCTGCGGAATTCAGTCAGCGCTTCGGCCCCTCACAGGCGGAGATCGACCGCGTCACCGAATGGCTCGACAGCAAGGGTTTCCTTATCGACTCATCCTCGACCAGCACGCGGCTAATCCGCTTTCATGCGCCGGCCTCGACTGTTGCGTCCTCGTTTCAGGTGAAGTTCGCCACATCCTCTAACGGGCGTTTGTTCGCCAATCTCAATGATCCAAAACTGCCTTCAAATATTGCGCCGCTGGTTGATTGGATTGGCGGTCTCGACAATCTCAAGGCCAAGATTGTCCACCCGCATCTGTTGAGGCCCCATCCCAACGTCGACGTGAACCTTATCGGTGACGCTTTCGGGCCACCGGATATCTACAGCTTCTATGATGAGTCGCCGCTGCTAGAGGCAGATCCCCCTGTCAACGGAAGCAATACAGATTGCGTTGGTGTCGTCGAAGATTCTAACTTCGATCACGCTTCGACCGACGCCTTCAACGCGCAATTCGATTTACCGGCTTTCAACTATAGCCTGGAGCCAGGGACCAACTTTCTTACCTTCTACGCCGACCTGAGCAATCCAGGGATCAACGCCGATCAAATCGAAGCCTTGATCGATCTCGAATACGCTCACGCTCTCGCTCCGGGCGCTAATCTGATCAATTACATTGGTGACGATAGCAATTCGTTCACCGGTCTCGGCTTCCTCGACGCTGTGCTGGCCGCGATTGGTCAAGACCGCTGCGGGACAATCTCAATCAGCTATGGGATTTGCGGCGCCAATGCTGCCTTTTTCCGGAACATCGATACCTACTTTGCGCAGGGAGCGGCTCAAGGCCAGTCGATCTTTATAGCTGCTGGTGATGAAGGCGCTGCCAAATTCGCCTTGGACGCGAAGCAGGACACCTGCGTGGCAGGGAAAACACGCGGCGTCGAGGGCCTCGAATCCTCTCCGCACGTCACCTCGGTAGGGGGTACGATGTTTGACCCTCAGTACGACGGCGACGGCAATAACGTCGGGAATGTGGAGGAGAGCGTCTGGAATAATGGCTACCCGCAGGGGGCCGGCAGCGGCGGCAAAAGCCCCATCTTCAAAAAGCCTGAGTACCAGAAAGGGCTCACTCCCAAGGATAATGGACGCGACGTGCCTGACATCTCCTTCGGCGCAAGCGAAATCGATCCCGGCTTCTACATCGGATTCTCAAAGACAATGGAATGCTGTGTCGGCGGTACCAGCATCGGCGCCCCCTCGTGGGCCGGTATCAGCATGCTGATTCAGCAGTTAGACGGCCGGCAAGGGCTAATTAATCCCGAGCTTTATCAGCTCGGACCGCAAGGCCTCGACGCTGGCATCCGCGACGTTACGACCGGCAACAATAACTATCACGGGGTCAAAGGCTATCCAGCGGTGCCGGGCTACGATTTGGCGAGTGGCTGGGGCACGCCGGACATCGCAGACTTTGTGACGGCTTTCGTTAAGCCATAGACGCGAAGTGAGGCCAAAGCGGCAGCTTTCGATTTGCAATCCGGCCGGTCGAGGTCAGACTTCTCTAAAGACTACTTCGATGTTGTTGCCGTCAGGATCGAGCACGAATGCCGCATAATATCCCGGCGGATAACCTTTACCAGTGTCACGAAGCCCGGGTGAGCCATTGTCGGTGCCGCCGGCCTTAAGGCTCGCCATGTAGAAAGCATCGACTGCTGCCCGACTCGGGGCAGCGAAGGCCGTGTGCTGCTTGGTGCTGTGCGGGTGAAAACGGTCAATCCAGAAAACCGGATAATCCATGCCGTAGCCAACGGCATCGGCTCCGTTGTTCTCTGGAATCTGCATCACCCGGCTGAAACCGAGTGTGCCTAACGCAGCGTCGTAGAAGCGCGCCGAGCGGGCGACGTCCGCGACGCCGATACCCGTATGATCGATCACACGGAATCTCGTTAGGCGGGTTTCTCGATTTTAACTTCGGCCGGCGCTGGCTCGATCGTCTTGGCAGCCGTGATAGTCGCTTTGTCTTCGGGTTCGTTCATGGCGCGCTTGAAGTCGCGCATCGAACGGCCCAAGGCGCCACCGAGATCACCCAGCTTACTAGGGCCGAAGATGATTAGCGCTATCGCCAGCAGAATCAGTAGATGAGATGGGGCAAAGATATCCATATTAATGCTCCAAGTGGCCGCCTCATCGGCCCGCCTATTTCACTCTATAACATACGATTGTGAACGGCGAATTATTCCGATTAGCCACGAATCTACCATTTTAGGCCGGCTGTTCCGCCGCTAACGCCTGCGCAGCTTCGCCATTGTCCAGCCGATAGCGCTGGACCTTGCGATAGAGCGTTGACAGGTGAATGCCCAAGACTTGAGCCGCCTTGACCTTGTCGCCCTTTACCTCGGTCAACACTCGCTTCATGTGGTCACGCTCGAGTTCTTCGAGCGTCATCCCGGTGCCCGGCAGGCCAGCGCTGGCAACCGTCGGATTGTGCAGCTTCTCCGGCAGATCATGCGTATGAATCACATCTGTCTCCGCCAGAATCGCTGCGCGTTCGACCGTATTCTCAAGCTCGCGCACGTTGCCCGGCCACGGATAGCCCATCAGAAGGCGCATTGCCGCTTTGGAAAATCGCATCGCCGATCGTCCGATCGCCTTCTCATACTTGCGCACGAAATGGTTCGCCAGCAATGGAATATCGTCGCGCCGCTCACGCAGCGGCGGGAGCTGAATTGTGATCACATTGATCCGGTAGAGCAATTCCTCACGGAAGCGGCCTTCTTTCACCTCACGTTCGAGGTCCTTATTGGTCGCGCAGAGTACCCGGACGTCAAAGGCGACCGGGTCATGTGAGCCCAGCGGATAGCATTCTCGTTCCTGCAACGCCCGTAGCAGCTTGACTTGAAGAGCCGGCGGCATATCGCCGATTTCGTCGAAAAAAACCGTGCCCTTGTCCGCTGCCTTCAGCAGCCCGACCTTGTCCTGAGTGGCGCCGGTGAAAGCGCCGCGCTTGTAGCCGAACAATTCGCTCTCCAGCAGATTCTCCGGCAGTGCGCCGCAATTGATCGGCAAAAAACGCTTGTTCGCGCGCTCCGAGCTGAAATGAATCGCACGCGACACTAATTCTTTGCCGGTCCCCGATTCGCCCAGGATCAGCACGCTGGCGTCAGTCCGCGCCACTTTTTCCATGACGCGGAACACCCGCTCCATCGCATCGCAGTTCCCCATGATGCTCTCGAAGCGGTATTTTTCCCGTAATTCACGGCGCAGGAAGCGGTTCTCGCGGAATGCCGCTTTGTATTCGAGGGCTTTGCGCACGACCGCCTTCAGATGATCATTGGCGAACGGCTTGGTGATGTAATCGTAGGCGCCTTTTCGAAGCGCCTCGACCGCCGACTCGATACTCGCGTAAGCGGTTACGATGATTCCCATCACTTCCGGGTCCACCTGATGCATCTTGCCGAGCAATTCGAGTCCGCTGCCGCCGCTGCTCAGATTCAGATCGAGAATCGCCAGGTCGATCTTTTCCTGCTCGAAAATCTGTAACGCCGGAGCGCTGGCCTTAGCCTCATGGACGATGTAACCCTCACGCCGCAAGAGTTGCACAATGATCGAGCGCATCAAGTCCTCGTCCTCAACCACCAGGACGTGGAAAGGGACCTGCTGCGTCTCACTCCAGACTGGCTGGACGATCGCCTGCTCTGTGCTGACGGGCTGTTCAGTACTCATTGGGGATTCGCAACGCCCTCGTAATTTGCCGCGTCGGCTGACGCGGGCAGGCAGATCGTTACAGTTGTCCCCTTTCCGACCTTGCTCTCAACTCTAATGGTCCCTTGATTGTTCAAAATGATGCGCTGGCATAAGGACAACCCCAGTCCTGCACCCGCACCGGCCGGTTTGGTGGTGAAAAATGGATCGAACACCCGCTCGAGGTTTTCCGGCGGAATCCCGACGCCGTTGTCGCTAACCTTCATCATTACCCATGGCGGCGCGTCGGGCTGCGCCATTCGCTTATTCTGAGTCGTGATCTTGATTTCGCCGTTGCCATTCGGAATCGCATCCGCTGCATTGAACAGCAGGTTGAGCAGCACCTGCTGGATGCCGTTGCTGTCGGCGAAAGCCGGGAGCAGAGTCGGCGCCAGCGACGGTTCCATTTGTATCGGTGTCAGCCGGCGGTTGTACGCTACCAGCCGCAAAGTCTCACTGATCAGATTATTGAGATCGAGTGGCGCGGGCTCTCCCGGGGCTGGCCGGGCAAAATCCACCAGATCTTTGAGCGTGCGCGAGATCCTCGTGATCTGCGCGAGGATCGTTTGCAGGACCGCGCGCCGCTCCTCATCCTTCTCATCCGGTACGATTGCCTGCACCAGCGACGAAATCGATGCGAGTGGATTATTTACCTCATGTGCGACACCGCTGGCGAAAGTTCCAGCAGCGGCCAGCCGTTCGGATTTGAGCAGCGTGTCGAGCATTTCGTGGCGCTGCGTCACGTCATGCAGGATCATCTGGATAAAACGCTGTTGACCAGCCGGGATAAGGGCTGAATTCACATCGAAGTAGCGCCCGCGGATCGCCAGATCGAGCACCTCGGCCGACCCATCGCGCACCACCTGATTTAGATGCTTGAACACTACTTCCTGCATCTCGGGCGGGGTCAATTCGTCCAGCCGCGCGCCGATCAGCGGCAGCTCGCTTTCGTAAGGTAATACCCGATGTAACTCGATAGCCGCCGAGTTTGCGCTAAGTACGATTCCTTCCTTCGGATCGATTTCGTACATCGCATCGGGCGCATGGTCGATTGCATTGCGATATTTTTCTTCCGATGCCCTGAGCGCAATTTCGCGCGACTCGATATAAAACTGCGCGACCATTAGCCGCCGTTCGTCAATCGCGGCGACCACCGCGTCCCGCACCAGTTCCATTTTGCGGCCACGATACCGTTGGCGCACCAGATCCAGAATCACTTGCTTGAGTGCGATGTGAAAAACGTTGAACTGTGAAGGTTTGGCTCGCGCGATCATCCCGGACTGGCAATGGCTGCGCAGATGAATATAGGTGCGGATATCGTCAGGGTCGCGCAGATGCGCCGCAAACCGGGCCAATGAATTCGCCATGCTCGGCCGATGCACTTTGTGCGGTTCACCGAACGATTGGTCCATCACGTTCGCCCACCGCTCGACCACTTCGTCGAAATGGCTATCCACAACCGCTGCTGCCGCGCGGCGCGCCTCCAGTGCGATCGGCCCGCGGTCGTAGGCACTGCCAAACAATCCCGCGAGCATCTTCTCGATCGTCACCAGCATCTCGCGGATCGCCTCGATATCCTGCGGTGTCGCCTCTATCGGCGGATCCGTTGCTTCATGAGGGGGTACGCGGTGGGTCGCGCACATCAAGGATCTTTTCACTTCTTCACCCGCAGCCTTGTTTCCGCGACCGACGCCTTCCGTAGTCTGACGCCAAACATCACCATAAGTCCGGTACTCTGCCCAGCGCTGTTTGACTTATCCGATATGGCAATTTAAGCCAAACCGACGCCAGCTGTTTTCTTCGCAATCTGCAAATCAACGTAAGCACGATAACTCGATCGGCAAATTAGACCTTAAGCCCATATCGTCGAACCCTCATCCCAATTGGTTAAGCCATTCGATCTGTGCAATACCCCTAAGCATGTGAATTTGTTGAATAATCTCAATGGCATAGGTTTGGCTCCAAGCTCTCTCTGCCATGATTACTGACCAGCCCCTGCCCCATATCGCACCTGACGGTAAATTTCTCCGGCGCCTCGACCAAAAGTTTTTCTTTAAAGCAATGCGCTTGCCGGAGCTCGGCACACCGCTTGAGTCCTTGGACTTCGCCGGGAAGATCGCGATGCGCAAGCGTCTCGATGAACTCAAGGCCGGCCATACCACCGGCCTGATCCTTACCGAAACCCAGGCGGAACCAGTCCTCGACGTCGCCGCTCAATCTGGCCTCTATGCGCTGATGGAAGTTGAAGTCGCCCCCGAGGCCCTAGCGACCCGCTCAGCCTATCGCGCCACTGTCGCCCGGCTAACGGGTGTCGCCCGCACCTTCAAGGTCTATCCGGCGTTGATCGGTTACCTGATCAATTGCCCGATCGAGGCGGCCACGGTCAGGACGCGCGGCTTAAGGCGGGTCAGGCGCGAGCTCGAGGGCTTGATCGCGGGGTTGCGGCGCGGCGACGATCGCCGAATCGTCAGTCTAAAGCATCGTCCAGCCGTCAGCGCCCTGGCTAGCCTCGAAGAGGATTTGATCTACGCAGCGGTGCCACCGCTGGCGCCCTCAGATCTCAATCGCTACCTGGTCAAGCTACATAATCTCGCCGAAGCGCGGCCCGTGATTATCGAGTTCGGCGAGGGACTCCCCGGGCAGGATGAACTGGTTGCCTGTGCCTTTGGGCTTGGCGCGGCCGGAGTGGTGGCTCCGGCGATGCGGCCGGCAGCGTCGCCTGGATTGATGGCTGTGCGGATGCTGAGCGCCGGGGAGTTCCTGCCGTTCGTCAGTTTGAACGGCTCATGCCCGCCGTTGCCAGTCGCCCAGCCGATGGTTTCGGTAGTTATCTGTGCCTACAACGCCGAGCGTACGATGCTCCCTTGCCTGGAGTCGCTCCGCCGTCTGCAATACCCCAACTTCGAAGTCATCATCGTCGATGACGGCTCGCGCGACCGCACCGCAGCCATCGCCGCTGACTTTCCGGAATTTCGTCTCATCCGCCAGCCCAACAAGGGCCTCAGCGTCGCCCGCAATGTCGGCCTTCATGCCGCCCGGGGCGAAATTATCGCCTATACCGATTCCGACTGCGTAGTCGATCCTCACTGGCTCAGCATGATGGTTCGGGCGATGACCGAAGGCGGATTCGACGGCTGCGGCGGCCCTAACTATGCGCCCCATGAAGAAGGATGGGTCGAGGGCTGCGTCGCCGCCTCGCCCGGCGCGCCCTCGCACGTCCTGACCGGCGACGATCGTGCCGAGCATCTCGCCGGATGCAACATGTTCTTCCGGAAGGCCGCGCTCACCCAAATCGATGGCTTTGATCCCCAGTTCACCGCCGCCGGCGACGACGTCGATGTCTGTTGGCGGATGCTCGACACGGGCTTCACTCTTGGCTATTGCCCCGCTGCCTTCGTCTGGCATTTCCGCCGCAACACGGTGAAGGCCTACTACGGCCAGCAGCGTGGCTATGGGAAAGCCGAGGCGATGCTTTACCTCAAGTATCCCGAGCGCTTCAACGCCCTCGGCCAGGTCAAATGGCGCGGCATAATTCCTTCGATTGCCCGTACTTTCCCCGGCGGCGAGCGCATCCGCGCACGCTGGTCCGATAGCCCCGAAATGCAACTGATTGAGGCGGGTAGCCTCTCTCTCGGATGCGTCCTGCCGCTGACCGCCGAATGGAATCTCGTTGCGCTCGCACTACTGGCATTCTCTTACGCTTTCGGCATCACGCTGATTCCTGCGCTCGCGATACTCTGCGCGGGTCCGTTGTGGGCGCTCTATTACGCTCGGCGCGCCAGGATCGAAAAGTGTCACGAAGGTTTCTTCGCGCGCCTCTTCGTCGCGTTTCTCGCCTGGACCGGTCCGATGGAGCGCACCTATGCCCGCTGGCGTTATCGCGGCGCGGCCGCTCGTAACGCGGTGATTGATCTTCCTGCCCGTCAGCGTCCTTCGATTAGCTGTCTGCGCCGCACCGTCAACCTCGCGTACTGGAATGAAAAGTACACGGTTCGCGAAGCCTTGCTTGAAAAGGCCGGCCGCCTCTTCGCCCGTATGGGGCATCCTCCGATCGCTGATCAAGGATGGCAAGATGTCGATCTCACCCTAAATCCAGATCGCTGGGTGCGCGTCGAATTGAAAACCGCCGACGAGGAGCATCCGGGTGCCAAAGTTAAGACCATGGTCGCGGCCCGCGTCCGGATGAGCACGCTGACCCGCGTTGGACTCGGTGCGGGCGCTGCGGCGACAATCGCTGCCGCTATATTTGGAGCTTCCAATGCCGCGGTGGTCTTCGCCGCTTTGACCGCCGGCAGTGCGCTATGCGCCGTCAGCGAGATGATCGCGGCTGGACGGATGGTCTACCGCGTCATCGAGCAATGCGCCGAGGAACTCGCGCTTGCCCCGCTCGGTGAACTCGTCCGCCGCCGCTCGGCACCTGTGTCGGCTCCGGCAATGCGCAGCCTAGAAGCCGAGGCCCAAGGCGAAATTAGCCAACCCTAACCATCTGCCTCTAAAGTTACGTCCGGCCAGTTTAATGGCTCGCATGTCCGGCCAGATGCAGCACCAGCGCTGGCCGGACCGCTCTTGACCTGACAATCATGCCGTTTGTTAGATAAATCTCAGTCACTCGTAGGTGGATTGGCTGAGAAAAAATCACTCGCATCCATGAGACCTGCCTCGTTATGATCCCTGCAGGATGCCTTCCGACCGCCACCGATTGCGACCATCCGCGCGCCCGCTCTTGCGCATCCGCTTCGCCTTCGCGCTTCTGCTTCTGAATCTGCTCGCCTTCAGTAACGCCTTCGCAGTCACTCTCGACGCGCTCGACCCCTCTCGCACCTATCGTGTCGACGCGATTCACTTCAGTGGCAACCAGAATTTTTCCGACGGCGATCTCGAAGCCGCAATGTCGACCAAGCCCCGGCCCCTCTACGCGCTCTGGCAAAAGCGGCCCGTCTTTGACCCCGAAACCTTCACCGGAGACCTCAATCAGCTCCAGCTTTTCTACCAGTCACACGGCTACTACGACGCCCATATCAGCTATGACCTTGAAATCCACGATGACTTGGTCACGTCGGTCATCAAAATTCGCGAGGGCCATCCGGTCAAGGTCGATTCCGTCTCAGTCGAAGTCGCGAGTCCCGCACCGTCGCCGCAGGTTCTACAGCCCTCCTTCAGCTTGCCGCTCGAGCCCGGCCATGTTTTCACTCAACCGAATTACCAGGCCGGCGAGCAAGATTTGATGACCGTCTATCGTCAGAATGGCTATGCCCATCCTGACGTTCAACGCCATGCCGTGGTTCGCACCGGACCGCATTTGGCGCAGGCCTGGTACCGCGTCACGCCTCATGCGCATGGTGTCTTCGGCCTCACCACCATTACCGGCACTCGCAAGGTTAATCCGCGCATCGTCCTGCGCGAACTCGCCTATCGCGCTGGCCAGCCCTTCGACGTTCGGAAGATCGAAAAGTCGCGCACCGCTATTCTCAACCTCAATCTCTTCAGTGCCGTCGAGTTCACCTCTGGCAACGACCCGCACCATCCTCATGTAGTGCCGATTACGATCACCGTGCAGGAGAAGCCTCAGCACAGCCTCACCCTCGGGGGCGGCTACAATACCCAGACCGAACTCAACGCTCAGATCGGATGGAACGATTACAACTTCTTTGGCGACGGTCGCCAGCTCCTAATTACCGGCACCTATTCGCAAATCACCGCCGTGCTTGAGGTCCAACTCATCCAGCCGCATTTCTTCTCGCGGGACTCACGCTTGGTCCTCGACGCTTCGCAGTACCAGGAGTCCTACCAGACCTATATGCTCAATGCGTCGCGCTTCGACCCGCACGTTGATTACAACTTCACGCCGACCCTCACTGGCACACTTGGCTATCGCTTCGAGTATCTCAAGTACAACCAGGTCAATCCCACGACAATCGAGGCAATCGGAGGCTTTCGGCGGGATGGCATCCTGTCGGGTCCCAACGCAGGCCTGATCTTCAACAACACCACTGACCTGCTTAATCCGCAAGACGGTGAGATTCTCTCGCTCAACGGCAACTTCAGTGACCATCCGCTCGGAGCTGATTATCACTACTGGCGAGTCGAGAGCGAGGCGCGCCGTTATCAACCGCTCGGCGGTAAGACCATTCTCGCGACACGCCTCAAGGTCGGTCTCGAAGATACGCTCAACGGTAAAATCGACGATGTTCCATTGTCCGAGCGCTTCTACTCGGGTGGTGAGGGCAGCGTGCGCGGCTATGGTCTCCGCCGTATCGGTCCACTCAGTCTCAGCAACGATCCGCTCGGCGGTCTCAGCCTGATCGAGACTTCAATCGAGTTGCGTCATCCGCTCATATGGAAGCTCTCGGGGGCAGCTTTTTTCGATTGCGGCCAAGTCTCGGTCCACAGCTTCGACCTGCCGGTTGACGCGCTTCAATGCGGCTACGGACCCGCCGTCAGCCTCAACACTCCGGTCGGGCCCGCGCGAGTCGATGTCGGTTTTCCGACGAAAACCCCGCGCGATGACAGTAGCTATCAGTTTTATTTCAGCATCGGTCAGTATTTCTGAGTCCTGCATGAGTGTCCCTACGCGACGCCTTTCTTTGGCCCCGCTCTAAAGATGCGATTTGTGCTCCGATATCTGATTCGCGCGTTTGTTGGCCTGCTCGCGCTGCTCGCAATTATTCTCGCCGGTTTGATGATCTATATTCGCACGGCGTCCTTCAATCAGTTCGTCGAACGCGAGGTGAATGGAGTTCTGAACGGACGCTTTCGCGGCCAAATTACTATCAGTTCGATTCAAGCTTCACGTATCGGCCGCGTCGATCTGTTTGATCTCTCGATCACCTACCAAGGCCACGAATTGCTGCGCGTGCCAGTCGTTGAAATCGATTACGCGCTGGTTCCGCTCCTGTGGCATCAGGTGAATCTCGCGATTTCCGTTGATCATCCGCAAGCCCGCATCGCTCGCGATTCCAACGGCAATTGGGACCTTGCCGAGGCTTTGCAATCCACGGCCCCATCTTCCAGCACCTCATCCGCTTACACGGTGACGCTCCGCGCACTCGCTCTTGCTGACGGCGTCGTCGAACTCGCGCCAAATGGGTTAAGTGGCCCGCGCTTTCACGTCAGTGCCGCCAATCTCGACGCTCAAGTTGAATTGCTGCCTTCCGGCGTCAGAATCGGCGCCCGCAAAT
>DATKPK010000216.1:0-6102 GCA_035524095.1 Binataceae bacterium (SeqCode) | reverse complement strand
TAGGCCATTGAGAGACCGCGTACTTCGATATGAACTTGGCGCTCGTCCGATGCGGCCGCCACCGCAGGATTGCGTACATCAGTGGCAGCGGCGGACAAGGGAACCTCTCTGATTTGGTCGCATCAGATGTTCAGAATATTAAACACGACGGCGAACAGGCCACAGGCAATAACGATCGCGACGATACTATCGACCACCGCACGAGTGGCGGCATCGCCGACAGCCGAGGAGCTGTTGCCGCAATTGAACCCTTCGTAGCATCCCGAGATCGCGATTAGCGCACCATACACCGTGCTCTTGACCAAGCCTCCGACCAGCGTCGCCGGCAGGATCGCGTGAACCGTCTCGACCATGTACGACCGGAAGGAGATGCCGAGCATGCCGGCACCGACGGTCGCGCCGCCTAGAATCCCCATCATATCGGCGTAGAGACATAACAGAGGCATCATCAGGATGAGGGCGATTACACGCGGCAGCACCAGAAACTCCATCGGAGAGATCCCCATGGTACTGAGGGCATCGATTTCCTGCGTGACTTTCATCGTGCCAAGTTGAGCGGCGAAGGCTGCACCAGTGCGGCCGGACATGATGATGCCGGTCATCATCGCGCCCATCTCGCGGGTGATTCCGATGCCAACGAGATCGGCAACGTAGAGCGAGGCGCCGAACTGTTGAAGCTGCACGGCACCCATGAAGGCCAGAATGATGCCGACCAGGTAGCTGATCAGCGTGACGATCCCTAATGCATTGACGCTGCAGGCCTGGACCACCTCAAGAAGGTCGGAGCTGCGGAAACGAGCTGCGCCGGTTACCCAACGTCCGAGCGCGATCGCCACCTCACCGACAAAAGTGATGCCGTCGCCGATCGCGTCGCCCCAAGTGATGGCATAGGCACCGACCCGTCCGGCTAAGGTGAGTGGGAGATGGCTCGTATGCGCGTCGGTAGTCTCGGGTACGGCGTCGGCAAGCGCGAGGAGGCGATTGAGCCCGGCAGGCAGAGCATCATGGGCAATCGGAATGTTGTGATCCTTGCAGCAATCGGCAAGGGTTAGGAGGAAGCTGAGCAGGCTACTATCCCACGCACTGACGCCGCTGGCGTCAACAATTACACGACCGGGCGCAGGCGGTTTGGCCAATTCACTTTCGATTGGACGTGAGGAGGGAATGCCATCGTGAATGTTCCAGACACCGGCCAGTTTGACCGCGAGATCACCTGAGGATGATCGTAGAGCCACAACCTTCTCGGCGCCAGCGGGCACTGTGTCTTGGGCCAGTTTAATGGTAGTCCGTCCGAAGACCTAAAGGCATCTGCCTTGTGGAATACGGAGCGAACCGGCGTGAGCCCCGGCATCTCGCCTTAGGCGTCGCGGAACGCTCTGCCGCCGCATCGTAACCAACTTCGTCCGCCCTCCTGCACCATCAACCCGTCGAACCGGATTCCAGCTTATAATTTCGAATGTGTGGCAGGAATGATTCTCTTCGCAAGGCCGGTCAGCTGGCCGCTGAGGCAGACGGCGGAATCGTCGAGGCGGTCGTAACAATCGGTGCAGAGGGCGAACCGGAGCCCGCGTGTGGGTTGGTAAAGCCCAACTGGCTGCGCAGCATCACATAGCGGGCAATCGCGGATCGAGTGATCAAACCGGCGAGGCGGTCCTGCTGCATCACCAGCAGGCGACCGATATCCGCTTCCGACATTTGGCGCAGAGCTTGGGAAATGGTGGCGGACGGCGCGATTTCGATCGCAGGCTCGCGCTTGCGCATGATCTCGCTGACCTTGGAAACGGCCCGTTTTTCTGGGGGGCAATCGCGCACCTGCCGCAGGGAAAGAATCCCGACCGGCGAGCCATTGCTGACAACCGGAAAGCCGCTATAGCCATGATGCATAAAATGCTGATGGACGGTATCGGCGATCGTGGCATCGGCATCGACGGTTTCGGGATTAGTCACCATGATTTCGCTTACGTGGCCGGTGCCGAGCACCTGTTCCATCACGATGCTTTGATAGCTGGAAGAAGCAGCGCCCTTGAGGAACAGGGCGATAAAGATCAGCCACAAGCCTCCCATCAGAGAGCCGGTGAAGATCTCGAGCGCGCCCAAAGCTATGAGGCCGTAGGCGATGCCGCGGCCCCAATCCGCTGCGAGCCCGGTGGCACGACGGAAATCGCCGGTGCGGCGCCATTGAATCGCGCGCACGATGCGTCCGCCGTCGAGCGGGAAGCCGGGCAGGAGGTTGAACAGTGCCAGGGCGATATTAATAAAACCGAGATACTGGAAGACCGACGACCACATCGGATAGGGACCGGTGGGACCGATCGCCCGTGCGATCCAGAGAAAAATAAGGCCGAGAATGATGCTGGTGATGGGACCGGCCGCTGCAATTTTTAATTCGGCATTGGGATTAGTCGGTTCATGGCCCAGATGAGCCATGCCGCCGAAGATAAACAGCGAGATACGATCGACGGGCTGGCCGAGAGCATTGCCGACCATCGCATGTGATAGCTCGTGGATGACAATCGAGGAAAAGAACAGGATCGTTCCGGCGATGCCGACTAGCCAATACTCGGAGGTCGGATAGCCGGGATGCAGCGCGGGGAAATAGCCACTCGAAAGGCCCCATAGCACCAGCACGAAGATAATCAGCCACGAAAAATCGATCGCGATCTGCACGCCCGCGACACGAAACAGATTGAATTCACCCCTTACGTTGGACGCCATGCTTTGCGAGCCTCCCGGTCTGGTCGAGATGTTTGGCCGTTACCCTTATTGTGCTGTCTATCGGTCGGCGTTGCTACCCATGTGCGATTGGTGAGGCGAAGCCGCGTTTGCCAACGGTTTCGCTAATCCACGGGTTCGCAGCCAAGGATTGTTGCGCAAGAGTCGCGCCCGACTGAGATTCAAAGTCAGCCCTTCGGAGGCTCAGGCTGGGACGGGGCGCAAGCAGGCCCTATCTCTCGCTGGCTCAATTGCAGAGTGGGTTGTTGCTTCTCGCCTGAAAGAAATGAATGATCGTTCATTGGACGCTTATCACGGAGCGCAGCCCCCAATGACCCATCAAGATTTGGTTCCGATACCGCAGCCGCCGGAAAAACCTTTCCTCGGCAACCTGCTCGAGTTCGATCGCGTGTCGCCGGTGCAAGGGCTGGTCAAGCTCGCGAATCAGTATGGTCCAATCTTTCATTTGAACGTGCGTGGAAGGCGGCTGATCGTCGTATCGGGGTTCAACCTCGTCGATGAATTGTGCGATCAGGCGCGCTTCGACAAAACGGTCGATGGCGCCTTACAGAAGGTCCGCGCGTTTACCGGAAATGGGCTATTCACAGCGGATACGAGCGATCCCGATTGGTCCAAGGCGCACAATATCCTGCTGCCCAATTTCAGCCATCGCGCGATGGAGTCTTATCACGCGATGATGCTGGATATCGCAAGCCAGCTCGCGGGTAAATGGGACCGGCTCAATAGCGAAGACGAAATCGATGTCGCGCATGACATGACCTCGCTGACGCTCGATACGATCGGGATTTGCGGCTTCGACTATCGCTTCAATTCCTTCTATCGCGAAACCAACCATCCGTTCGTGCGGGCGATGGTCAATTCGTTGAGCACAGCGATGGCGCAATTGAGGCGATTGCCCTTCGAGAGACTTATCCGCGGCGGGCAAGACCGCGCGTTCGCGAACGATATCGACTTCATGAATCAGATGGTTGATCGGATCGTTCAGGATCGGCGGGAGGGCCGAGAGCGACAGGGCAACGCTAAGGCGAAGACTGATCTGCTTAACTCAATGCTCGAAGGCGTAGATCGCAAGACCGGCGAGCGGCTCGACGATCTGAATATTCGCTACCAGATAATCACCTTCTTGATCGCAGGGCATGAGACCACGAGCGGGATGTTGTCTTTTGCAATCAACGCAATGGTCAATCATCCGGAAGTAATGAACCGCGCCTATGCGGAAGTTGACCGCGTACTTGGTCCTGACCCCTCGGTTTTACCAACCTCGGCTCAGGTCAATCAACTCAACTATATCACGCAGATCTTGAAAGAGTCGTTGAGGCTGTGGCCGACGGCACCCGGCTTTTCTCTCCATCCGTACGAGGACACCGTGATCGGCGGCAAGTATGCGATCGCCAAGACAGATCAGCTCCTCGTTCTGCTGCCCGCGCTCCATCGCGACAAAACCGTTTGGGGTGAGCATCCTGAGAAATTCGATCCCGATAATTTCAGTCCCGAAGCTGAACGTGAGCGCCCCGCCAATGCGTGGAAACCATTCGGGAACGGTCAGCGGTCTTGTATCGGGCGGCAATTCGCGATGCACGAAGCAGCGCTGGTGCTGGGGATGGTGCTGCATCGGTTCAAGCTGATCGATCACGCCCGCTACAAGCTGACGATCAAAGAAACGCTGACGATGAAGCCCGATGGTTTCCGGATCAAGGTGCGGCGGCGAACCGATCATCCCGCGGAGGCGGGGCAAACGGCGACGAATCCGGTAGGCACATCAGGCAATCAAAACGGGCTGACAGACAGCCCTCTGAATGGCGTAGCGGCACGTCCATCGGTGCCCTGTCATGGCACTCCGCTGCTGGTGCTGTACGGGTCGAATCTCGGAACTGCGGAGGAGGTTGCGGGACGAATCGCGCAGGACGGTGAGGCCTATGGCTTCGAGGTCAAACTGGCGCCGCTCGACGAATACGCTGGCAAGCTGCCGCCGGAAGGCGCTGTAATCGTGGCGGCCGCATCGTACAACGGCACACCACCAGACAATGCGGCGAAGTTTTGCGAGTGGATCACGGCGCCTGAACTCCCTCCTGATGCGCTCAAGGGTGTGAAATACGCCGTTTTTGGATGCGGTAATCGGGATTGGGCGGCAACATTTCAGGCGATTCCACGCCTGATTGATGCGCAACTCGAAAACCATGGGGCACGACGTATCAGTCCACTCGGCGAAGGCGATGCGCGAGACGACTTCGACGGCCAGTTTCAGGCATGGTATCAGCCGCTCTGGACCGCTATCGCGGCGGCAATCCCGATCGAGCTAAAGCTCGACGATGGAGGAGCGCGTACGCCGCTTTATACAGTCGAGACAGTTCAGGCGAATGGGGCCGACAATCCGATCGCGGAAAGCTTGGGGGCGCGCCCGATGCGCTTAATAGTCAAGCGCGAGCTTCACACCAAAGACGGCCCGAATCCGTCGGAACGCTCGACGTGTCATCTGGAGTTCGAGATTCCTGAGGGTGTGAGATATCGCGCTGGAGACCATCTGGGGGTAGTGCCGCACAATAGCGACGAGCTGGTCAGGCGGGTCGCGCGGCGCTTCGGTTTCGAGGGTGACGTGGTGGTACGGCTGCGCAAGACCGCGAGCCGGAAGACCGCCCTACCAACCGATAAGCCAATAGCAGTGTTCACACTGTTGCGCGAGTATCTTGAACTGCAAGAGGCCGCTACCCGCTCACAGATCGAAACACTCGCCGCCTACACGGAATGTCCGCCAGAAAAAGCGCAGCTCAGGGCGCTCACGGCCGACGAGGCGTATCGCGCCGAAATATTGACCAAGCGGGTCGCAGTCATCGACCTGCTTGAGCAGGCGCCCGCCTGCTCATTGCCGTTTGGTGTGTTCCTCGAAATGATGCCACCGCTGGCGCCGCGCTACTACTCGATTTCGTCGTCACCACTGATCGAGGCGCGACGCCTGAGTTTGACGATCGCAGTAGTCGAAGGGCCGGCGCGTTCGGGCCAGGGGATGTATCACGGGGTCTGCTCGAACTATCTCGCCTCGCTCAAGGAAGGCGATACCGTGCGCGCGTTTGTAAGAGACAACCGCTCAGGATTCCGCCCACCGGCCGATCCGTCGGTCCCAATGATCATGATCGGGCCGGGAACTGGGATAGCGCCCTTCCGGGGCTTCTTGCAGGAACGATCGTCGTTGAAAGCGTCGGGGCAAAAGATCGGTCCGTCGATGTTGTTCTTTGGCTGCCGGCGTCCTGATCAGGACTTCATCTATGCTGATGAGTTGCATCGCTTTGCCGAGGAAGGCGTCACCGAACTAATATGCGCGTTCTCGCGAGTCGATCCGCAGCACAAAATGTATGTGCAAGAACGGGTGCGAGA
>DATKPK010000215.1:0-8127 GCA_035524095.1 Binataceae bacterium (SeqCode) | reverse complement strand
CAATCTGATCAACTCGACGAACACGTAGCGCATCAGCCTTCACTTGCATGTCTGTGGTTACTGCATCAACGGCAAGCGGGAAAACCCTTTGCGGATGGCCCACCTTCCGAATGATGTCGGAATCCGGTTCTTTGAAATATACGGCTTTACCGACGACGTACAGAACCAACCCCGACCAGGGTCGAGAATGGTAATGACTCAGTTCTTCAGCAACTCTGCGAAGTGTCTGAAGCGGGATTTTGCGTTCGTTCCGAAGTATCGATATAACCCGGAGGCCCACCAAGTCCTCAAAAGAGTACACGCGGCTGAACGGGCTACGCCGATTCTCAAACGCATAATATGGCGAGAAAAACTCTGTATTATCCCAATACGAGAGCTGGCGAAGCGAAAGACCAGTCAACCGGCAAACGTGAAACGCGCTGAATGCTCGAATTACGCTGGCCATCCTCGGATTTTGGGGGAAAAAGAGAATTTGTCAAGAGCTGCTATCATCGTCAATATCGACGACACGGCGCCGCTTTTCCCGTTGATATTTGGTCTGCTGTTCATCGATCTCTGACTTTGGCACAGTAACGATCCGCCGCGCGAACTCGCGGAACCGCTCATACGGCGATAATTCTTCGGATTTAGGCCAGTCAAGTATATTAGTGCCCTAATTTGGGTAACACCAGAGATTTAATCTTCGCCACAGTAGAGCAACAGCAAATCGCCGCCCGAAACTGCGGACGAGAAAGCGCTGAACTTCCGCAACCACGCGTTCGAGAGTTCGGCCGCTGAAAAGCCAATGACCACGGCCGGGTATCGTCACGAACAGCACACCTATCGCCTTTGCCATCGCACTTACCCGAGTAATAGGCGCGAACCGGTCGACGTCGCCACATACAATTAGCCGCGGCCGCGTCGATGTCGTATGTGAAAGGACGGGCTGGCCTGCGATGATCGCTCGGGCGAGCGAACCACTAACGGGCCTCAGTCGCGAATCAGCATGTCACGTTGGAAGGCATCAGCGTCGGCCACCAAATCGAAGAGCGCGCGACCGCGCGGTGGACTCAGCACTGCCGGACGCCATAACCCGAACAGCCGTGAAGCTCGCTTGAGGACTGGCGTGTCGCAGCCGGGAACCATCGGAGCGAGCGCCACGGCCGCTCGCACTTGCGGATGGTCGGTAAGGGCGAGAGCCAGCAGGCCACCCGCGCCATGGCCCACGATGATTAGATCGCGGTCAACTGCACCAATTGAATCGATAACGGTAGCAAGCGTCGCCGCCCAATCCATCTGAAGGCCCGGCAAACCATCGCCCAGATCAATATAATTCGCGGCATATACCTCCCATCCGATAGAGGCGAAATAACCGATAGGGATGCTGAGATGGCGTGGCGTCATGAAGAGTCCGGCCAGCATCAGCAAAGGTACTGCGAACTTGACCGTTTGCGGATGTTCAAACTGGAGTTTGTAACGCCCGGCGCAGATTTCCATTCGTAAGGCCGCCGCGAGCTCAAGGGCACCTGCTGCGGCCCGTCAGGCGAGTTTGGCCGAATGCTAAAGGTGGCGTAAAGCAGCTTGAGGGAGCAGCCGGATAAAAGCGCGCATCGGCCAAGAAAAAGCCCCCTTCCTGGAGGGGGCTCTTCCTGTTGAACGAGGCTTCAAGCCTCCGCTCGATCCAGCAGCTAGTCCGGCTTGGTTTCTGATGGCCACGAGGTTCTTAACCCAAGTGGCCGGGTTAATTAAAAGACTACTTCTTTTTGACGGGCTTCTTGGTGGCCTTTTTCTTCGCCATCGTGCTCTTGAGTTTCGGTTTGGATTTGGCTGTTTTGGCAGCCGGTTTCTTTGCTGCTGGCATAAGCTATTCTCCTGTACGGTCGCTGCTGCTGGGCGAGCGCCGAAATTGTGGATGGGCCGCGTTGCCCATCGGTTGCGGGCATTATAGAAACGCGTTATGGCGGATTCAAGAGCTTTCGTCTATCTTTATAAAGAAATTCTAAAATCGAGGAAGCGCATGTTTATTCTGGCTTTCCTCGAAACAGAATCCCGTTCATTCATAAGCTCGGCTTGTACCGAATGATCAGCTCCGATTAAGGCCAAACAGATGGCGAAATTAAGTTTTACAGTGAGCTCGGCGGGTCTCAATCTAATTCTGCTAATAGTGCTGATACTGATCGAGCTCGATTGCCTCATCAACCCTGCAGGGCTTTGGGACCTGACGGTGCTCAGACGTGATCGCGCGCAACTTGAGCAGACGCGCGATCATTTGCAAATTGAGAATGCCCAGAGGAAAGAAACGATCACCCGGCTGCATTCGGATGACGCCTACCTACAGCGTCTCATCCATCAGGAACTGGGATATGTACGGCCAGATGAATTGATTTACCGCTTTCCCAACAGCTCAGCCGATGGCTCTTACGAGGGCGGCGACAGCTCGGCGCCAATAGACAATAAATGAAGCTCGTAGCTTCTGACTACAGCTTATAGTGAGTATATCGCCTGAAATTCCGCAGCATTCAGTTCAAAATAACTTGCGCGGCAGCAAATGATATTCGTGGGCGGTCCGCTGGAGTTCTTCACGGAAATCGGGATGGGCAATACTAATAAGTGCACGGGCGCGTTCGGGAACAGATTTGCCCTTTAAGTTAACCATCCCAAATTCGGTAACGACATACATTACATCTGTGCGTGGAGTCGTAACGACATTGCCGTCCATGATGCGCGCAACGATACGGCTCGCTCGCTGGCCGTTGCGCTCATATGTGGAGGACAAACAGATAAAAGCTTTACCGCCGCGCGAGGCGTAAGCGCCACGGATAAACTGAAGCTGGCCGCCAGTACCGCTGATCTGGCGAATACCGGCGGTTTCGGCGCAAACCTGACCAGTCAGGTCAATCTGGGCAGCATTGCAAATAGCTACTGCCTTATCGTTTTGCATAATCCGATGGGGCAAGTTGGTATAGTCAACCGGGCCGCCAAAGCATGCGGGATTGCGGTCGAGAAAACGATACAGTTCGGCGGACCCTGCCGCAAAACAGTACGCCATCTGATAACGGTCAAGGGCCTTATGCGCGCCGGTGACTTTGCCGGATTGATAGAGACTCATCAGCGAGTCGACAAACATCTCAGTATGCACGCCGAGATCTTTGATTGGAGAATCGACTAGTAATTCGCATACCGCATTGGGCATCGCGCCAATACCAATTTGCAGGCAGGCGCCGTCGGCGATTTCAGCCGCAATCAATTCGGCGACGCGGCGCTCGACGGGGCCGGCGGGTGGATTTTTCAATTCCGGCATGCTGCCCATGCCACCATCGACTACATAGTCAACCGCACTGATATGAACACCGTTTTCGACGCCGAAGACGTAAGGCGTACTCGCGTCAGTTTCGACGATGACACAGCGAGCTTTTTCGGTCAGCGCCTTCTCGTAGCTGATCGCGCCGCCGAAGTTGAAAAAGCCATGCTCGTCCATAGGAGCGGCTTTGAACATCGCGACGTCAACATCGACGAAGCGCCGATAGTAGTCAGGGGCTTCGCCAAAGTTCATCGGGATATGATGACAGAGGCCGCGATCGTGCATCCGCCGCTCGAGGCCGGAAAAATACCAGGAATAATAGGCGATGTGGCGTGAATCGGGGTCGGCCTCGATGACCGCCCGGGGACGCAGCGCCAGGGTGCCGCGCAGCTTCACGTTTTCGAGGCGACTGATGCGCGCCGCAAGCGCCTGGTCGAGGAGGTCGGGCTGGGCGATACCGAAGCCATAATCGATCCAGTTGCCGGAGGAGACGGTTGCTACCGCCTGATCCGCCGATACAGTTTTGCGTTTGAGTTCAGCCGTAAACGAAGATGCCATCGCCAAACCTCGCTCCTCGAAGTTCCGTGAATTCCCGCGTGGGATTCGCGCTTGCCCGACTACCGCCTAACGGCGGCGCCGAGTGGTCAAATTATACCGCAAACAGGGATAGGCCAAGGGCGGTATGGACCAATAGGTCGATGGATTACCGGGTGGGAGGTTAACAGGCTTGTGGCAGGGCCTTGCAGTTGAGGGTGCGATCGATGTTTCACGTGAAACATCGATCGCAGAAATAGGTCGCCGCAGTGGTGGGTAGTGTGCGGCGAAGATGCATTAGCCGAAAAAGTCTAGGCTATGGATTGCAACGGATGTTTCACGTGAAACATCCGTTGCAGAGTTGGTGTTTTAAGAAAAGGCGGGTGAAACGCGCGATACTGAAACAGCATCAACAGGATTGGTGATTGCGACAACGAAAGGTGAAGGATTTCATCCTTGACGAGATGGAATCAGCGTGGTGTGGGGGATGGGTTGTCGGACAAAGCACCGTTTGAACTTGGCCATGGATAGGTTGACTGAGTAACGGTCTGGTAGTTGGTGTCGAGTTGAGATTGGAGAAGCAGGATGGCGGCGATGCGGCGCGCCATCGCCGTGACGTAATGCGTCTTGTCAATCGTCAAACTGCGACCGAGAATCCCGCGCTCGCGGTAGCTGAGCCACTTCTTGATCACCTGATAGCCGCCAACGCGGTATTCCCAGACGCGGGCCGGGAGGTTTTTCCAGTAGGCGAAGTTGTTCAGATAGACGTCGAACCTGTGGCCGCCGAGTAACGAGAGCGCCTTTTCATCAGACAGGCCAAGTGCCGATGCAGCTCGAAGAATGCTTTCGCGCTCCTGCGCGCTGTAGTCGCCTTCGATGGCTCTGCCACGACCGGGCATAACCGCGCCGCCAGTACCCGAGTGGCCCCATCCGGCAGTCACATCAAGGTCGCCCGCGTCGGGATTTAATGCGCCGCCGCCGGAACGAGAGACGATTGCGATGGCAGCGAGTTCAGGGCCGACGGTACCTGTGGTGACATGAGCGACGGGGTTATCCGTGTCGAAGAGGCTAGCTATTTGGCGGCCGAGTTCAGCGGAATGGATTAGTTGTTCTTTGGAACTGGGAAGCGGGATGCGAGGCCAATCCTGCTGCAGGGCAGTGGCATTAGACTTAGCATAAAGTGGCAAATATAGAATCGCGACGAGATGATGAAACAAGATTTCCAAGCCGTTTCTGCGGAGAGCCTGATGACGCAAGAACGCCAGAGCGTTACGTGAAAGATTGGGTTGCCGCTACGAGTCGAGCGTTGGCACATGAAGGAAGGCAGGAAAGAGATTCGCGCCGCGCTCGATGATGTGAAGTGAACAAAGTTTACTGGTGATTACTGGTGGTTCGAAGCTCTTACGGTTTTGCTGGACGCCTGCCAACCAAATGTTGCCTTCAAAGATGTGGGGGAAGTAACCGGGACGCTTCTCGTCGAGAAGCTTCGTTTCAGGCTCCCAATAAAAGCCAACGATTATCGAACGGGCGATAACAGTAGCGCACGACATTTTCGGGCTTGAAGCCGCGCTGCACGAGATATCGATGCGTTTTTCGGGCATCGAATCGCGCCGCGTCCGTCATTGCCGTAAGAACGAGCGAATTTCAGCATCGCTAAGATCTGGATCGAAATATTGCTTCATCCGCTCGATCAGGCGATTGCGATCGATGTCCATGACCAATTCGTCGCGGCTGGTCTTTACGCCCGGAAATGAGAATGGGAAAAGCTCTGGCAAGAGCGGCCAAGACAAATAGTTAGTCGCGACTAACAAGGGCCGGAAGGGCAGCCCAAGCTCACGCGGGGATCAACCTTATGGTATTTCGGTTGCGCGCCAGTTTCCGGTTCTTCGATCAGTTGAAGGCGTTTCGCCTTGCCCCAGAGATCGCGGAAATGGATTGTATCAGCGCTGACGGATCGTGAGCGGCGCACGAGAAGGGAGATAGAAGTTCCGACCTGGATGCCTTCGCGGTTAAACTCGGTGGAGAAAATACTTGGGTCGGACTGCCCTTCAGGAGTGAGTTTGCCGGTCTTATATTTGTCGCCGTTGAGGCAGTCGATCCAGATACGGTCGAACTGTTGAAGATAGCGCTCGCGCATGCCGGTAAATGAGAGTCCATCGAGCCAGGAGTAATTTGAGAGATGAAGCAGACGATGCCTTTGCCGGTCCTTTCAACAATGCGCCGCTCGGCCATCCGGTAGAAGCGGACGTACGAATCATTCAGGCCCTAGCCTTGCGGTTTGGGCGCGCGGTTGGTGGTGCGGTAGGCCTCTGACAGGTCACGTTCCTCTGCAATGGCGACACCGGCGAACCCATTATAAGGCGGATTGCCTAGAATCACGAGAATCGGAGTGGTCTGCTTAACCCGCTCTGCGGCGTCGCGCTCCCGGAGAAGTTCGGGGAAGGCCAGCAGCATTTGAGGCTTCGAACCGTCGGGTGGTTCCCAGCCAGTGAGGGCGTTGGTGAGATAGACGGCGGCCCGCTCCTTTTTGGTTTCCGAAAAAGGCGCTCCGAGCTGCTGCATCAAAAGACTTATCTGCAAGTGGGCGACCACGAACGGTGCGGGGAGAAGCTCGAAGCCGAAGCCCCGGCCCATCACGGCGCGTTTGATTTCCTGAGCGGTGAGCGCATCGCCGCCTTTCGCGCGGAGCGTCGCGGCGATTTGATTTAGGACTTCGATGAGGTAGGAGCCGGTGCCGCAGCATGGGTCTAGAATGTAAACGTTCGGGTCGGCGAGACCGTCGGGCAATTCGAGATCCTCGCGCAGAACGCGATCGACACGCGCGACCATGTAGCGGACGACCTCGTGCGGCGTGTACCAGACGCCGAGTTGCTCGCGGAGCTCAGGGTCGAAGGCTTCAAGAAACGGTTCATAGAAATATTGCACCGCATGATGCTGCTGGAACGCGGTGAAAAACACAGCGCGGTCAATGCGGTTGAGCGCCGCGCCGGTCCAATCGAGCACTTCGGGAAGATTGAGACCTTCGAGCGACACCGGATTGCTCGCCTGATGGAACAATTCGGCAAGGACAGAAGTACGAGAGCCCAGTGAGTCCGAAGTATCCGAGTTGGAGTGCGGCTGCTTAGAGGCGATTTGCCTGATCGGAATGATACCGTCCGGCATATCATCAGGTGAGTGGGGCTGAGTTAGACGGCTTGCCCGATCGGCGCTGCCGCCTTTAAGCTAAGGCCGCAACGCGAGCGGAGCTGAGCGGAATGAGCAGCTGGGTTCGAATCAGGATATGAACGATCTGCCCTCGAATAAGCCGATGACGATTAGCCTCGATAAGGTCAAGGATCGCCTCGCCCGGCTGCTAGAACAGGCCGATGAGTTGGTGAATACTCGCTACCATTCGGAGTCGCGCCAGGAGTTTGTCGATGCCGGCACCTTTCGCGAATGGCGGGTCGGGTGTGTGGTGTTCCTGCAAGAGGCGTTCGGAGTGGAGAGCGCTTATACCCGCGAATATGACTTCTGCTGCGACAGCCCGTATTTGAGTGCGGTCGTGCGGGGGCGAGCGGTGCTGCGTGCGGTGCGCGAATATGTCGCGTTCGGACGGGTGGCACGGGTCGAGGAACTGGTCGCATCAGATATTTTCAACGATTTGATCGCGATCGCGCGGCGGATGGCCGAGCGCGGCAATCTGACGGCAGCATTGGTGGCTGCGGGCGCGATTATCGAGGACGTGCTACGCCGCAATGCGCGCAATCGCAAGATTTCGTTTCGTGAAGATTTGGACGACGCCGCAGCGATCAATCAGAAGCTCTGGCAGGGTGGCGTTTACCCGACGATGGTTTCAAAGCGAATCGCGAATTGGATCGAGCTCACGCGAGCGGCGGAAAGCTCAAGCAACATCAGCATTGACCGGAATGAAGTTCTCGCGATGCTCAAAGGCGTGAGCGGCTTCGTCAGCGATTACCTAGTCTGAGGATCGCCAACCGCCGCCCTAAGAGTTTTGGGCCGGATGCTCGCAGCCTCGCACCGGCAGGGCCCCGCAGTACGGGTTTATTGATACGGCGAGGGGCGCGGCGTTCCAGGCGGAGGCGGCGTAACCGCCTGCTGCCCGTTGAACGACGGCTCGGTGAAAAGCGGATTGGAAGCGTTCGCCGGGGGCGGCGGGACGACGGTGAGTGCGGTTGGCGAATTCAACGGGGTCTCGGGGGTTGGCGCCATTACATTGGTGTCGATTGATTCGGATTGTTTTTGCAGCCGCAGCCATTCACTTTCGGAGCTGGGCACCGGCACCTTCTCGGCGCTGGCAGGGAGCAGTGCGGCCG
>DATKPK010000214.1:0-10211 GCA_035524095.1 Binataceae bacterium (SeqCode) | reverse complement strand
TCCGCCGTACCCGACAAGATAGGGGGCGCCGTCGGCAACACTCGTCGCTTAGGCGTCGGTGGATTCAGCCCATCCAGCACCGCCGCAAGTTCGCGCTCCCGCGCGAACATCCGGCGCGCTTCGGCAGGCGAGCGCTCATGGTCATAACCAATCAGGTGGAGGATACCGTGAATGAGTAACGTGCGCAGGCGCTCGCGCAGGCTTTGCCCGAGGGCGAGCGCCTGCCAGGAGGCGGTATCCAGTGAGATTACGACGTCGCCGAGGAGCTGCGGTGCCGCTTCTGGCGGCATCATTGCCCCCCCTGCCTGCTCAAACGACAGGACGTCGGTCGGCTTGTCCTTATCGCGGAAGTCGCGATTCAGCTGCCGGATCATGCCGTCATCGCATAATACAACTGATAGCTCGTGTTCTTGGAGGCCGAGCAGATGAAGAACCTTAGCCGCTTCACGTTTGAGACTTTGCAGATATGGCCGCCCTTCCGCCGCCGCACGCGCCTCCACGGCCATCTCAGGATGGCGCGCTAGCGCTTGGAGGTAACCGGCGCGCCGAAGGGCAACGGCTCGGTGCGATCGCCGTTGAACGATTCGTAGGCGGTGATTATCGCCTGGACCAGCCGATGACGCACAACGTCACGTTCGTTGAAATGAATGAAACGAATTCCGGGGGTCTCTGCTAGGACCGTTCGCGCTTCTTTGAGGCCGGAGAGCTTGCCGCTCGGCAGATCAATTTGCGTGATATCGCCGGTAATCACCGCTTTCGAGCCATAGCCCAACCTCGTCAGGAACATCTTCATCTGCTCTGACGTGGTGTTCTGGGCCTCGTCGAGGATGATGAACGACTCATTCAGCGTACGTCCGCGCATGAACGCCAATGGCGCCACTTCTATAGTTCCGCGTTCGAGCATGCGTCGGGCGCGATCAAAGTCGACCATATCGTGCAGCGCGTCGTAGAGCGGGCGCAGATACGGGTTGACCTTTTCGTTGAGATCGCCTGGCAGAAAGCCGAGCTTTTCGCCCGCCTCGACAGCCGGCCGGCACAGCACCATCCGCGTAACCTGATTCTTCATCAAAGCCGCGAGCGCCATCGCCATCGCGAGGTAAGTCTTACCAGTTCCCGCAGGTCCGACACCGAAAACGATATCGTGTGTGCGGATCGCCTCGACGTACAACTTCTGATTGACGCTCTTAGGCGAGATGATCCGTTTGTGCGCCGAGATATAGACCTGATCGAGGAAGATGTCTTTCAGGTCGGCGTTGCGATCGGCGCGGACGATTCGCGTCGCGTATTCGACATCGCCCGCATAGATCGGATAACCGCGCTTCAGCAAATCATATAACTCGCTGAGCAACTTGCCGGTCAGCGCCTGCTCGGCATGTCCGCCCGCTATCTTGAGCGTGCTGCCGTTGACGCCGATTTTGACGTCGAGCGCTTGCTCTATAGTGCGGATATGCTGGTCGTGCTGACCCAGGAGTTCGGTGAAGAAGCGATGGTCGTCGAAATGGAGTTCCAGCGAATCGCCGGACCGGTCGGTAACTGGTTCGCTTGAACTCGTCAAACCACCATCAACGGTGCCGTTAGGGATACCAATTTGGGCCATCTAGAAAAACGATGGTATCCCTTTTCGTTCTGCGTGTTAAATCCCCTGAAGCCTTAAGGTTCAATTAAGTCAGAGTTAAATCTACTTACATCCACTGGTTTAATTAGACCAAGGTGGCAACCCGATCCAGCGCCTCATCAAGTTTTGACGGGTCGTGGCCGCCAGCTTGCGCGAAATCCGGGCGTCCTCCGCCCGTGCCGCCGACGATCGGCGCGATCTGCTTAATAATGTCTCCCGCTTTGATATTTCGAGCCAGATCGGCTGTCACCGCGACAAGCAATGCCGCCTTGTTCTCGCCAAGATCGGATCCCAGAGCGACCACCGCCGAGCCGTACTTTTGCCTCATGCGATCGGCCATCTCGCGAAGTGCGCGCGCCTCGACCCCGTCGACCTTGCGCGTGACGACTTTCACTCCGTGTACGTCGCGCACGCGCTCGTCTGTAGCAGCCGCGCCCACGCCGTTCACCAGCTTTTGTTCGAGTGCACGCAGCTTCTTTTCGAGTTCTTTTTCGCGAGCGAGCAAACGTTGCAGGCGATCTAGAGCGGCGGCGTCTCGCGCTCCCAGATGACCGCCGATCTTTTCTAAAATTTGCTCGCGGCGGCGAATCGCGTCGAGGGCGCCCTGCCCGGTGTAGGCTTCAATGCGCCGCACACCAGCCGCCACACCAGCTTCCGTTTCGAGCTTGAACAAGCCGACGTCACCGGTGCGATTCACATGCGTGCCGCCGCATAGTTCGACCGAAAAATCGCCCATCCGCACGACACGGACAACATCGCCGTATTTATCGCCGAAGAATGCGAGTGCTCCAGCCTTGAGGGCATCGTCGTAGGGCATCTCCTCGACCGTGACCTCGGCATTCTCGCGGATGCGGGCGTTGATCTCTTCCTCGATCGTGCGCAGGTCGCCTTCCCCTATCGCTCCCTGATGGTTGAAATCGAAGCGCAGCCGCTCGGGCGCGACCATCGAGCCCGCCTGATGAACTTCATTGCCGAGAATCTCGCGCAGAGCGTAATGGAGAATATGAGTCGCCGAATGGTTGAGCATCGCGGCGTCACGACGCTCGCGATCGATTTGCAGCTTTACCAGCTGTCCCGGCTGAAAGTCACCCGGCTCACCACGCAGGATGCGCCCGACGTGGAGAATCGCGCCGTTGTGCTTCCGCGTGTCGACGATCTCCGCGAGCGCGCCGGATTCAGTCTCGATTATGCCGCGGTCACCGGTTTGACCGCCGCCCTCGGGATAGAAAGGAGTTTCCGCGGTGATGATTCTAATTGGGCGTTCTGGCAGAAGGTCAACTACAGATGCCGAGATTTCAGACTCGTAACGGTAGGTGTGAGCTCCTACAAATTTAGATGATGCGTGCTGGAGGTCGCCCGAAGGTACGCTCGCATATGCATTTGCTTCTTCACCCAAGAGTCCAATATCTCCGGACTTTACTCGAGCGGCGCGTCCACGCTCGCGCTGTTCCTCCATCAGACGATCGAACCCCGCCGTATCGACGACGAAATCGCGATTACGCAGAACGTCTTCTGTCAGGTCGAGCGGAAAGCCATAAGTATCGTAAAGTTTGAACGCAACTTCGCCCGGCAAAACGTTCTTGCTCGTGCCTTCCAGCCTGCCAATTTCTGTATCGATCAGTTCGAGGCCACGATCCAGCGTCTCGCCGAAACGGGTTTCTTCGTCGGTCACAACCTTGCGAATTTTCGAAGCCTTACTGAGCAGTTCAGGATAGGCCTTACCCATCGCATCGCCGACCGCATTTGCGACTCCTGCGAGAAAGGGTTGCTCGATGCCTAACTGCCGGCCATGCCGTGCCGAACGGCGTATCAGGCGCCGCAACACATATTCCCGGTCGGTATTACCCGGCAAGATGCCGTCCGCAATTAGAAAGCTGATCGTGCGCGCATGGTCGGCGATCGCCCGATACGAGACGTCATCTTCTGAACCGCTGTCGTTGTACTTCTCCCTGTTGCCGATGCTCAAGACGCTCTTTTGAATAGCAGCGATAATCGTCTGGAATAAGTCGATGTTATAGTTGCCGAGCAGTCTACCACTCTCAAGGCTCTGCATCACCGACGTTACCCGTTCGAGGCCGGTGCCAGTGTCCACGTGGCGCATCGGCAGCGGCGTCAGCTTGCCGCTAGCATCGCGGTTGTACTGGATGAAAACGAGATTGCCGAGCTCGATGAAGCGGGCGCAGCCGTCGATGTTGACGCCGCAAGGTTTCTCAGGATGATCGCAGAACTTTGCGGCCTCCTCACCGCGGTCGATATGAATCTCCGAGCAAGGCCCGCATGGACCAGTCTCGCCCATCTCCCAGAAATTATCCTTTTCGCCAAAGCGCAGGATCCGTCCGCGCGGCAGGTCCGGAATCTTCTCCCAAATGCCAAATGCTTCGTCGTCGTCTTTATATACCGTCGCCCACAGCTTCTCGGATGGTATATCCCAGACCTTGGTGACTAGTTCCCAGTGCCATGGAATCGCCTCGGCCTTGTAATAGTCGCCGAAGGACCAGTTCCCAAGCATCTCGAAGAAAGTATGGTGATAGCTATCGCGGCCGACTGCTTCGAGGTCGTTATGCTTCCCAGAGATGCGCAGGCATTTCTGGCAATCGGCCACACGACGCGAAGCTGGAGTCCGAATGCCCAGGAAGTAGTCCTTGAACGGGACCATCCCGGCGTTAGTGAAAAGGAGGGTCGGGTCACCCTTTGGTATCAACGGGGCGGAGGGCACGATCGAATGACCGCGCGCCTCGAAAAAATCGAGAAATGATTGGCGAATCCTGTCGGTAGTCCACTTCATGCCGACTTCAGTCTAGCTTAATTGATGCTGTTTCGGCACTCCTGTTGTGTTTGACGAATCGGCTGAGCTCTAAAGAGAACCGAAACGACGGCCGCACGCCCCGCTGCTGGGAGCTAAGCGGGGCAGCTTAAACATATCTTGCGGATTCCGTATCATCTTTGGCGATGGCTGCGAGACGGAGATTGATCAAAGCGGAGGCCCGGAACGCGGCGGGCATTACCCTGAAAATCCCTGACACCAAATCACTGCGCGTGCTGGTGGCCGGCGAAGTGATTCTCGACCGTTATCTATGGGGTGATGTTGAACGGATATCGCCCGAAGCGCCGATCCCCGTCCTCAAGGTAAATCGCCGTGAGGAAAAACCAGGCAATGCCGGCTTCGTGATGGCTAATCTGCGAGCGCTCGGAGCGCAGCCACGAGCCTTGAGTGTGGTCGGCGACGATCGCCATGGACGACTTCTGCGGGAGATGTTCCGCGACTTGGGAATCGTCACCAAGTCGCTGATGGTTGATCCTGATCGGCCAACCATCGTCAAAGAACGGATGCTAGGCTCGGTCCAATCGGCGAATCGGGGCACGCAGCAATTGTTACGCGTGGATGAGGAGGATTCGTCGCCGCTGAATGGGTCGCTCGAACGGAATCTCAAGGCACGGCTGAAAGACGAACTCGAGCAGGTCGACGGCGTGCTGGTCTCCGATATCAACAAAGGCTTGCTGACGCGGGGACTGCTGCGCGCGCTGATCGAGGGAGCGAATCGGCGTAAGATTCCAGTGATCGTCGATCCCCGCCGAACCGAAGATTTTTCAATTTATGAGGGCGCGACCGCGCTAACGCCGAATCGCTACGAGACCGAAGTCGCGACCGGAATGAGGCTCGGCGATCGTGGTGAATGGCGGGCGGCAGCGGAGAAACTTACGCAGAGGCTGGCACTCAAGGCCTGCTTAATCACACTCGATCGCGAAGGGATGTATCTCGCCGAGGCCGACGGCACCGATACCTATGTTCCGACAGCGCCTAAGGATGTTTATGACGTAACGGCGGCGGGCGATGTGGTCCTCACGTTTTTTGGCTTCCTGATCATCGCGGGCTTGAGCTTCGCGTCAGCGGCGACGGTTGCGAACCTGGCGGCAGGAATCGAAGTTGGACGGGTCGGCGCCGAGATCATCTCGCGCGAGGATATCGCACTGGCGCTGCGCTCACCGGATAATTCTTACGAGCGCAAGATTTTATCGGCCGGCGAAATCAGTGGCGTACTCGAGCGTGCGCGGCGTGAGGGGCGCCGGATCGTTTTCACCAATGGATGCTTTGACCTGCTGCACGCGGGACATCTTCAACTACTTGGATATGCGCGGCGGCAAGGTGACTTGCTGGTCGTGGGATTGAACAGCGACCGCAGCGTCCGCGAACTCAAGGGACCCGGGCGGCCCGTCAATGGCGCGGTTGATAGGTCGCGGATGCTCGCGGCGCTCGAACTGGTCGATTATGTGGTGGTGTTCGACGACGCCCGTGCCGAGAAAATTATCCGGACGGTGCGCCCCGACATTTTGATCAAGGGCGAGGATTACGCCGGCCAAGTCGTTGACGGCCAACGCTTCGTTGAATCCTATGGTGGGAGAGTAACGCTGGCGCCGATCCTGGAGGGACACAGCACAACCGCGAAAATCGCGCAGGTGCGAGATGACGGGAAGGCATCGGCTTCAAATCGGCCAGCCAGCAATCAGAAGAGACGCGCTAAGTCGAAGGTTTGAGATACTGGCGCTACGGACCAACTGCTGGCCCAAACCTGCGTCGAGTGGATTCTCGAATGCTCACGCACGAAGGCGGCCGCGAGCATAGCCGATGAGGCGATCAAGTTCGGGAATCTCCATCCAGTAGGCCATCCCCAAATAGACCGCGCCGTAGACGGGAATTGCCGCCAGGGCGGTCAGTCGCGGACCGGCGTGAATCGAGAATTTGACGGCGAGGGCAGCCGCAGAAGCGATCAGCGCCATCAGCCACAGACGCGCAAGATAGGGCCGTGGCAACCCCGTCCATCCCAATCGACGATTAAGGCTGGCACGCAACAGACTGAATTCAACCCACGCGGCGAGCCCGGCTGAAGTCGTGAGTCCGGCGACGCCCCATTTGGAAGCGATGCCGAGAAGCGGTGGCAACTGAATCGCGAAGAGGTAGCCCAGAATCAGCGTCAGGGTCACGCGAATGAGTGCGAATTTGAGCGGCGTGCGCGTGTCGGAGAGGGCGTAGAAGGAAGAGTTGTAGAGGCGGCCCATCGTGGCGGCAAGGAGGCCGACGGCGGAGCCGGCTAGTACGCCCCATACGTAGCGGGCGTCGGCGTGGCTGAATCTGCCGGACTGGAAGATCAGGCCGACGATGACGTCCCCTATGAAGAGAAAGGCGGCGGCCGACGGCACGACCATGAAGGAGATTTGGCGCAGGCCGGAGTTGAGGCGGACGCGGAGAGCGTCGGTGGTGCGTTCTTTGCCGGCGGCAGTCGCGCGGGACATCATCGGAAGTTCGGCGGCAGCGACCGACATCCCGAAGAGGCTGATCGGCAGCAGATAGAGGATTTGGGCGTAGTTGATCGCGGCGACGGCGCCGGTCGGGAGAAGGCTGGCCAGCAGATTGTCGATATAGCCGCTGACCTGGCCGACGCCGCGTCCAGCGACTACCGGCAGGAGGTTATTAAAGACGACGCGCAGCGAATCGCTTACGCGGGCGAAGTGAAATCGCATACGTCCAAGGAGGGGAAGGGTTTGTGGGAGCTGCACGAGAATTTGCAAGAAAGCGCCGGCAACAGCGCCGCATGCAACCATCGCGGCAAGATGATCCTGCGAACTGCGCGGCCCAAACCATACGAGGGTTGCGATAATCGCTAAGTTCCAGGCGACCGGAGCAGCATAGGCGGCGAAAAAGCGGTGGTGGCTGTTGAGGACGCCGAGACACCAGGCAGAAATCACTAGAAGTCCAGCGCCGGGGAAGAGAATCCGTACGAGACGGATCGTGAGCTCACGTTTGTCGCCATGGAAACCGGGGGCGATCGCGTCGATCATGTAGGGTGCAGCGAGTACACCAACGGCAACGAGGATCGAAACGGCAAGGGCCAGCATCGCGCCGACAGCCCACGCGACAAGGTCGGCGGTCTCTTCGTCACCCTCGCTCAGAAGACGGCTGTAAACCGGGATAAAAGAGGCGGAGAGGACGCCCTCGCCGAAGAGGTTTTGCAGGATGTTCGGGATGCGGAAGCTGGCTTTGAAGGCGTCGGCGGCGGCTGAGTTGCCGAGGTAATGGGCAAAGATGCTCTCGCGAATCAGGCCAGCGATCCGGCTGAGAAGGATCCCGGCGGCGACCAGCCCAGCCATGTTCGGCAGGTGGGGCGTGATGCTGCTCGCGCTTTTGGGCGGCGCGCTCGCGGTCTGCGTGGCTGGGATTGGATTGGTTGAAGTTGCGACGGTGGAATCCCCTTTTTGCGGCTCGTCAAAAGTATAACGGCGCGCGCGCAAAGGCGAAATAATGGTATGCTCGGATTACGCCCAGGTATGATCTGATGAGTTTCTCACTCTATATTCATATTCCTTATTGTCAGTCGAAGTGCCCATACTGCGATTTCAATTCGCATGCAGCGGCGAGTTGGCCTGAGGAGGAATATGCGAGGGCGCTGTGCGCCGAGATGGTGAGTCGCGCGGGGGATTCGCAGTGGAGTGGTGAGAAGATAAGAACGATATTTTTCGGTGGCGGAACGCCATCGCTCTTCAGTCCTGGCTCGATCGGAAAAATTCTGAACGCAGCCGTCGATCGATTCGGAATAGAGGCCGAGGCGGAGATAACACTGGAAGCGAATCCGGGTACGGTCGATCTCGCGAAGCTCAGTGGGTTCCGCGCGGTGGGGGTGAATCGGCTGAGTTTTGGAGCGCAGTCATTCAAACCTGAGACGTTGAAATTTCTCGGGCGGATACATAGTGCGGAGGAGACGCGAATCGCAGCGCAGCTCGCGCATCGGGCGGGATTCGAGCGGCTGAATCTCGACCTCATTTTTGCAGTGCCGGGGCAGACGGTCGACGATGTAATGCACGATATCGAAGAAGTCGCCGCGCTCAAACCGGATCACGTGTCGGCATACAACCTGACCTTCGAGGAAGGGACGGTCTTGTATACGGAATTGAGGCGCGGAAAAATCAAGCCCTTACCGAATGACGACCAAGCTACGATGTACGCCGCGGTACGAGAAGAATTGCCTCGGCGCGGCTTCGAGATGTACGAGATTTCCAACTACGCGAAGCCAGGGCGCGAGTGCGAGCATAACCTGACTTATTGGCATGCGGAGAGTTATCTCGGAATCGGTGCCGGGGCGCATAGTTTTGCACGCGATGGGGCGGGTGGCCGCCGATGGTGGAATGAACGGTCGCCAGCACGCTATATCGCTGCTGCCATCAACGGAAACGCCGAGGCGGGCAACGAAACGATCGACACGACGATTGCGGCGGGGGAGTTTGTGTTCTTGAATCTGCGACTAATCGACGGCTTTCGGCTTGCGGAATTTGAGCAGCGCTTCATGCGTAGCTTTGACGAGATTTTCGGCGGTCGTGCAGCGCGACTCGTCGATGGCGGCCTGCTGGTTCGCGACGACGAGCGAATTAGACTGAGCGAGCGCGGATTGGAACTCGGCGATTCGGTTTTCGCAGAGTTCCTTTAGGTTACCGCCTCGCGATAGCGGGCTTCAAATTCTTCGGCGCGATTCGAAAGTCCGAGGTGCGCTCTGGTGAACCCGCCGGCGCTCGGCTCGTAACGCGGGCCCTACGCGACGCCGAGCTCTGACGCCCATTTCAACAGATCTTGAGCGACTTTGACGTGAGCCGTATCGACCATCATGCCGTTGAAGGTCACGACCGATTGGCCCTTTCGCTCGCATTCCTCCACCGCAGCGATCAATTCCTTCCAATGCGCGATTTGCTCTTTGGTCGGAGTGAAAACCTCGTTGACAATGGCGACGTGCGACGGGTGTATGAGAAGCATCCCCGTGTAGCCGAAGTTGCGCGTGCGGACGGCTTCTTCGCGGAGGCCACCGAGATCGGTGATGTCCCACCATCCGCGGCCGCCGATCGGATAGGGGACATTTGCAGCGCGGGCGTCGAGCAGCACCTTCGATAGGTAGAAGAAAGCTTCGTGGCCTTCGGGAGTCCATTGGAAGCCGATGGCGCGCGCGATGTCGCCGTCTTTGCCAGTGATGCCGCCGAGATGGGCGACTCGCGGCGAGGCTAACGCCACTTCGTAGGCTTGGCGCATCCCCTGCGCGGTTTCGAGGACGGGATCGATCAGGATCGAGCCGACCGGGATGCCGTGTTTGCGTTCAAGGAATTCGAGCACCGCGTCAACTTTTTTGACGTCCTCGGGGCCGGTGACCTTCGGTAGCATCACGCAGTAGAGTTCTTTGCATACGATGGCGTCGAGATCGGCCCATGTAAGTTCAGTTTCGAGGTCGTTGACCCGGACAAGGACAGTCTGGCCGCTTTTATCCAGCTCTTCGACGGCCTTGCGGACGGTGCCGCGGGCGGATGGCTTGTCGGGCAGTGCAACTGCGTCCTCGAGGTCGAGAATCAGGGCATCGGCGCCGAAGCGCGGCGCTTTGAGCATCCGGTCCTCGCGGTTACCGGGAACAAATAGAGCGGAACGGATGGGTTTGGCACGGCGCACCATAGCAATCTCCACGGCAAAATCGCCGTTGGTAGTTTTAGCACCATTAGACCCGATGGCGTAGAGCAGCAAGCGTGGGGCGGCGGTCATTCAGGTAGGAAGTCAGGGTCTAGCAACTGGTCC
>DATKPK010000213.1:0-6117 GCA_035524095.1 Binataceae bacterium (SeqCode) | reverse complement strand
GATAATAGATCATTGGCTTGTCGTAGATCGGCACCAGCTGCTTGGAAACCGCACGGGTTATGGGATAAAGCCGGGTTCCCGCTCCACCGGCCAAGATAATTCCTTTCCAGGGTTTCGACTGATTGCTTTTCATGCGCGGGTCAATTGTTCTCGAAGCAGGTTCGCGACGCCCCAAGTACCTTTGTCTTGAGTGAGAGATTAGCTATTGGATTGCTAGGTCGCGCCGTCCTAAGAAACTACCTTTGTACAGGCAAAATTCGACTTTTCAAGAAAATAGGGTACGTTCGGTTTAGTGGATGCGAGCTGGCGATTTTTTGATCTCAGGATACTGAAATACGCTAGATCGCGAATAAAATGAGGTAACCTGCGATCATTTCGTCTCTGTATGATGCGCTTCAAGGAGCCAACCGTTAAAGCAAGCAACGCAGTAACATCAACCGCTGCCGCATAGTAGACGCCATAACTCGCCACATAGTATCGACGCCGCGATTCAAACCAGTATGGCGGCAATCTCTTTCGCGGAACACCTCGCTCGGTAACTTTAGTACTTTGTCCGACGATATGCATGATCCGGCTCTCCGGCACATACCAGGTCGCATATCCCGCTTTCTTGGCGCGAAAGCAGAAATCGGTTTCTTCAAAGTAAAGGAAATAGTTTTCGTCGAAACCGCCGATTGAATCAAAAACCGCAGGACGGACCATCATTGACGCGCCGGGTATCCAATCGATCGGTTGTGGCTTTTGGCCCATTTCGACAGGGACGGCCCAGCGGCGCAATATGTGTGTGACGAACCCAAACTGAAGTCCGCTTTCAATCTCACTCAGGATCGATGGGAAGCGAAATGCGATCGGCCAATCGGTGCCGTCGGCATTTTCAAAACTGCTTCCCGCGATGCCAACCTTGGGGTGTGCCTCGAGAAAGCGCGCTAAAGCGCCGACAGCGCCTCTCCGAATGAGAGTATCAGGGTTTAGCAGGTGGAAATAATCCGGCCTTCCGACATCGTACGCGTGCTGGATAGCTAGATTATTCCCGTAGCCGAAGCCGCCATTGCGTGGTGCAGTTAAAAGAGTCACCCATGAAGACCACGAATTTGCTGCAATAGACTGAGCTATCTGGGGAGCGTCTCCGGAGTCGTTGTCGACGACGATCGCCCTGATACTCAGGCCTGGCGTTGCTCGTTCGGCATCTATCGAGCGCAAGCATTCGATAGTAAGCGCCGCAGACCTGTAGCTGACAATCGCGATAATGACATCGATTGTGCCCATATCAGACGTTCAGTTTAGATCCGCGCTTCAAGGAATTACTCACGCCTACAATCATGGCAGGAGCATCTTCGCCAACGAAATCGACGAAGTAGTTTTCCAGCATCGTCGAATGACCGTTCGGAAGCCTCGATGGGCCTGATCGGACACGGGACCGTCTTACGACTATGCGTGCTGCCGGTAGCAATCCCGCTAGAAGGATCGTCCCTTCATTCGCCACGTTCAATAGTAACAAGTATGTCAGACGCGGCCGGCGGCTCGCTAGAGCGATAGTGGCGTGGCCGTGCGGCATGCAGAATTGCCTAATCGAGATGAACGCTTTCGAAGCGGCTCGGATTGAAGGAATATCAGAGTATCCGAGACGCTGACGAAAAACCTTCGTCAAACCGGAATCGCCGCGAGAGTACTGTGAGGTGCAAGGGAGGCTCGCACCTATATGCTACGCGTAGCGTGAAACGCGGTTTCAGCTTGTCCTACCCTGCATTGGATGGGATGGATTTCTATCCGCTCCGGCATCAGGAAGCTGGATGGTCTCATCAAAGCGCTGACGCAGCTTTCGAGCCACGGTCGCGCGATCTGATTCGGTCTTGAATATTTCGAGGTGATCGACTGCGTCGACCGGACAAATGTCCAAGTCACCGCGTACTACCTCGCCCCAACCGAACTGCGGATCAAGATAACGCCCCAGGAGTTCCCGATAACGCTTGAACAAAAGAACTTTGCCTGAGTAAGGAGCCGGGCGATACTTACGCGCCAACTGAATTCTAACCTCTAATGGGGTTAGTAGCTCTTTTGGGCCATCAGCTCCGAGCAGAATATGTTGAAGCCAATTTACTTTGCGGTTGATCAGTCCTTGGAATTTCATCGCCACCCATCCTGGAATCTCGCCTACCCGCAATCGGTGCAAGTCTTCACGATAGCTATTAAGACTCATCCGGACAGCAGAGTATTCTCGCATGTAATAGGGGTTGGGTATGTCAAACAAAACCAGCAGGCCAACCTCGCGGCCGAGAGCGCTCAATTGCTGAGCTGCCTCATACGCGACGAGGCCTGATGCGCTGCAACCGCCTAGCATATAAGGACCAGCAGGTTGATATTTCAGGATCGTTCGGACGTGTCTGGCGGCTTCTTCGGCGATGGTGTAGTGGCCGGCCATAACCATCTCTTCGTGAGCGATGAGGCTCATGACCGGCTGTTCCGGTCCGAGGAGCTCAACCACGTCGATAAAATATGGAAATGAATCGATGATGAAAAACGCCGGCGCGGTGCCGGATGCCTGAAGGGGAACGATCTCTGTGTTTTCAGGAACTCTTATGAAGGTCTTCGCACCGGCCTTCAAGACCGTATAGAACCCCTGACGCATTCCTCGGTTTTGCATCCCGCCTGACCGAGTCAGAAGAGTAATTTCCTCAAATCCGCATTGCTCATCCAGTACCTGAATGGCTGACCGATTGCTGGGACCGCTGATGAACGAGAAAGGTTCCTCCCAAAGTGTCGCAGTCGGAGCGAAACGCGGATATCGTGCAAATTAGCAAATTTTCCAGGACTTAGACCGGCCACAGGCGAGAATCGATTGCGTGTGTTACGCAAATCGTAAGGACCAGTCCCGCCCAGACCAAAAGTCAAGCAAGAGGCGCGAGGTACGATCGCCGAGGGTAGCGACATCTGTGAAAACTTCCGCCGACTTCTATAGCCATGTCCTACCATAAGAATCATAGCTCACCGATGCTTCCTGCTTGTCTGCAGCCAATTCTCCCATCTTAACCAGCTAGAGCGACTCTGTATAGCCTTTGTGAATCATTTTCTACTCAACTTTACCATTGATTACCGCCTTTCCTCAAATCTAACGCACCGCTCTGTGCCGCATTTCTGCTCTCCTGGATAGTTTTATGTGAGCGAGGCGCTGGCAGAGCTCTTTGGATCGGTTTGTGTGCTGTTAGCAGGCGCAGCCGCGAGTTTTGCCTCGCCTTTGCCGCAACATCTCGTTTCCATCTCGGCTGGTTTCGCCTGCCCTCTATCCGATCACTTCCCGTACGGTATAAAGGCGGCCGGTGATAGCTATATCTCTTGTAGGTGTCGGTTACTGGCGGCTCCATTGGAGGAAGCGCCGACGAGCTTGCCCATGGCGCCACAGGGAATGGGACACTGTCAATCGATGCCGGGGTCTTATAGCAGGCGGGAATTCCGGATCCTCGACGCAGTCCACGCATGACGAAATAAAACTCACAAATCCTCGGAGATGACGTGCGAATTAACACCGTCGAGCGTGCAGGCCTCGCCCCTCAGGCACTGAGTCTTTGTCTGCCACCACCTGACCAAGACAAGCGGACGAGATGAAACAACACGGGAACCGATGACCATGTTCTGACCAGACCCCGTGCCAACATCCGCAAGTCTTTCACGCGCCCGCGATTCATCAGCCGCTAACCGATGACATAGTGCTAAGAGTAGGTTAGCAGCTGCAGCGGCTGTAGAGTACTACTTATATTCAATCAGCTTAGCGGTTCGGCCGTTCCAACGATTTAGTTGATACTTCAGTTGGCCGAACCAAATGGGTATCTGTCCCAGATGCGAGTGTAGGCCGTATGCCAATCGAGTGCCGAGGCCGGCGCATTTCCACCGCGACCTAATCGCGGTCCTAATCGCCAGAGCCGCAGTGATGGCGATCGCGGCCACGATGGGGATCACCGAATGAATAACCAAGCTGAGTATGGGAAATCCGACAACGATCGCCACCATCAAGGCGCCGTGGAACAGATTACGATGCGCCTCTCGCGACCAAACGGGTGTCGAGCTGTGTCGAAATTTTTGCGAAATTTCCGCGTAGGCATAGCCGGTACGGAGCGAGCGGCGCCAGTATTGCGAAAACCGATGAATGGCCAAATCGTGACCGGTCATGTGGCGGCTTATGTGCACGATCTTGCAGCCCAGCGCGCGAATCCGATAGCACAGTTCGGCATCCTCGCCCGCGATCAGAGATTCGTCATAGCCATTGACCCGATCCAGGACCGCTCGACGAATTAATGCATCGCCGCCACAGAATTTGATCCCACCGGGCGGCGCGATCCAATCCAAGTCCAGCACGCGGTTGTAAATTGAATCCCTGATCTTGATTTCGCGGCGATTGCCAAAGACGACCGCGATGCTCGGGTCGTCGAATTGGGGCCAAGCAGTAACAACAAAGTCGCGCGCCAGTATCGTATCGCCATCGAGGAACAGTACGTTGTCGGCGCGCGAAGCACGCCATCCAGCATTGCGTCCGACTGAAGCGCAGGGGCGCTTGGGATTGACTTGAATTACGTTTGCCCCAAGTTGGCGCGCGCGCGCGACACTGTCGTCGGTTGAGGCCGAATCCACATAGATGATTTCGACTGACCCCCCTGGCGGTTGTTCCATCGCGATGACCGACTGCAGGCATCGAACGAGTCGTTCGCCTTCATTGCGGCCAATCACAACCGTAGAGAGGATCGGCTTATCATCCGTCAGGCGTGCGAAGCTCTTCGACATCAGGATCACATTTGGTGGTTTAGATTATTGGAAGACTCACTGAGGAGACGCATTGCTTCGATATCGGGTCAGTAACAAACGCAGTTTGCGGCCTGATTGGCCAAGCGTAAATGCATTTCTTCATTACAGATATAAAAGCGTTCATCGAAGAAGCGGCCCTTATTCGATAGTTTAGCGCCGGATACTGTCGAATGCACAGGGGAACCAATCGACCCGGTGTGGCCTACAGTAAGCTGGCACAACCGGGATCAACGGTCCAAAAGAACGTGACAGATCTTTCGGCGTGTTGAAGGAAACGACTAAAACTGACTCATTGAAGGTAGCGCTGCTAAAGCTGGTCGAGCCAAAGTGGATTCAATCAAGCGGGCCGCTCTCTGCTTGAGAACTAGTGGAGCAATTCCTCGGGCACCCCTGCTTCGACGCTATCCCGGCGAGCGATAATCCGAGCCGGGATCCCAACTGCAATAGACTGAGCCGGGACGTCGCTGATTACAACTGCATTGGCTCCAATCGCTACATCGTCGCCGATAGTAACTGGACCCAGAATTTTCGCGCCAGCGCCGATATCGACGCGATTACCGATCACAGGTGAGCCGCGAGTTCCAGTATGCCTCAAACCAATCGTAACGCCGTTACGGATTACTACATCGTCACCAAAAACGGTATCGCCACTGACTATGATACTTCCGAAATGATCGATCCTGAATCGGCGCCCAATCGTTGCTTCGCATGGTAACTCGATTCCGGTCAGGATCTGGATGACTACGAACAGGATCTTGTACAAGAGCGAAAATGGCGCGCGGATAATCCGGGGTGTCAAACAGTAACGCCACCGGCCGAATCGATACACGAGCATAACCCATAAGCCCTGTCGCCACGGATTGCGCTCGTAGGTTTGCCAATCTTCGCGCAGGTGCTCAAACACGAGAAGTTAGTCAGCCAGTCCCATAAGCTTCGGCTCTAGTTGGCTTTCGATATAAGACTTCCTCGATTCCATTCGAGGGCGACTCAATCACGCGCTTTGCGGCGAATTGGCAGACCGAGCCAGATTATCTCAATTCCGCCAGTCTCACTCAATTCATTCAATGCCGAGATTGAAGCGATACAAGTCGTCTAAGCCAATAATTAATTACTCGCCTAAGCATCTTATAAGCTGTTAAAGACACTGAAACCTGAGAATTGCCGACTCTTTATGTTTTTCGTGAGTTCCAAGCCAGATGAACTCGGCAGTCGTCTATAGAGCGGCTCGACTGCTATGATCAAATAAGTCTGGTCGCCCTGACCGACACGTCGCTCTTTCCTCAATCGTTCTAACTGCGCGCAATGACAGAGAGCCTGTGCCTGCCG
>DATKPK010000212.1:0-3214 GCA_035524095.1 Binataceae bacterium (SeqCode) | reverse complement strand
CTCGACTTCAGCCCGCCTCTCCCGAATAGCTTTGAGGTCGGCCAGCCCGTCTTCATGCCATACGCGCCAGCCGAGTCGCAGAATTCGGTCGAAGAAGACCGTCTGCGCTCGTTGACGACGAACTTCGGCACACCGATTGGCAATTTCAACTGGAATGGCCGTATCTATGATTACGTGCTGGTGGATCACTTGCCATGTTTCTCGGTGCCCGGTTAAGCGTTCGTGAGCAAGGGGTGGCATCACGTCTACGCTAAACTGACAAAATGGATGGTAGCGGCAGCCGCATTAGCGGTTGTTGCGCTGTTAACGGCGACGGGAGCCGCCTGGTTGGTTGATGTTCGTATGGATAGCGCGATCACACCTGATGATCATCCCAAGGCACAGGAGCCGGGAAGGCCGCTTGACCCGTCGAGTTGGCCCAACGGCGAGCTTACAATCGCCAATCTCGGTCACGCGACACTGTTGATGAACTATTTCGGCGTTAGCGTGATTACCGATCCAACACTGTTTAACCGGATCGGCCTCGCGGTCGATTCACTCTTCACCATAGGCCCGCGGCGGTTGGTCGCGCCGCCGCTGCCTCCGTCGGGCCTACAGAGTATTCAGGTTATCTTAATCACGCATGCTCACATGGATCACCTTGATCTGCCGTCGTTTAAGGCACTACCCAGAAGCGCCACGGTTATTGCATGCGATAAATGCGGGGCATTAGTCGGGCCGCTTGGGTTCAAAGATGTTCGCGAACTCAAGTGGGGCGAATCGACCAGCGTCGATGGCCTGCGGGTTACTGCGATGGGCGCACGCCATTGGGGTAAACGCTGGCCACCATACGGCACCGACTACGGCTTCAACAGCTATGTACTGGAACGCAACGGTCATCGGATGCTTTACGCTTGCGACAGCGCCTTTACGGACCTTTTCGCTGCTCTGCACAGCGATCCGCTGGAAGTGGCAGCCTTTTCGATCAGCGCCTACAACCCGTTTATCTGGAATCACGCTAACCCCGAGCAAGTGTGGTTGATGTTCGAGCAAACTGGAGCTCAGTACCTCGTGCCGATTCATTGGGGCACGTTCAAGCTATCGCGAGAGCCAATCAACGAGCCGCTTCAACGCTTGATCAAGACGGCTGGTAGCCAATCAGATCGGATCGTACTACGCCAAATCGGCGCCAGCTGGACGCTGCCCGCAGCGGGTCTACATAGCCAAACCAGCTCAGCGACGGGCCACTAAGAATCAGGGAGTTGGACCTGTCCGAGTGACTCTTCGCTTTCCCGCCATCGATCAATAAGATTCATTTTGGACCGAACGTACGGCGATTCGTGCGTGGAATCGAGGCAACGAAGTCGGAGCGCCGCCACGTGAATCGGCCGAACTCCTTCGCGTGCAATCATTTTGAAGTCTAATCAAAAAAGCCGAAATCTCCCTGATGGCTAGCTTCCCCGCGTATGGAGGGCCGCGATCGACCGAGTTGCCCCCGACGGCTGGTCGCGACTCGATGTGGACACCGCTCCGCGAGTCACTGTTTCGCGCGATTTGGCTCGCCTCTCTCGCATCCAACATAGGTACGTGGATGCAGAACGTAGGCGCGTCGTGGCTGATGACCTCATTGTCACCATCACCACTGATGGTATCGCTGATTCAGACTGCCTCGAGCTTGCCGATTTTCCTGCTCGCACTTCCGGCCGGTGCGCTCGCTGACGTCGTTGACCGGCGCCGCCTGTTGATTATTTCGCAAGCCTGGATGCTTGTTGCGGCGGGCGCGCTGGGACTGCTTACGCTCGCTCACACGACGACGCCGATGCTTCTCCTGATTTTGAGTTTCGCTTTGGGGATAGGCGCGGCGCTCAACGCTCCAGCGTGGCAGGCGATCATTCCCGAAGTTGTTACCCGGAACGAATTGCCAGCGGCAATTGCGCTCGGCGGCATCAACTTTAATTTCGCACGTGCCATTGGCCCTGCCCTCGGCGGCCTGATCGTCGCATTAGTGGGTGCGGGCACCAATTTTATCCTGAACGCGCTGTCATTCCTTGGAGTTATTGTCGTCCTCTATCGGTGGAAGCGTCAGCACATCGCCGGAGTACTCCCGGCCGAGCGCTTTGTCGGCGCGATGCGCGCTGGCATCCGCTACGTAAGGCATGCACCGATGCTTCGCGCGGTGCTGATTCGGACGGGGGTATTTATTCTTGGTGGCGCCGCGATGTGGGCCACACTACCGCTAATCGCCCGCCAGCAACTGCACCTCACTGCCGGTGGTTTCGGTGGCTTGCTTGGTGCATTCGGCGCTGGAGCGGTAATCGGGGGGACGGCGCTTAGACGCATCCGGCAGCATCTCTCGCGAGACGGTCTCGTCATTTATGCGACGATCGTCTTCGCCGCCACGACCATCGGACTCGGCTATGTGAGTACGGTGCTGTCCGCCTATTTGTTGATGGCAGCCGGAGGCAGTGCATGGGTAGCTTTGATGGCTGAACTCAACGTAGCGGCACAACTGGCGGTGCCACGATGGGTGCAAGGGCGAGCCCTCGCAATTTATCAAATCGTCCTTCAAGGCGGCCTTGCGATCATGAGCGTCGGCTGGGGCGCCTTGGCGGAAAAGATCGGCATCCCATGGACGATGTACGCCGCAGGGGCGGCCCTACTGCTCAGCACGGCCGCCAATCTGCGTTGGAAGATCAAGCAAGCTGACCAACTTGAACTCGATCAAGTACCAATCCCGATTCCCGAAATAAAACAGCATCTTCATGATGACGCGGGACCGGTGCTGATCGCGATTGAATATCTGATCAAGCCTGCTACCGCCCCCGAATTCGAAGCGGTAATGCAAAGAATTCGCGTCATGCGCCGGCGGGACGGCGCAACCTTTTGGGCGCTCTTCTGTGATGCCGCACAACCCGAACGCTACATCGAGTACTGGATCGTCGACACTTGGATGGAACACCTGCGGCAGCATCTGCGGGTGACACAAGCCGATCATGACTTGCTGAAATCCGCACGAAGCTTCCATATTGGCGAAAAGCCGCCGGTCACAAGCCATCAGCTGGCGGCAAGTGGCGGCGTTCGGTGACAACTCACGTCCTTATGAATAGGCTTGACACTCGCGCAGCCCGGCGCTGCGATAGTCCGATGGACCTTCCATCCGTGATTGCGCGGCGGCCAGGGCGCATCCGTGGAAGCGGCGCGTGGCTCCTCGCGCTGACACTGGCGGGTCTGGGCC
>DATKPK010000211.1:0-11567 GCA_035524095.1 Binataceae bacterium (SeqCode) | reverse complement strand
TAGCGTTTGCGTTTGCGCCAGAGGGTTGAGACGTCGACGCCGAGGGTTTCGGCGGCATCTTCGAGAGTCAGTGAATCGGCGAGGACGCGGATGATGTGATCGCGCTCGACCTCCTCGAGGCTGGCGCGCGTGGAAGCAGTGATTGGCGCGGGTGTGGCGGATTCGCGGAAGAGCGAATCGGGCAGATAGTCGGGCGTGATAACGTTGCTCTTGGCGAGGACGACTGCGCGCTCGATGGCGTTGCGCAATTCACGGATATTCCCAGGCCATCGGTAGCGGCCGATGGCGGCGGCGGCGTCGGGGGAGAAGCTCATCTCGGACTTGCGATTGCGAAGCGTGGCGGCGTGCAGGAGACGGTCGGCGAGCGGCAGAATATCTTCCTTGCGCTCGCGCAGGGGTGCGACGCGCAGCGTGATGACGTTGAGGCGATAATAGAGATCGTCACGGAAATGATGGGCGGCGACTTCGGCCTCGAGATCACGGTTGGAGGCGGCGATGATGCGGGCGTCGACGCGAATGGTCAGGGCGCCGCCGAGACGCTCGAAGCTCTGCTCCTGAATGAAGCGCAAGAACTTAGTCTGCAACGGCGAGGTGAGGTCGGCAATTTCGTCCAGGAAGACGGTACCGCCATCGGCAGCTTCGAGGCGTCCGGCCTTGTCTTTGACCGCGCCCGTGAAGGCCCCGCGCATGTGGCCGAAGAGTTCGCTTTCAAGGAGATTCTCGGAGAGCGTGGTGCAATTAACGACGACGAAGGGGTGATCGGCGCGCTGGCTCCAGCGGTGGATTTCGCGTGCCAGAACGTTTTTACCGGTGCCGCTTTCACCGGTGAGGAGAATCGTGGCGTCGCTGGCCGCGGCTTGTTCGGCGGTCTCGAGCAGGCGGCGCATCGCGGGCGAGCGGGTTTCGAGGAAAGGGCGATCCTCGATGGTCTCGCGCAGTACGCGATTTTCGACGCGGAGGCGGCGGACTTCGAGAGCGCGTTCGACGACGTGCTGGACCTGTTGCAGCGAGAAGGGTTTGGGCAGGTAATCGAAGGCGCCCGCCTTCATCGCCTCGACGGCGTTTTCGATGGTGGCGTAGGCGGTCATCAGAATGAAAGCGACGTCGGGGGTCTGACGGCGCGCCTGTTCGAGCAATTCGACACCATTGACACCGGCCATCCGATAGTCGGTAAGGACGAGATCAAAAGGCTCGTCACCGGCGAGCTGAATCAGCGCTTGCTGGGCGGATTCGGCGGTGCGGACCTGGTAGTGGCAGCTTTCGAGGAACGTCGCGAGATGGGTGCGGATGTTCTTTTCGTCGTCGACGATCAGGATTCTAGCCACGACTCACCTTGCATGGCGGGTAATTCAACAGTGAAGCAGGTGCCGCGTTCGGCCGCACTATCACAGAAAATCCGGCCGCCGTGGGCCTCGACGATTTCCTTGGCGATGGCCAGGCCGAGACCCGCTGAACCGGGCGCGACGCCATTGACGTTCCATTGGGCGAAGCGCTCGAAAAGATGATCACGTAACTCCGGGGGCACACCAGGACCGGTATCGGTAACGCACAGACTCAACCCGTCGGGGCCGGCTGCGGAAGAAACCTGGATCGCACCGCCACTAGGAGTATAGCGCAATGCGTTGGCGATTAAATTGGAAATGACCCACGAGAGTTTCACCGGGTCGGCGCGGACGGTGATGTGGTCGCCATTGGCGAATTCCTTAAGGGCGATGTTCTTTTGCTCGGCCTGGAGGGCGAAGCTGCGGACGACCGCATGAATCAGCGGGGCGACGTCGAGCGGGACACTTTGGACGGTGATAGCGGCCATCTCGCCGCGAGCAAGGTTCAAGAGGTCGTTGGCGAGAGCGCGCATCCGGCGCAGATCCTCATTGATAGCGTCAATCAATTCGCGCTGCTTATGGTCGAGATTGTGGTTGCTGCGAGCGAGCAATTCGGCTGACAGGGCGAGGGAGGTCAGAGGGGTCTTGAGTTCATGAGAGAGTGTGGCGACAAGGTTGGTACGTGCACGGTCCTTATCGCGCAGATAGGTAATGTCCTGGAGAATGAGGATCGTGCCGAAGGACTGGCCCTCGCCTTGATGGAGCGGCACGGGCTTGAGGAGATAGGTGTGATCGCGGCCACGGACGTGAAGGTCGACTTCGACGCGCATTGCGTCGGAGCCCTGATGGGCGATGCTATCGAGGGCGGCGCGGACACGCATGTAATGCGGGTGGTTGCTGTCGAGATCAGCGAAGGGGCTGCCGAGGGCCTCGCGGGCGTCGACGCCGAGGACGATCGCCGCCATCTCATTGATGTGGGTGATAATGCCTTTCGGATCGATGAGGATGATGCCGTCTTCGATGCTTTCGATGATGGCCTCGGTCTTGGCTTTTTCGTAGACGATGCGATCGACGTTGAGTTTCTCAAATTGCTCGAGGCGTTCGGCCATCCGGTTGAATTCGAGCGCAACGTCCTGGAGTTCGCCGAGAGGTTGTTCACCGAGGCGGCCGGCGGGACCGTGGAGACTGAAGCTGCGCAGGTGTTCGGTCAATTCGCGCAAGGGGCGGGCGATATTCCAGGCGATGGTCGAAGCGAGCGCAGTGCCTATCAGGAGAACGAGAGTAAGGCCGATGGCGAACTCAGTGGCGAGGCGATCGGCCATCTGAATGGAGCGGCTATCGGCGCGGAACATCGCCTCTTCGTTGAGCTGGGTGACGCCCTCGATCTGATGATGGAGGGTGGCGAGTTCCGGATTATAGTGATCTGGTGGCAGACCGGGATTTTTTTGGATTTCGGTGAAGAAGGCGTCACTGTTGCGCTTAATCGAATTAGCGAGCGGGCCTTCACCATCCTCAGTGATGTTGCCTAGTTCGATATCGAGCCAGTGATCGAAGCGATCTTTGTTAGGTGGCAGTATGGCTGCGAGGTTTCCAGCGTACTGCGCTAACTGAATAGCGTAGAGCGCGGAATGCATCTGCTCGGCGGCTTCGATACTGAGATAGTTGCGATAGAGAGTGCGGTTGATGGCATGGCCGAGCCGATGAATAGTCGGGACGGACAGAGCGCCGAGAGCCAGTACGAGAACCAGCATCATCAGCGCGCCGTTGCGGATACGCGAACGCAGCGATGGCGGTTTCATGGCTTTTCGTCCTCACTTACAACGACGACATCGAAGTGTGATGCTCGGTCGATGAGCTGATTGGTTAGAGAGTTACGCAACAGGCGATTCCACGAGTTGTAGTGAGTACGGCCGACGATGATTTGAGTAATTTTTTTTTCGTGGGCGAAATCCAATAGGCACTTGAGAACGTCGGCGCCTTTTAGCCAGACAACTTCCGCGCCAAGGTCGGCGGCTAGATTGATGTTATCGAGAAGCACGCGAAAATCAGAGGTGCTGATTTTCTGCACCGATTCGCCGGGGGTTTCGACATGCACGGCGTAAAGGTCGGCATTGAGGCGTCCTGCAATGCGCGTTGCACGACGCAAGATTTCACCGGTGCCGTTGGGATTTGAGGATACGCAGACCATCAGGCGCTCGGAGACGGCGGCGCGGCGTCCGCCTTCACGCTTAATTTGCTCAAGTTCTTCGCGTTGGCGGCTTTGATCGCGCGCAACTTCGCGCAGGGCGAGCTCGCGTAAAGAGGAGAGATTGCTTTGCTTGAAGAAATTCTTGAGGGCGGCCTCCACGCGATCGTGCGGATAGATCTTGCCTTCGCGCAGGCGCTGGCGGAGCTCTTCGACGGTGACATCGACGGCGACGATCTGGTCGGCTTGAGCAAGGAACGAATCGGGCACGGTCTCGCGAATATCAATTCCAGCGATTTGCTTGACGGTGGAATTGAGACTTTCGAGATGCTGAATGTTGAGAGCGGTGATGACGTTGATGCCGTGAGCGACGATCTCCTCGACGTCCTGATAGCGTTTGGGATGGCGTGAAGTGGGGGCGTTAGTATGCGCGAGTTCATCGACGATGACGGTTCCGGGGTTGCGCGCGAGGATACCGTCGAGGTCCATCTCATAGAGGATGACGCCTCGATAGGAGATTTCGCGCAGCGGGACTTGCTCGAGATCGCCGACCTGGGCCACGGTTTCGACGCGGCCGTGGGTTTCGATAACACCGATGGCTACATCATGGCCGTGGAGCTTGAGCTGATGGGCCTCCTGCAACATCCGGTAGGTCTTACCGACGCCCGCGGCACTGCCGATGTAGATCTTGAGGCTACCGGCCTTGCCTTTGGTGTGAACCTCATTTTCAAGAAAATCCTCCGGCCGCTTGCGATCGTCTTCGGGTTTGGTGGGTTTGGCCATGTGCTCCGGCAGTCACCTTGGTGAAGACGTGGCTCAGTGGGCGGAGGCGGTCTGGGTTTTCATACCGTCGAGGGCGAGGTTAGCCGCCAGAACATTGACGCGGGGTTCGCCGATCAGACCCAGCCAGCGGCCCGAAGTATTGGCGGCAAGGACGCTCCGGACCGCGTCTTCGCTGAGGTTGCGAGCCTTGGCGATGCGCGGGACCTGAAATTCGGCGGCGGCGGGACTGATATCGGGATCGAGGCCGCTGCCGGAGGCGGTAACGAGGTCGATTGGAACCTGATCGGCAGTAGTGCCCGGGTTGGTTTCGAGCAAATCCTTGAGACGCGAGCGGACGGTATCGATCAACACTTTGTTGGTCGGGCCGAGATTCGAACCGCCTGAGTTATCGGCATCGTAACCGTTACCAGCAGCCGAAGGGCGCGGATGGAAATAGCCGGGCTTGTTGAAGTTCTGACCGATGATAGCCGAACCGACCACGGAACCATTATGGGTGACGAAACTTCCCTGAGCTTGCCACGGCATGAACGTACCACATAGCAGTACCATAGCGATTGGATAAATTATGCCGGTCAAGACGGTCAGGACCAGCGTCATTTTGATGGCAATCCAAAAGTTCATAGTCAGATACTCCGTCAGGCGAGATGGAAGATGCTAACGAGAACGTCAATCGCCTTGATGCCGATGAACGGTACGATCACGCCGCCGAGGCCATAGATGAGCAGATTGCGGCTGAGAATCGCGGCGGCACCGAGCGGGCGATAGGCGACGCCGCGCAGAGCGAGCGGGATCAGCGCCACGATAATCAAGGCATTGAAGATGACTGCCGAGAGAATGGCGCTTTGGGGCGTCGCGAGATGCATGATGTTGAGGCGCTGTAATTCGGGATAGCCGAGGACGAACATCGCAGGGATAATGGCGAAGTATTTGGCGACGTCGTTGGCGATTGAGAAGGTGGTCAGAGCGCCGCGGGTGATGAGTAATTGCTTACCGATCTCCACGACTTCCATGATTTTCGTAGGATTAGAGTCAAGGTCGATCATGTTGCCGGCTTCGCGGGCTGCCTGCGTACCAGCGTTCATCGCGATGCCGACATCGGCCTGAGCGAGAGCCGGAGCGTCGTTGGTGCCGTCACCAATCATGGCGACGAGCTTACCGTCGGATTGTTCCTCACGGATGAGGCGCAGCTTGGTCTCGGGAGTGGCCTCGGCGCGGAAATCATCAACACCGGCTTCGGCGGCAATCGCGGCGGCGGTGAGAGGGTTGTCACCGGTGATCATCACCGTGCGCAGGCCCATCGCGCGCAGGCGAGCGAAGCGCTCCTTGATGCCTTCCTTGACCATATCCTTGAGGAATATGACACCGAGCGCGCGGTCGCGATCGGCGACGACGAGAGGTGTGCCGCCGCCGCGTGCAATACGGGTGACGACGTCGTTGAGTTCGGGCGGCACTTGCCCGCCGTGGTCACGGACGAATTGAGCAACCTGTTCGGCAGCGCCTTTGCGGATGAGGCGGTCTTCGATATCGACACCGCTCATGCGGGTCTGGGCAGTGAAAGGAATGAAGGTGACGTCCTTCTCGGCAAGCTCGCGCCCGCGCAAGTTATATTCGCGCTTGGCGAGGACGACGATGGAGCGGCCTTCGGGGGTCTCGTCGGCGAGCGAGGCTAACTGGGCGGCATCGGCGAGTTCGTCCGGGGTTACATTGCCGACGGGAATGAATTCACTGGCCATGCGATTGCCGAGGGTAATCGTGCCGGTTTTGTCCAGCAGGAGAGTATCGACGTCGCCGGCCGCTTCGACGGCACGGCCGGACATCGCAAGGACGTTGTGCTGAACGAGGCGATCCATGCCGGCGATACCGATGGCCGAAAGCAGGCCGCCAATCGTAGTCGGGATCAGGCAGACGAGGAGAGCGACAAGAACTGGCAATGAGAGCGGCGTGCCGCCGTAGAGCGCGAAGGGATAGAGGCTGACGCAGACCAGCATGAAGATGATAGTCAGTCCGGCGAGGAGAATACTCAGTGCAATCTCATTGGGGGTTTTCTGGCGTGAGGCACCTTCGACCAAGGCGATCATACGATCCATGAAGGTCTCGCCAGGATTGGCAGTGATTTTAATTTTAATCCAATCGGAGATGACGGTGGTGCCACCGGTGACGGCGCTGCGATCACCGCCGCTCTCGCGGATTACGGGTGCAGATTCGCCGGTGATGGCTGATTCGTTGACGGCGGCGACGCCTTCGACAACTTCGCCATCGCCGGGGATCACTTCGTTGGCACGCACGATGACGATATCGCCGCGTCGGAGGGAAGGAGCTGGCACGCTGATCTCAGCACCATCCTTGAGCAGAGTGGCTTGAGTCTCCGTGCGAGTCTTGCGCAAGTTATCCGCTTGCGCTTTCCCGCGTCCTTCGGCCATCGCTTCAGCGAAATTGGCAAAGGCGACCGTGAACCAGAGCCATATAGCGATCTGAAGTTCAAAGCCGGCGAGATGGGCGTGGGCAGGACTGAAGAAATCGCGAAAGAGAATAACCGTGACCGCCAGTGCAGTCACTTCGACGACGAACATGACGGGATTGCGCGCCTGGATGCGCGGATCAAATTTGCGCATCGAATCACCGAGCGCGTTCATTACGATGTCTTTTTGCCACAGAGGCGTTGCAGCAGCCATAGTATCTAATGCCTGAAAGTCCGTTAGTCAGTAAGCCGTTGGTACAATAGGTTGAGAGTAGTGCCAGCAGAGTGAGCTAGAAGAGCTGACCCTTGACCATCGCGAGATGCTCGACGATCGGACCCAGCGCGTCGGCGGGAAAGAAGGTCAGAGCTGCAACAATCAGGATCACGCCAATCAAGAGCACGACGAAGATACCGCCGTTAGTGGGGAAAGTACCGGCGCTCGGCGGCACGGTGCGCTTAGTGACGAGCGAACCGGCGAGCGCGAGCACGGGGATCTTCATCATGAAGCGCCCGAAGAGCATCACGATCGCGAGCGTAACGTTGTAGAAAGGCGTGTTTGCGTTGAGGCCGCCGAAGGCTGAGCCGTTATTACCGCTGGCCTCCGTGTAGGCGTAGAGGATTTGCGTAAAGCCGTGCGGGCCGGGATTAGTGATACCGGCAAGGCCGGGCTTGATGACGACGGCGACACCTGCGGGCAGCAAAATCACGGCAGGAAAAATGAGAATGAAGAGCATCGCGAGTTTCATCTCGCGGCCCTCGATCTTTTTGCCGAGATATTCGGGCGTGCGACCGACCATCAGGCCGGCGATGAAGACTGCAAGGACGGCCATCACGAGCATACCGTAGAGGCCCGAGCCGACGCCGCCGAAAATGATTTCGCCGATCTGGATGTCGAGCAGAGGGACGAGGCCGCCAAGAGGTGTGTAGCTATCGTGCATCGAGTTGACAGCCCCGCATGAGGTATCGGTGGTGGCGGTGGCCCATATAGCGGAGTCGACGATGCCGAAGCGGACTTCCTTACCCTCCATGTTGCCGCCGCTTTGGCTGGCGCTGGCGGTCTGATTGATGCCCATCGCGGCGAACTGGGGATTGCCGCGTTGTTCACTGACAATCGCGACGACGGCACCGGCGAGAAAGAGGATGCCCATCACCGCGAAGAGCGCCCAGCCCTGGCGGCGATCACCGGCCATAGCGCCGAAGGTATGGGTGAGGCCGGCGCCGATAGCGAAAATCATGATCATTTCGATCAAGTTCGTGAGGGGCGTCGGATTCTCGTAGGGATGGGCCGAATTGGCGTTGAAGAAGCCGCCGCCATTCGTGCCGAGTTCCTTGATCGTCTCCTGCGAGGCCACAGGTCCGCCCGGGATAGTCTGTTGAGCGCCTTCGACAGTCTTGACCTGGTGATAGGCGCTCAAGTTTTGCGGGACGCCTTGCCAGACCAGCACGATGGTCAGAATCACGCAGGCGGGCAACAGGACCCATAGGATAGTGCGGGTCAGATCAACCCAAAAATTGCCGAGAGTTTTGCTGGTCCGGCGCACGAAGCCACGGATTACGGCGACGGCAACTGCGATACCAGCGGCGGCCGAGACGAAATTATGGAAGGCGAGCCCGGCCATCTGAGTGAAGTAGCTCATTGTCGTCTCGCCGGCGTAGGCCTGCCAGTTGGTATTGGTGGTGAAACTGGCGGCGGTATTGAAGGCGAGATCGGGTGCGACGGCAGTCATCGCCTGGGGATTGAAGGGCAGGTAAAACTGCAAACGCTCGATTAGATAAAGAAGGACCATACCGACGGCGCTGAAGAGCAGCATCGCGATGGCATATTCGGTCCAGGTTTGCTCGTCGGCGGAGTTGACGCCACAGATCCGGTAGATGATGCGCTCGAGAGGCTTCATAACAGGATCGAGGAAAGTAGATTCGCCAGCGAAGACCTTGGCCATATAGAGGCCGAGGGGGACGCTAAGCAGCGTCACCAACAGAGAAAATATAGTTAATTGAATAATGATATTGGCGAGCACTTGGCCACCTTCAGGCTTTGCTTAGAATTTTTCTGGACGCAGCATCGCGTAGACGAGGTAGGCGGTTAAGCCGACCGCCATAATCAAGCCCATAATCAATTCACCGGTACTCATAGGAGCGTGCATCCTTTGACGTAAAGGACCGCGATCGCGAAGAACGCGAAGGTAGTCGTGATAAAAATTAAGTCCAGCATGATTCGTCAATCGAGCAGAAAATATGCCGTATAAAAATCCAACAGATAATTGAAGAATTAGCAGAACGCGGCGAAAGAGTATTGCAAATTAAAGGGTCGCGGCAGTGCAAAATAGAAGCTTGCGGAAGCAGCGCTGCACGACGATGGTGCAGCGCACAACGCTCATTGAGGGCGAAATTTGCTACTCAGGGACGAGTAGAAGAGAGAGCCGTCGTGCGGTGCGCGAAAAATCAGGCAGGACGAGGCGGGCGCGACTCGGGTACGACCTCGAGGCTAAGCTTCTCGGGGCCTCGAAGCACAGTCACGGTGATGGGCTGGGCGACTCGTTCGCCGGTCAAGAGACGCTGGAGATCGTCGATACCGCCGACCGGGCTGGCGGCGAAACCGACGAGAACGTCGCCCTCACGAAGTCCAGCGCGATCGGCAGGACCACCAGGCGTGACCGACGCGGCGAGCACACCACTGCGTCGTGTCAGCTTATGGAAGCGCGCGACGCGGGCTGAGAGAGGCACATTCTGGGCGGCCATCCCGATGTAGGCGCGGACAACGCGGCCCTGGGTGATCAACTGGCTCGCGACCAGTTTCGCGGTATTGACAGCAATCGCGAAGCAGAGGCCTTGAGCCGGAACGATAGTGGCAGTGTTGACGCCGATGACCTCGCCGCGAGAGCTAACCAATGGTCCGCCGGAATTGCCCGGGTTCAAGGCAGCGTCGGTCTGGATGACGTTATCGATGAGGCCACCGGATTGGGCACGCAAGGAGCGGCCGAGGGCGCTGACGATGCCTGCCGTTACCGAGGATTGATAGCCGAGGGGGCTGCCTATAGCGATCGCGAGCTGGCCGACGCGGATCTGCTGAGAATCACCCAAAGTTGCGGGCGAGAGGTCGTTGGCGGCGACGCGGATGACGGCGAGGTCGGTATCGGGATCGTCGCCAATCAAATCGCCGCGGAGACGGCGGCCGTCGGTGAGGGTGACGTTAATCGAATCAGTGCCATGGACGACATGGCTGTTGGTGAGGACGTAGCCGTCGGGCGTAAAACAGAAGCCCGAACCGGTGTGAGCACCATTACTGTGGCCATGGCTGTCGGTGGCGCGGCGGCGAGCTTCGATGTTGACGACGGCGGGACTGACAAGCTCAACCGCATGGATTACTGCTTCGGAATAGGCGTCAAAGAGCTGTTCGTCTGACAACATAGACATAACATTTCATTATAGCCACGAATCCAGATTGCGCAGGCGGACTGACCGGCGCCGCCGGATCGCGCGAGGGGCAGCACCGGGTGTGAGGTCGTTCGAATCAGATGAAGGGTTGTAGCTCAGAGGGAGCGGGTAGAGTCGCCTAAGCGGAGAAGAAAGGAGGCAGTCAATCTGGCTCCAAAAGGCACGGTGGCGATGGAAATCGCCGCGCAGATATCGATGTAATCCAGCGTTAACGTAAACTGGATGGGATGCGGTGGCATAACGCTGGACTTGGGGGGCTTCGGCGGGAAAACTGTGACACCGTAACGAGCGCAATTGCAGCGGAGACAAGCATGGGTCCTATCGGCAAAGCGATTTTTCTGACTAAGGGCGTGGGGAAGCACAAGGAGAAGCTGACATCGTTTGAGCTGGCGCTGCGCGACGCCCGAATCGCGGAGTTCAACCTGGTGCGTGTGAGCTCGATCTTCCCGCCGGGATGCAAGGTGATTCCTATTCAGGAGGGGCTCAAGTCGTTGAGTCCGGGCCAGGTTGTCTACACAGTGATGTACGACAACGCGACCAACGAGCCGCATCGGCTGCTGGCGACGTCAGTGGGACTGGCAATTCCGGCTGATCGGAACCAGTACGGATATCTTTCGGAGCATAAAAGCTTTGGCGAGACCGACGAGAAGGCGGGCAACTACGCCGAGGACCTGGCAGCGACGATGCTAGCGACGATCCTGGGGGTCGAGTTCGATCCCAACGTGAGTTACGACGAGCGCAAAGATATCTGGCGGATGTCGGACAAGATCGTCACGACCCGCAATATCACGCAGTCAGCGATTGGCGATCGCGACGGGCTGTGGACGACGGTACTGGCGGCGGCGGTATTCGTCGATCCGCCGGGAATGGCGTAGGCACTGATTTGGCGCGGTAGACCGGCTCCCTAGCAGCTACCGCCATCGTCAGATGAAGCGGCCGAGCGGAGGTTCAGAACAGCGGTCGATAGTGACCGTGATGACGCAGAATCTGTATCTGGGCGCGGAGCTCGCACCGATCTTCATCGCCAAGTCAGAAGCCGATATGGTCGCCGCGGCAGCCGCGGCGTGGGAACAAGTCCAAGCGAGTGAAATCGAGCAACGCGCCGGCCGGATCGCGGAAGTGATCGCGGCTGAAGCGCCAGACTTGGTTGCGCTCCAGGAGGCTGCACAATGGTCAGCCGATAGCGCGTCTGCAATGACAGTGAGATACGATTTCCTGTCGTCGGTCCTGCGGGCACTGCATACGCTCGGCGCCTTCTATGTGCCTATAGCAACCAATCGCAATCTGGACCGGACGGCGCCGATCGATCCGGATGGGAGGCTGGTGCGGATCGTCGATCGCGACGTGGTGCTGCTTAAGATCGGCGATGCAGCGAGGCAGGTGC
>DATKPK010000210.1:0-4783 GCA_035524095.1 Binataceae bacterium (SeqCode) | reverse complement strand
CGCCGAAATCATCCAATGGAGGTACCGCGTAAAATCCTCGCGCCACCACGCATCATATCGGGCGCGAGAAACCAAAGAGTTCGCTAAATGAGGGACATCCGTAATCGGCGAAAGAGTGACAATTCAGTTCGGCGTTGACAGCTGATCTCGGAATTGGAAAGCATCAATAACGTCCATTTCAGTAAGATGAGCGTAAGCGGTCGGAAGCGGTTCGACACGACCCGCTCATTTCCTGTCCTGAGACTGGTTGTTCATCTCTGTATCAACTACATGAGTCAATTTTGTTCGATGCTGCGAGCACGTTTGCTGGCGTGCCTTATCTGGCCTAAGAGGAAAATTGCTGGGGCAAATTTGGGACACACGGGGCTTCACAGCCGTACCCTATCTGCTACACTCATCCTCGGCAGGCACCCCGGCAAAGTGCCCGTGTAAGAAGGGTTTGAGAGCGATCCGTCGAATGCTATGAGAGGTCGGCGTAGCTAGCTGTAGACGGCCCGACCGGCCTTTCACGTCGGTAACACGGGTTCAAATCCCGTCGGGGACACCAACAAAAGCCTGCGTGTTGCGGCTCTATTCCCGTTGTTCGGTTACATATTTCGCACGACGGTCGCGCAAATGTGACGAGGGTCACCTCCACTCAGTTCTTCGAGCTCGACGAGTTGATTCTCACGACACTCCGGCAGTGCCGGACGTTCGATCTTGAGTTGCCCGTGCGCGCAATCGTTGCGCGACCTGCCAACCGTTGCGATCGGTGTTCGCACACGTGAGGCCGCTAAGCAGCTGGGAGCCATCCGTATTGTTCAGACGCCTCGTGATAGTATTGAATCCGTCGTAGGTACCGTGCTCGATCTTCTCGCAAACGTGACCCCATCGACTCTAAATCTAGGCGAGAAAGGCCGGATCGGCTTGGATTTTTGAGGACTGTTATGAGCGCACGCAGCTTGATGGTTATGGGAACGGCTTCCGACGTGGGCAAAAGCGTCGTCGTCACCGGGCTGTGCAAGCTCTTTGCTGACGCCGGGATACGCGTCGCGCCATTCAAGTCTCAGAATATGTCGAACAATGCAGCGGTCTGCCTGGCTGGTGGCGAAATCGGCAGGGCTCAGGCCGTGCAAGCGGAAGCGTGTGGCCTGGAACCGACCGTTGAAATGAATCCAGTTTTGCTCAAACCGGAAAGCGAACGAGGCTGCCAAGTGGTTATTCGTGGTTACGCTCGCTTCCGGATGACCACGCGCGATTATAGTAGATATCGGGAGCAAGCATGGCCCGAAATAGTTCGATGCTATGAAAGGCTTGCTGAGCAATTCGAATTGGTCGTAATCGAAGGGGCCGGCGGTGCGGCTGAGGTCAACCTGCGCGACCGGGACGTGGTCAACTGGCCCGTGGCCGAGCTCGCCGATGCTCCCGTGTTAATCGTCGCCGACATAGATAAAGGAGGGGTCCTGGCTTCGTTAGTCGGAACCATTGCTCTGTTATCGCCAGCAGAGCGACAGCGGGTCAAAGGACTCATTATTAATAAGTTTCGCGGCGATCTCACCCTGTTGGAGAGCGGCTTGGAAATCATCGAGCAACGTACTGGCGTGCCCGTCCTCGGAGTTTTGCCGCATGCCGGTAATCTGGAGATCCCGGAAGAGGACGGCGCTGGGCTGAGGTCTGGCACACAGCCGTCAATCGATCGCCAAGTATCGATCGGGGTGCTCGTATTCCCGCGAATCTCGAACTATACGGACTTCGAACCGTTCCTGCGCGAGCCGGACGTTTCGCTTCAATACGTCGAGCATCCCGACCCCGCCACTCCATTTGACGTTATCTGCCTTCCCGGTACCAAAAGTACCATTACCGATCTTGCCTGGTTGCGAGCCAGGGGCTGGGACAAGTTTATTGCAGCTCATTATGCGGCCGGCGGGTCCGTAGTCGGAATTTGTGGCGGATATCAAATGATGGGCCGCGGCATCGAGGACCCGGAGCATATCGAAAGTGACGTCAGTACAGTCAACGGCCTTGGGCTGCTGGATCTCAGAACGGTCTTCGAAAAAGAAAAAGTCACTTCGCAAGTGGACGGAATCCATATTGCCTCGGGTTTGCCGATATCAGGATACGAGATTCACTGCGGATGTATTATAACTTGCAGTGGCAATAGACTGTTCAGAATTCGCACCCGAGCCGGCCTGCCGCATGATGAATTCGAAGGCATCTTGGACGACGGACTGGTTGGTACTTCAATTCATGGACTCTTCGACGCGCCTGAATTCCGCCGGCACTTCCTGAACCAAATCCGTAAACGCAAGGGTCTTGCACCGCTCGCCATCATAGCAAACGAAGACGAGCCCACAGTTCGTGCTAATGCCTACGATCGCTTTGCGCAATTGCTGCGAGGACACCTTAAAACCTCTGTGATCGCAGAACTTATAGGAATCAATCCCGAGCGATTGGTTCGTTGAACTACGCATTTCATCTCCCGGCCGGCCTGATCATTGTCGTTGTGGCCTTGGATGCGAGCTGCGGCGACCCGGCGTGGCTTCCGCATCCGGTTCGAATAATTGGCCGGGCAATCGAGGCTGGCGACCAATATCTTCACAATAATACCGCAGGGGGCGATCTGATCCGTGGCGCGCTCCTCGCCATGGCCGTTATCCTGCTTGCTGGTCTAACCACCTGGGCTGTAATTGCAGCCAGTCAGCTGTTTAGTTTCTACATAGGGATACTCGCGGCTGTTCTGATCGCGTGGACAACGATCGCCGCTCGTGGCCTTGATGACGCGGCGCAGAAGGTCGAACACTATTTGCGCGTCAGCGACGAAGATTCCGCCCGTCAGTCAATCCGCGATCTGGCCGGCCGAGATGCTCTAACACTGGATCGCCTTGGGCTAATTCGGGCCGCGATCGAATCGGTCGCCGAGAATTCCAGCGACGGCATTATCGCGCCGCTCCTTTTTTTGGTTGTAGCTGGGCCAGTCGGCGCGATTACTTATAAGGCGATCAATACACTCGATTCGATGATCGGCTATACGAACAGCCGGTATCTCTACTTCGGGCGCGTCGCAGCCCGTCTCGACGATCTCGTGAATCTAGTGCCGTCGCGCCTGACAGCCATATCAATCGGACTCGCCGCAGGATTCGTGACGGGTCGTATGAGTAAGAGTATCAGGACGTTATTGGCCGATGGCAGTAAACACGAGAGTCCCAACGCCGGTTATCCTGAGGCGGCGATGGCGGGCGCACTAGGAATTGAACTGGGCGGTGACGCATTTTATGCGGGCGAACTGGTTCGCCATCCATCTCTCGGCCTTTCGGAAGTGCCGCTCGACCTCGACGCGCTTCGTTCTGCTCGCATCATTATGTGGGTCGCAAGCGCGATTGCATTGGTCCTTATGCTCTTATTGAGAGGAACCATTTTCAGAGCGTGATGGCGGAAATGATGCCAAAGATCTACACGGGTCAACGGCTCGCAGTCGATCGCTTTCATGGCGGCGCTGATCGCGAAGGGTTGCTAGACTTCAGCGCAAACCTTAATCCGCTCGGGCCGCCTCCGGAAGCAATAGAGGCATACAACAAGGCAGTGATACTCATTTCTAGCTATCCGCCGCCTTACCCGCGCGCCCTCGAAGCATCTATTGCAGATAGTCTTAAGATCGATTCCGAATGCATTCTCGCCGCTAACGGCAGTACGCAACTAATCTATCTTCTCGCCCGTGTCCTCAAGTTGCGCTCTCCTCGCGTGGTCATTCCGACCTTTAGTGAAATCGCCAATGCGTTGGTCTCGGCGGGCTCAGAACCTCTACCGCTTTTGACGCGGAGCTGGAACGGTTTTCGCCTTGACCAGCGCAATGTTCATGCCGCGCTTCGCTCCGGTGCGGACGGCATCTTCCTTGGTAGACCCAACAGTCCCACCGGCACCTTAATCAGCGTCGAAGAGGCAGCCGAGATAGCTGCGCAGTGCCATCAGTACGGAGCATGGTGCGTCTTCGACGAAGCATTTATCGAGTTCGCTGACGATTCGCGCTCTCTCGTTCATCTAGCCGCTTCTTCTGCAAAGTTGCTGGTGCTCCGATCACTGACGAAGATTTATGCGATCGCTGGCTTGCGCCTGGGCTATCTGGTTGGTGATGCGCGAGTCGTTGAAATGTTGCGTGACGCGATCGAGCCATGGTCCGTGAACGTCGCAGCGGAAGCCGTGGGGCTTGCTTGCCTCAGAGCATCAAAGAATTACGCTAGCGCGACTCGGGACCTGGTCGTGACCGAGCGGCGCAGAATTGAAGATGGACTAAATCGCTCGGCGAAGTTTCGCGTGTTTTCATCGTCAGCGAATTTCATCATGGCGGAAGTACAGAGTGAAAAACGCCATGGTGACTTAGCCCGCCACCTGCTCAGCGCGGGAATCATCGCCCGCGACCTCAGTACGCTTCCTGGATGCGGACTGGGGTTTTACAGGTTCGGTATCCGAACCCGGCAGGACAACGAAAAGCTTATCGCAGTTTTAGCAGACTATTGAAGCTTCCCGCGAAAATGCCAGCGGAAGTGCTCCAGGCGTTCGCAGTGGAAGATGCGTCCACTTGCAATGAGATTCGGCTGTGCCACGAAAGCGCTTGGCGGTCAATCCCTGCAACTATTTGGGCTTGTGATTTCGATACCGTACAACGGCCCTTTTCGATACTGTAAATTGGCCCCACCCCGACTAACCCAGCAGACTGCCGAACAGGCGGGAGGCTGGGATGGAGCGGAGGGCAAAGGTGGAGCTGTTCGAGCAGATTCGCAGGGAATACGAGTTCGGGATTGGGACGATC
>DATKPK010000209.1:0-4345 GCA_035524095.1 Binataceae bacterium (SeqCode) | reverse complement strand
TTCCTTCTCAGTATCTATCTCGGTTGTCGCCTGTTTTTGGTTGGCGCCACTGGTAAGTTTAAAATTTAGAGCGATGGTGCCGGGTGGAAGTGTCGGCATGGAAAGCATCACCCCTGGACTACTGTTCGCATTTTTCGACGCATTTGCAGCAATCTGGGCTTGCTACAGAGTATTGCCACATTAGTCGCCCACCTGTGCCGAGACTAAAGAAGAGAGAAAGCGGGGTGATTTACCACAACTGCCCGTTGCGCGAACCGAAGCGCGAACTCAACAGGCAGCCAAGAAGAAGTAAGCTCGGCTCTCGGTAATATGACGCTAGAGAGAGATCGCGAGTCCTTTGATGTTCCGGATTCTCGCGCCGGATACCTCTCTGCAACTGACAAACAAGCACCTGCGCGTTATCCGATTTATTAGTCCGGATGAATCCTCGTGATCTTTGAGCCTTGGATTCCGATCCCGCCCATCAGTCCTTTCTGATTGAAAATAAAAGCGTAGACTCCCTTTTGCATTGTTGTCGTTGACAGTTTCTTCCCAAAGCCTTTGTCCAGCACGACCAACGTCGGTCCCGTTCCGAGTTCCCAACCGTCACTCTTGTTGAGATATCTGAGTGAATCATTATCCATGAAAAACAGCACATAGCCGAACGCCTGAGCACCGGCCTGAAACCCAACCGAGGCCTCAATCGAACGATAGTAGCCGACGGTCCTGCCCCTTTTGCGCAAAGCACCATCCCCATATTGGCCGGCTATGATAAAGCCACCCTTGACGATGCGCGGAAAGATGAGGATGGCTTTTGACTTGTCGGCCAAAGCCTCGGCGCCGGGTGTGGTCTGATAAAGGGTAGTTAGCGCTTGCGTTGCGTTCCTGTCGATCTCACTCGCGCTAGCTGCCAGCGCCGCATCGCACGTCCAGATGATTGTAACAACGAGGGCCAATGCCGCTGCAAATGCTAGCTGGATTTTCCATGCTCGTTTTGTTTTCATTTTCGTAATACCTGCGCTCTCTAATCCTCGCCTGCCAAAATCAATGCATCGAAAGGAGAACGCCGAAAATGAATCCTTCGCATCCAGGCGCCTGGATCACGAGCTGGCTCTGCAGCGTTCCCTTGATCGTGATCACCGTCGTGATCCACGTCTATGGCCTTTCCCTCATCGCAGAATTCCTGAGCGAATCAGTTGAGGGTCGCAAGTTTAGGCACTCGTTCATCGGTGTCATCGGCCTCACAGCCTTGTTGGCGACCGCCTTACACGGCATCGAGGGCGTAATCTGGGCAGTAGCGTTTCGCCTCGTCGGCGCACTATCGGATGCCAACTCGGCGATGCTCTATTCGATCGGTGCGATGACGACCTTCGGGCACGCGAATTTATATCTGGAAAAGCGTTGGCAGATGATGGGGGCGCTGGAGGCGCTGAATGGAATCATCCTATTCGGTATTACTACGGCCTTTATGTTCGCCATCATCCAGCGAGTCTGGCCCTTACGCCGCACAATTACCCACACTTAATCTTTTCAAGTCGAGACCGGAGCAGCGTCCGCGAACCAGAAAGCAATATCCTCGTCGCCGACGCCTGCCAGTCACAGCCGCGCCGGCGGGCGACGCTTACGTCGCCCCGCCGAGTTGACAGTCGCTTAGGATGGGCGTTGAGGCTAGAGCGAATCCGCGAATCCCTTGATATCCCGAAGTGTCGCGTCCGATACCTCCCGGATCACCTTCGGGAAAAGTACATCCGCTGCGTGAATCGTCCCGTTAACCGTTCTGCTGTATCCTGGCACGCCCGCTACTCGCAGTCGGCGATGATACGCCAGCCCTTCGTCGCGAAGCGGATCCAACTCATTGACCGAGATTACATGCGGCGGCAAGCCTCTTAGTTCCTCGACCGTCGCCTGATATGGCCACGCTAGAGGATTCGCGCCATGTTTCTGCTCCGGATCGTACGCCACCGCCAGCACCGGCGTCGTTTTGACGTCAATCAGGTAGCCGTCATTTTCTAGTAGCGAGATCAGTTCTTTGTTCGGCTTCTCCCACGCTCCGTAGATATATGGACATAGCGCATAGACGCCCGCGACCTGATTGAGCTTCCCTTCTCTTTTGGCTCTCAGGCAGATCGCAAGCGCTAGATTCCCGCCGCCCGACTCGCCCGAGGTGATGATGCGAGAAATACCCAATTTCTCCTTGTTATCGAACGTCCATTGCAGACCAGCCATGCAATCATTGAGGCCGGCTGGGAACGGATGGTTCCCCAGCTTCCCCCCGCCGTTCCGGAACTCCACGCCGACCACCACCAAACCCACTTTGGCAAGCTCATCACGCCAGCGCCGGTAGCCCGCATCCGCTGCGGTCAGCATAACCATTCCGCCACCGTGCGTATGATACACGCAGGGCAGGGGACCTGAGGCGTTCTGCGGCTGATGGATATACAATGTAACCTCGTTGCCATCCAGCCCTCTTATCGTCTCGGTCCGCCGCTCTATATTCGGAATCGGCGGCATGTCCGTGAAGAAGCCGGCAAAAATGCCCTGCATTGCCGCTTCGGTGGCCGCCAAATGGTCAAGCTTTGCCTTTAAGGGAGAGTCTGCGCTCACTGGAATTGCAGGCGGCGCACCATCCATCCCAAAAGGTGCCAATGCTGCGACCAATCGCGGATCGGCTCGCGGGTCCGTCTTCAAAGTTCTGTTTGGATCGCCCAAACGGCCGGGCAAACTGAGTTCATTGATCACTTGCGCTTGCGACATCTCTTACCCCAATTGTTAAATGGCTAATTCCGGCGTTGCATTCGCCAACTCAGTCAGCGTCGCACTGACTCGGGTCACCTGGCAAGCGAAACTCGCCTCCGAGTTTTCAGCGACTGCACTCCAGCCCGATACGTTCCTGTGCGCCCCTCGTATTCCCCTGAATCACCAACGGCGGCGTTTCTAGTTCTCTGGAAACGCCGCCGTGATTTTGCGATTCGGTGAAACCTCTACGAACTCAGGCGAGATCGAAGCGATCGAGGTTCATCACTTTGCTCCACGCCGCCACGAAGTCTTTCACGAATTTCTCCTTCGAGTCGTTGCATGCGTAGACTTCCGCGAGGGCGCGCAATTCTGAGTTTGCCCCGAACACCAGGTCAGCACGCGTACCAGTCCATTTTACCTCGTTGGTCTTACGGTCGCGGCCTTCGTACACGCCTTCTCCGCCAGCGGACGGCTGCCATTCCGTTCTCATGTCGAGCAGGTTGACGAAGAAGTCATTCGTCAATGTCCCGGGCTGCTTGGTGAAGACGCCATGTTTCGACTGCCCGGCGTTAGCATTGAGGGCGCGCATACCGCCGACGAGAACCGTCATCTCCGGAGCCGTCAGTCTCAACAACTCCGCCTTATCGACCAGCAATTCCTCTGTCGGTATCGTATGCCCCTTGCGCAGATAGTTGCGGAATCCGTCCGCGCTCGGCTCAAGTACGGCAAATGATTCCACATCGGTCTGCTGCTGCGATGCATCGGTACGGCCTGGCGCGAACGGAACCTTAACATTGTGACCCGCCTTCTTCGCCGCTTCCTCGATCGCCGCGCATCCACCGAGCACGATCAGATCGGCCAGCGATACCTTCTTCCCGCCCGTCGCTGAACCGTTGAAATCCTTCTGGATCCCTTCAAACGTTTGCATCACCTTCGCCAGCTGAGCCGGCTGATTCACTTCCCAATCTTTTTGCGGCGCTAGCCGGATGCGCGCTCCGTTTGCTCCGCCACGCTTGTCCGTGCCGCGGAAGCTCGCCGCCGACGCCCACGCGGTCTCGACCAGTTGCCCGATAGAGAGGCCCGATGCGAGGATTTTCCCCTTCAGAGCCGTGATATCTCGCTCGTCGATCAGCTCATGATCTACTGGCGGAACTGCATCTTGAAACGGCTGGGTCTCTTTGGGAACCAGCGGACCGAGATAGCGCGAGACCGGCCCCATATCGCGATGCGTCAGCTTGAACCAAGCTTTCGCGAACGCATCTGCGAATTGATCTGGATGCTCATAGAAGCGTCTCGAAATTTTCTCGTATGCAGGATCGACCCGCAATGACAGGTCGGTCGTCAGCATCGACGGCGAATGGCGCTTAGACTTGTCGAACGCATCGGGAACCGTACCGTTGCCTGCGCCATTCTTCGGCGTCCACTGATTTGCGCCAGCCGGGCTCTTGGTCAATTCCCATTCGTAGCTGAACAGATGTTTGAAGTAGTCGTTGCTCCACTTCGTTGGCGTAGTCGTCCAAATAACTTCTATGCCACTGGTGATCGCGTCACCCGCTTTACCGCTGCCATATTTGCTCTTCCAGCCGAGACCCTGCTGCTCGATCGGGGCGGCTTCCGGCTCTGGACCGAC
>DATKPK010000208.1:0-15382 GCA_035524095.1 Binataceae bacterium (SeqCode) | reverse complement strand
AGCGGTGCGTGCCGTACTTGCCACGCCCCTTCCGTCAAGTGAACTATTGGCATTCGCAATACTGAAGCTGATCGCGACACTCTTTTCTCTCGGCAGCGGTGGTGTGAGCGCGATGTTCGTACCGCTGTTACTTTCTGGTGGAGCGCTCGGAAGCGCGTTCGCTCAGTCAGTGCTGCACACCACGACATTCGACCTCTTCGCGGCTGTCGGGATGGCTTCGTTCATAGCCGCAGGCTACAAGGCCCCGCTCACTGCTGTGGTTTTCGTGGCCGAGACCACCGGCGGACACTCGTACATCATTCCGAGCCTGATTGGCGCCGCATGCGCTTATGCAATTTCCGGCGAAGCTTCGGCTTCCGGAGACCAGCGGCTCCACGAAGCGGTCAGATTCAGCGGCATCACCGGTGTTCCGGTTCGCGAAGTAATGCAGCGCCAGATCGTCTCGGTCGAGGCGCCAGCAACGGTACGGGAATTTGCCGAGAGTATCGCATCGGCTCACGATCATGCGATTTTTCCGGTATGTGAACGCGAACATCTGATTGGAACAGTCGGCGTATCAATTCTAAGCCGTATCCCCGTAGAACATTGGGGAGAGGTGAAAGTTGGCGACGCATGCGATCGGCATCTCGATTGGATCGCACCTGAATGCGATGTCATGGAAGTACTGCGCATGCTGACCCGGGAGGATTCGCGGCAGATGCTGTTTGTCCAATCCAGCGACGGACGGCTTGATGGCATAGTGACAAAGACCGATATTTTGCGTTCCTTCCAAGATGACGGCACGGCATCCCGAAAAGACGAACAGAGGATTACACCGTCACGTTTGCGGTCGTCACCGACGCTCAACCGATAACTTCGAGTAAGGAGCGATTTCGGCTCGTCATCTTATAGTCGCAGAGTAGAGCTCGCACTACACAAGATCCTTACACTTTCAGTGGTGCTGAGGACCTATGTCGAAATCGGGCTATCCTAATCTTGCCGCCGAGAGAGGTTAGTCAAAAACCGCTTTTTCCATTGCGCCGATTTTGAGTGGAGGCTGGCCGACGCGAGCACAGGGCCGTAACGGTAAAATCATGCGGGGCTTGCTCTGTTATTTCGGCCTCATCCCGTTGACAATTGAGCAGTGGACCTAGAATCAACCATTGGGACTGAGTTTCCCGCCTTGATTGCCACGACCGCCGAACAAAATCGGCCGCACAAATGGCTCGTCGCAGCGGCGGTATTGCTCGGCGGAATTTTGACCATTCTTGACGGGTCTATTGTCAACGTCGCATTGCCCTACATGCAGCGTAGCTTCGGCGTTGGGGTCGAGCGGATTAGCTGGGTCGTCACTAGTTATCTCGCAGCGGTCAGCGTGATGATCCCAATGAGCGGATGGATAGCCGCGCGAATCGGACGCCGGCGTTATCTATTGATCTCGATTGTTCTGTTTGTTGTCTCCTCAGCTCTTTGTGGGCTCGCCCAGGGTATCGGCCAGATAGTGTGCTTCCGCTTGATACAGGGAGCGGCCGGCGCGGCGATGATGCCGCTGTCCCAGGCAATTCTTCTTGAGACGTTCCCGGTGGAGGAACACACGCTGGCAATGACAACTTTCGGGATAGGAATGATGGCGGCACCGGTGATTGGACCGACCTTGGGAGGCTGGATCACCCAGACCTGGAGCTGGCGATGGAATTTCTACATTAATCTGCCGGTCGGTGCCTTTGCGGCGTTGATGGTGTATGCGTATGTGCACGATCCGGAGTATCTACGCCGCCAACGCGGCAACGGCAAAATCGATTACGCTGGGCTAATCCTGATCACTGTGGGGCTCGGTCTCTTTCAGGTCGTGCTTGGGGGTGGCGGCCAGGATGGTTGGTTTGCGGCACAGTGGGTCAGGTATGGGGCGGCGATTTCGGGCCTTTCGATAGTCGCCTTGGTGATCCACGAGCTGCGCTTTGCGGAGCCAATTGTTGATCTACGGCTCTTCGGAATCCTCGGATTCTCGATCGCGATGATAGTAGTGTCACTTCAAGGGCTTGCGCTCTGGACCGTCAACCTGCTCAATCCGCTCTTCCTTGAGAACGTGCTTCACTACGACGCCTGGCAGGCAGGCTTCGCGGTTGCGCCGCGTGGTCTTGGGGTTGTGGTCGCGCTGATCGCAGTTGGACAGTTGTCACGCCGATTTTCCGAGATGCGGCCGCTCGTCTGTGCCGGCTTGTTAGTGGGGGCTTACGAAGTCTACCGCATGTCACACTGGACGATTGGTATGCGCGAGAGCGAGGTGCTCTGGCCCATCTTTCTGTTCGGCCTTGGACTAGGCGGCGTCTTTCCGATCGTTACCGCGCTCGGTATCGGACAGATCAGCCGCGAGCGCATGGGCTTCGCCTCAAGCTTGTTTTCGATGATGATCAATACCGGTGCGGCGGCCGGAATCGCTATCGGAACCGACCTGCTCACTTCGCGCCATCGACACCACGAGGCGCAACTCCTGGCATCGATGCCCGTCTCCAATCTCATTAAGAATGGACTGAAGACGCAGGCATGGCTGTACGCATACAACGACGTCTATCGCGCCACTGCCATATTGCTTACGGTCCTTGCCCCCTGGGTGTTCCTACTAAAAGGTGGCTCCAAGGTATCGCAAACAGCGCTCGGATCGGAGTAGTGAGGTCAAGTCAGGCTGACCCGATCGACGGCGGCGGGACAAAAAAAGAGGAATGCAGCCAAAGGACTACATTCCTCCACGGATAAGAGTTGGTCCTGAATCGGTATCCTTAAGAAATCTGTTTGGTGAAAGTTCCGAGGTCGAAGTAGTCGCGCCAGACTTTGATCTTGCCCGCGTTGTCGAGTTCGAACATACCAGCCACGGGAATCGCGGCGCTCTTGCCGTTTTTCATCGTGATGGTATCGACGCGTTCGTTGAAGACCGTGTTATCGACGTGGACCTGCTTCAGAATCTTTGCCGAGAAGGTGCTTGAATCCTTGAGGAAGCCGTTGGTCATCTCGCGGATTGCAGCTTTGCCCTTGGCAGGTGACATCGGAACGTTGTCCCATACGGCGTCTTCGGCGAAGTAGCTCATGATGCCTTCGAGGTCGAGACGGGTCCAGGCAGCGAACAGATCGTTGACGACTTTCTCGCAATTAACCGCCATGATGATTTCTCCTTTTGGTACTGAATCGATGATTCAGGCTGTCATCCGTTTGTTACGCGCGTTCGATCAACGTGCCAGTGCCGAGCCCGCCACCACAGCACATCGTAACCAGCGCGGTGCGGCCGTTGGTTCGTTCGAGTTCGTTGATGGCCTTGGTGACGAGGCCGCATCCGGTGGCGCCGAGAGGATGGCCGAGGGCGATCGCGCCGCCATTAGGATTGACGCGAGCCATGTCGGGTTCAAGGGTTTTCGCCCAGCTAAGGACTACGGAAGCGAACGCCTCGTTGATCTCGAAGACGTCGATGTCACTGATGCGCAAGCCGTTTTTTTGCAAGAGCTTTCGGGTCGCGGGAATCGGGCCTTCGAGCATCAGGACGGGATCGCATCCGACGAGAGCGGTATCGGTGACGCGGGCCCGCGGGCTGAGGCCGAGCTCGCGTGCTTTCGCCTCGGTCATCATCAGGACGGCGGCGGCGCCATCGGCGACCTGTGAGGCTGAGCCGGCGGTGTGGATGCCGTCGGGGCGGGCGACCGGCTTTAAAGCGGCGAGCGCTTCGAGGCTGGTGTCGCGCGGAACTTCGTCGCGAGTGATGGTCTGCTTCTGGCTGGGCTTCTCGCCGGCGGCGACAGGAATCGGAACTTCGACGGGCACCAGCTGCGAGGTGAAGCGGCCTTCTTTGACGGCACGGGCGGCGCGGAGTTGCGATTCGAGGCCGAAGCGGTCGGCGTCCTCGCGCGTGATACCGTATTTGGTGGCGATACGCTCGGCGCCCTCGAACTGGCTGGTGAATTCGTAATGCTCAAAGTATTTCCGGCTCACCGGCTTGCCGTACCCGGCCTGAGCACCTGCGACCGCGTCGGAGCCGATTGGCAGGAGGCTCATGTTCTCGACGCCGCAGGCCAGCACTACATCTTCCGCGCCGGAAGCGATGAGGCTTGCAGCGAGGTTGACAGCGTATTGACTCGAGCCGCATTGGGAATCAGTGGTGGAGCAGGCGACCTCGGCAGGGAGTCCCGCGGTCAGCCATGCGGTGCGGGTGACGTTCATCGCCTGTGCGCCGACCTTGTTGATGCATCCGCCGACGACCTGCCCGACGAGATTGGGCGCGATACCGGCGCGCTTCAGGACTTCAGTCATCACCTGGGCGAGCAATTCGGTGGGATGGGCGGCGGACAGTACGCCCCTTTTCTTACCGATCGGCGACCGGCCGGCTTCGACAATTACGACGTCACGCATGGGTTTCTCCATCAGGGGGATTTCAGCTATTGCAGAGGCTAGATATATCCGAGTCCGCGCCGTTTTGCACACCAATCAGGAAGGACAATAGCTCAGATACGGCGGAGGAAAGAGGAAAAGCTGACACAGCGAGTGGCCAAAATCAGTACAAATCAGAAGGCAAGGAGATTGAAGATGCGAGTGGAGAACGCTGTCTATACGACGCCAGAGAAAATCAAATCGCTGACGGGTGACGGGGCGGCTGACGGACCAATCGCGATGCTCAACCTGCTCAAGTTTCGAGCGAAGGCGGTCTATAAGGACGGGCGGCCAGACCAGATTTCGGGGCGCGAAGCCTATATGCGCTATCTAAACGCGATGCGCACAATCGTTGAGGGAGCGGGCGGGCGATTTACGTTTGGCGGGCGGTTAGAGAGGCTCGTGATTGGCGAAGCCGAAGAGTTGTGGGACATGGTGGGAATTGTCGAGTATCCATCGCGAGCGGTGTTTCAAAAATTAGTAATGTCGCCGGAAGTGCAGGCGATCAGCGTCCATCGAGAGGCGGGATTGGCGGGTCAGCTATTGATCCTCACGACCAGCGTGTAAACAGAATTGAGAGACGAAGCGTAGACATCGGACATCCAATCACAGCATATAATCGGTTGGTAACGGCAGGAACGCGCCAAGGTGATTAGAAAGAGGTTTTTCGGATGCAAGTAGGTTATTTCACTGAACGGCCATATCGATGGCTGCCCGAAGAAGAAATCTTACGGAATCATGCATTCTTTGCGATCTCGAATAAATACTTCGATCGCGAGAAGGCGGCTGACGACTATAATTACTATTTAGATGAGAATTGCTACGCGGAGGAGATTGGGTTCGACGTCGTCGCACTGAATGAGCATCACGGGAATCCGATTTGTATGGGATCGGTGATGAATATCGAAGCAGCGATATTGGCTCATCGGACGAAGCGGGCGCGGCTGGTGCTGATCGGAAATCCGCTGCCGGTGATCAAGCATCCGTTGAGAATGGCGGAGGAGCTCGCGGAAATCGATCTAATCTCGCGTGGGCGATTAGTCACTGGGTGGGTGCGAGGAGCGGGGTCAGAGCAATTCTTCAATAACGCTAATCCCGCTTACAATCGCGAGATGTTCAATGAGGCGCATGACTTTATAGTACAGGCGTGGACGCGGCCCGGGCCGTGGCGTTACGAAGGAAAGCATTTCCATTACCGGCACGTGAATCCGTGGGCGTTGCCGTACCAGAAGCCGCATCCGCCGATGTGGATTCCGGGAACGCTTAGTCCTGAAACTGTGCAATGGTGCGCGGAGCATCGCTATCCGTATATCGGATTGGGGACGCAGCTTCGGCCGACGTGTGATTTATGGGATTACTATGCGGACGAAGCGGCGAAGCATGGTTATCAGGCGGGGCCGGAAAATTTCGGCTACATGATCGCGACGGTGGTGGCGGACACCGAAGAGAAGGCGCAGGAACTGGCACAAGGCTTCGTTTACGGTGGCGGCCAGAATGCGTTTTCGGCGCCGCAATTCACGATGCCGCCAGGATATAACTCGAAGGCCGCTATCCGCACATTAGCTAAAACGCAAACCAGCGCGTGGCTGGGAATCAGCGGCGAAAAAGTGAAGGAGTCGATGCAAGGGGAGGCTGCGGCAGTTGATTATGAGGAAGTCCGACGGAAGCTGCATGCGGCATTAATAAGAGGCCAGAAGAACCTACAGGTATTGGCGGGTACGCCGACGACGATCATTCCGAAGATCAAGACAATCATGAGCGTGCTGCGTACGGGTATTTTTATCATCCTGAGTATTCAAGGGCCGGTCGGGGATGATGATCGTCGGACCAGCATGCGGTTGTTCGCACAGGACGTGATACCGGCGTTGAAGGAATATGCAAAGGAAATAGATTTGCCGGATCCGTTCCAGCGTACGCCCGGGTCGGCCAAGCTGACGCCGGGAACAAAGCGCGCGCCGGTGGTTGATCGGGGGCCGCTAGAGGCATTGGGCTTCTAGCTGGGTAAAGGAGAAGAGCAAATGATTCGGTTGGTTTTTACATTGCGGCGGAAACCCGGAATGTCATTAGCGGATTTTCAGCAATACTGGCGCACCCTGCATGGGCCACTGGTCGCCAAGCATGCAGCGACACTCGATATCCAGCGATACGTGCAATTACATACGCTGGAAGATTCCGTGAACGATCAACTGGCGGGGGCGCGCGGCAAGATGGAGCCGGCATACGACGGCGTCGCGGAGTTGTGGTGGAATAATCGCGAGGCGCTCGCGGCCAGCTTTGTGAGTGCAGCGGGCCAGGCGGCAGGGCGCGAATTGCTTGAGGATGAAGCGCGGTTCATAGATTTACCGAATTCGCCATTGTGGTTTGCTTATGAGTATCCGCAGGTAAATCCAACGCCAGAGGAGATGGTGGCGCGGGAGCATAGTTCATTGGTGAAACTGTTCTTTTGCCTGCGCCATTCGGCGGCACAAAGCATGGAAGAGGTGCAACTATATTGGCGAACGAATCACGGGCCGACGATACGAGGGGTCGCGCAGGGGATGCGGCTCAAGCGTTATCTGCAAGTCCATCGATGCGAAGAACCGTTGGAGCAACAGCTTCGCGCGAGCCGCAAGACCAAGACTGCGCCCTACACGGGTCATGCGGAGGCGTGGTTTGATCGCGCTGACCTCGCGATAATTGGAAGCACGCCGGAGGGGCGGAAAGCGATGGAGATCGCGGTCGAGGATGAGCGGAAGTTTATTGATTTCGCAAACTCGGCGATATTTATCGGGAAAGAGCGAGTAATGATTGATCGGAGGTAGGCAACCGCTGAGTAGCATTGTGCCGTATAAATACTGAAGCAGTCGAGGGTGCGAGGCGCGAGGTTTCCTGAGCCTCGCGCCTCGCGCAATTTCTAGTTGAAATGCGGCAATACTTTTTTAGCGAATAGTTCAAGGCTGGTGCGGACCAGATTCAAGTCGATGCCGGGCGGTGTGAGCATCATCGTGTATAGTTCGATGGGAGCCTGGGCGATGCGATCGTTGATTAGCTTGATGGCGCCTTCGGGCGTCACAACGTTGGCAAGACCACTGGCCAGCAGTGCCTCGGCATTATCAAAATGCGGCCAAGGACTGGTATCGGTGCCCTCGAACCATTTCGAATAGGAATTGAACCAGTAAAGAAGATGGGGGGCGTAGGCTGCGAAAGTACGATCGGGGTCTTGAGTGACGATTAGCCACAAATCACCACCCATCACACGGGCGTGTGCGGGATCCTTGCCGGCGGCGCGCAACTCAGCGAGATACATTTCATACATCGCGCGATTTGAGGGACCGATGTAGCCATCGCCGAAACGAGCGGCACGGCGGGCTGCTCCGCGGCTGAAACCACCGACCCAAATAGGTGGATTGGGCTGTTGAACGGGGCGAGGCGAGAGCCTGGCGCCGTCAACATTAAAGTGTTTGCCATGAAAGGTGACCGTTTCGCCCTGCCATAACCGGCGAATGATTTGCAGGGCTTCGTTGGCGCGCGAACCTTTGCGATTTATGTCGATACAATAGCCTGAGTATTCCTGCGGGCGATACCCGAGGCCGACACCGAAATCGAGGCGGCCGTTGGAAATCAAATCAAGCACGGCGCCGTCCTCAGCTAGACGGACGGGCTCATAGAGGGGCAGGATGGCGATGTCGGGACCGACACGCATCGTAGTGGTGCGTGCGGCGATGGCAGTTGCGGCGACCATCGGCGAGGGCATGTAGTCGTCGCCAGTGAAGTGATGTTCAAAGACGTAGGCGGCACTGAAGCCGAGGGTTTCGGCCCAAGTGAAAAGTTCGATGGTCTCGGCATAGACGGTGGCGGAGGTTTTGCCGGAGCCGGGCGGATTACGAAAATCGGTAGTGAGGCCAAAGCGCATGATCGTTTCTCCTCGGAACTAACTCGAAACGTGTAGATCGCGCCACGGGCCGCGTCAATCGGTCATTTCTGGCTGTACGGGTTGTGGCTGAATCATCTGGGAGTGAGGCGTGCTTAAAAATCGAGACGTGGGAACAGCAAGACTACCTGGAAATTCAAGGTGAATTGTTCAACTTGATTCGCGAACTGCCGATATACCATCCATTCGCCTGACATCGATGTATCAACTGAATAATCGGCCGCGAGCTTCCATACTTTGCCGAAGCCGGCGCTTAAGGGGATTTGAGTTGACGTGTTGTGACGGAAATTGAAGGTCCAGGTCGCATCGCTGGACTTCAGATACCACTGATCGCCCAGTTGGTAGGTGAGAATCGGTTGATAATTAATAAAGCTGATGGGCTTGGATTTCGGCGATGTATAGGCGAACGAGGTCGCCTGTTGTAACAGTCCGGAGAAATTGAGTCCGGGAATGCCGCGATAAGCGAATCCAAAAGCAGGACCGAGTTCCCAGGCGCCGTTTCCAGTATGAGCGCTGCCCGAGGTCGGGAAGACGAAATAGGGACCGATGCCCCACCGAAATCGCGTCTCGCGGGGGTCGGGCCACGGCAGCAGCGCCAGGTCGAGCAGCTGCATGTCGTCGTAGCTAGTCACCGTGGATGCGCTCTTATTTTGAGGAACTGTCACAACGCGAATAGTCGGGCGAATGAGTTGCTCTAAAGGAAAGAAGGGCAATGGATCGACTGGTAATATGGGCCGGATCTGAAGAGCGTTCGGTTGAGCATTAGTTCCGTATTCAGCGGGAGTGTAGATATCTTTGAATTGAAGCTGAGCGAGGATCGCGGTGGGGTCGTAGACCTTTTCCGCGATCGGCTCTGCCAAGTCATCGTCTTGGCTCGCTGCGGAGAGCGGGGCTACATTACTGAGCCATCCGAAAAAAAGCAGAGCCAACCCGAAGCTGACGCGGGCTCTACGCGTGAGGCCGATACATCGGCGGTAACGGCTCGCAATCGAGTGCCATAATTCAGGCATCTTGATAAAGCTCTACCGCCCGCCACTTATCCCGCGAATCTATTGAGTTACGAACGGAACGGCGTCAAGAAAAGCCACGGCGCTGGCCGCGCGCAACTTGTTCTCGACCAGCCACGCCTGGAGCGCGACGCCACCCGGTAGAGCTTGCTTGAGTTGGTTGACATAGTCGATCAAGATCACGTCTCGATCTCTTTGGAGTTTCAGTCCCCGACTAAGCATGTCTCTCGCCTTGGGTCCGGGGATGATTTGCCCGTTCGACTGAGCGGCGACATATTCGTTGACGAGATCGCGAAAAGCGTGGTCAATCTTGAAAAGGTGCTCCTGATAGGGCACGTATATATCGATAAACTTGTTTTTCAAGACATCATCGGCGAAGTGCATGTTCGCCACCACGTCTTCCTGCCGATGATCCTCTCGTTCCTCGTGGGCAAAAGAGTGCAACTGTTGAGCGCGCGCTGCCCCTGACCACAACGGAATTGCGAGAGTCGCTGCAACGATAAACCTTAACAGAAAGTTTTTCATCTAAACCTCCACTTATGTGTCGCGTCTTTGGGTAACACGCTCGCCGCCCATTGATTTACCAAACGCTGAAAGGCCTATCCACCGGACCTTGGTCCAAGGAAACAACGCCAGGACTCGGTTCCCGAAGCCGGCGTCTGGGTCTAGTAGCGCCGCGCTCTCTCTCGCCAAAGGCTAAAGCGAATTACCCCCCTTTCCGATTTATCGCGGGCGTCGGAACCAGAATAGAAGGCGAACCGTTATGCGACCAAAGTCCAATATGCTTCGCTGCTCAGTGTTACTAGGATTCAACGGTTCGCCAGAGGTCAAGATAGAATGGCGACGAGATTCTGTTCTGCAGCCGCGTCCGAGTGAAACGCCCCGAATAACTCGTTAGGGAGAGCAATCCAGGTTCCAATATGAGTATGAGGACTCACGCTGTATCCGATAGTGCTGGCGCGTTAAGTTATCGGCGCGCGATCTCAGCAATGTTGATGATGGCCGCCGGACTGTTGGCGATTCCGTTTGGAGCGCGCGCTGCGACGTCTCAGCCGGCTGCGCCAAAGGTCGCGCCAATCGCGGATCAGGTATTGACCAAGGCGTGTGGCCTAATCGCATCGAGCCATTCGTTCAGCTTTCACGCTGACATTCTCTTCGACCAGCTTTTGCCGTCGCAAGTGAAAGTGCAATTTGCGGCGACAATGGACTACGCAGTGCAGCGGCCTGATGAGCTCGCGGTCGTCTACGACAGCGATATCGGAGCCAAAAGAATCTGGTACCACGGCAAGACGCTCACAATCTATGATCCGCCGCATGGAGTTTATGCGGTTGCAGAAGTGCCGGACAATATCGAAGAGATGTTCGACTATGTGGCGCAAAATTACCATCTGAGCATGCCGCTGGCGGATCTTGCTTACAATGACCCATGCGCTTCGGTGCGCAAACGGGTTATTTACGGCGGTTATATTGGAATCAACGACGTCAACGGCATCGCCTGCGATCACATCGCGTTGTCGTCAAAGAATATTGATTTGCAGCTATGGGTGGACCATACGAGGAAGCCGATCCTGCGCAAGATAGTAATTAATTACCGCAGCCAGCCAGGGTCGCCCGAATATATAGCGTTCCTGTCGAACTGGAAATTTGGAGCGCCGATTGCAAGTTCGCGATTCAAGCCTGAATTACCGGCAAGCGCCAAAAGGATCGAATTTTTGCAGGTCAAGGAGGCAGCAAAGCCATGACTAAGCAATTATACAGAAGAAGACAAGCCGGCCTAAGTGCGCGTGTGGTAATCCTGACGTGTGCGATGGCTGTGAGCGCAGCCCCTGCAGCCATCGCGTTCGGCCGTTTTGGCGGGGGCGGGGGCGGTGGAGGATGGCATGGCGCGGGCGGCGACGGCTTTGGAGGCGGTGGGTTCAATCATTCGGGATTCGAGGGGTCGAACTCGTGGAATCACTCGTCATCGGGTAGCTACAATAGCTCCTCTCATCCCAATTACGGATCGAGTTCAAATTACGGCGAACACCCGCCGTCTTCCGGCAGCTACGATTCGTCCTCTCAGCATCCACCCAGCAATTCGAGCTATGGGAGCATGTCGGGCACTTCAACCAGCAACGGATCCCATCCCAACGCGCAGAATGATTATAAAACTTACAATACCAATCAGCAGACCGAGCAGCAGGAGAGGTATAACGAAGCCAACACGCTTCAGGAGAATCAAGAGCACTCCGAAGAGGCGATGCACACTAATACTCTGAACACTGTCAATGCAAATGTCGGTCAAACGAACTACGGAGGCGGAGGCAATCCTTACTACGGATGCTGCGACGGTGGTGGTGGTTCCAGCACCGGCGAGGCGCTAGGCGCCGCGGCACTAGGTGCAGTCGGCGGGATGGCGGTCGGCTCGATGATGACTGCGAACGCGCAACAGCAGCAGCCGACAACGATAATTGAAAATGCGCCACCGTATGGGTATCAGCCGCCGCCGCCTTACGGCTATCAGCCGCCGATGGGAACGACGGTGTATTCATTGCCGCCAGGTGCGTATTCGACGAGTATCGGTGGCGCTACCTACTATGTGGCAGGCTCGACCTATTATCGTCCATATTTCAACGGCAGCCAGACGATTTATGTCGTCTCGCAACCGATGTAGGGCTCAAACTTAACTCTTCAAGTCAGGAACCTAAAATCGGGGAGAATCATAGTGATCATCAAGCGACTGGCTTTGGCGGGGGCAATTGGTTTGTGTCTGGCAGCAGGGGATGCGAGTGCGCAATACGGGCAGCAACATCCGCTGATTGACCGCCTCGCAAACAGGGTCATCGAGAAGTACCAGAATTCGAGTTGCCAACAATTGGCTCAGCAGAGACATGAACCCCATTCGCCGATGGAAGAGCAGGCGATTCAAAATTTGCGCAGCGATCCGCAGCTGAGCCAGCTTTTTATCAATAAAGTCGCAGCGCCGATTGCGAATAAATTATTCGAGTGCGGTTTGATACCGTAATGCGTTAAAGAGACTATTTCTCGGCTGCGCCATTCTTACACGATCCGACGGCTCAGTCAGTGAAAGCATTCGATTAATGGTAATCTTTAGTTTGAGCTAGTCCAATTCAACGCGGAGGTCTTACTCTACTCTCGATCGAATCAGGAACGGCCTCTCGCCTCAATTGGAGATATGCGCGTCGGCGCCAGGTTGGGAATAGACATCGGCGCTGAAGGGTTTCAGGCCAGGCTGGGCCGCATAGCCGAGATGATCGAGGCCAAAGAGATCCTCGAGGCTGCGCAGCAATGAGTAGTGATTGTAAGGCTGATTGTCGCGTCCGGGCCTCACGTACGGGGAAATAATCAGAGCGCCGATGCGGCCGCCGCCGGGGCCGGTTCGGCCGGGCGCGACTGTATTCGGCCCGCTCGGTTCATTGCAGCATGCGCTAGCATCGGTTTTTTCGGGCACGACCGTACCGTCTTTGATTTCAACATCAGCTTCGTCGAACGTGATTATAAGCATCCCGTCGTGTTGATAGGCGGGCGAATGGAGAATCTTGGGAACCAGGGTGGGCAGGAAACGGTCCGCGGCGATGAGATGACCGCCCGCGCAAAGTTTGGAAGCACGATCGTGGCCGTCGTGGCAGACGTTGGGAGTAAGGAAGGCGAGGTTAGGAGTGGTCGCGACGCTGCTTAGGTCATTGGACAATTGGGTCATCGGCACAACGTGTTCGGCGCAAGTGGGATGGTCGATGATCGAATGAAAGTAGACAAAGGGATTGTGGCGGGTGGCGTACTGAGATTGTTCAGTGGCGTGGATATGGCCGTCGGGCTGGCCGAGTGCAGGGTGTTCGCAGTTAGTATCCATGTCCTCCATGTAGCCTTTCCAGGTTAAGTGCTTAGCTTCCATTTGATTAGCAAGCGTGATGACGGACTCGGGATAGACACACCCGGCGCCGAGAGCCTGACCGTCGGGATCGAGGCTTGCCGTCAGCGGCTTGAAATCATAGTAGGTAAAGCAATCATTCTGGGTGTATGCGTTGGGAGCCTGGCCGCTGATCATCGCGATGTAGTTATCGAGGCTGAAATGGCCGATAGCATAGTATTGAGTGAGCAGGAGGCCTTGTTTTGTCAATTCGCGCGATAGGTAAGGCGCGGGGGAATTTGGGCCGAAGGTAGTATCGAAACCTTCGTTTTCAAGGACGATGATGAAGACATGCTGCGGCCTGGCGGGGCGCGCAGAAGAAGGCGATTGCGCGAGCGCGCCAGCCGAATAACAAGTGAGCAGAATTGGCAAAGCGAGAAGCGTGAGAGCGGTATAAATGCGGGCGCAGTGTTTCATCGTATATAGCTCGGGTAACTGAGATTCAGTGCAGGCGGTTCCAGTCGGCCGCGCATTGCAGAATATCAAATGATTGCCCGGCGGCGGTGGCGCGGAAGCGGTCCCAGAAGGAGTCATCGATTGCTCTGAGACGGGCGGGTTCGGTGGGTACGCGCCAGCGAGCGAAGGCGGCTGGGCCGCCGTTATAGGCGCAATAGGTTGAACGCACGACCGCAACCGCTGGATCGCGGCGATTGGAAGATTCGCGGTTGATCGCGGCTTGCATCAGCCGAACGAGAATATCGCCACCAGCGGAAGCATTATAGACGATGTCCCATTCGAGGCGCGGGATGCTGTAGAAGCCGCGCCAGACGTGCTTATTCACTTGCATCAGGCCGAGGTCGCCGGTGCTCGATTCAAGGTAGGTGACGCGCGAGCCGGCGCGGATAAACTGGCGCCAGCAGCTTTCCTGCCATGCGACACTTTTGACCATCACGAGGAACAGGTCGTGATAGGAAGAATTGAGGGCGGCCGCGTCACCCTCGCGCTCGGCGGTGATGGAGAGGAGTTGAGCCAGATTGGAGCGGTAACGGTCGGCGTTGTCGGGAGCAACTACAACCGGCGTCAGGCGGCGTCCCAATATCACGAGTTGAATCGGCGTAGGCGAGTTATCCATCGCGAAGGCCTCGGGGAATTGCAAAAAGCGGATCGGCGCGGACATGAATGATGTAGGAGCGGGCAGGGCGGGCGAAGGCGTCGAAGTGGGAGCGAGATCGGGCAGCGGTACTGTGTTGGCGTCGGGGAGCGGACCGGGGAGTTCGTAGGGTTGCGGGACACCGAAAAGCTGCTGGAGATCGGGATCTTCGTCGAAGCTGAAGGCGAGAGGGTCGGTGGTGACGTCGGGGGCCATGATGCGCGCGAGGCGGCGCAAGTCGCCGGCGGTGATCCGTACGCCCAGGGCGGGGGCAGCCTGGTCGAAGGCGAAGAGAGCGTCGCCGGCCGAGATAAAGGAGAGGAACTGCAGCGTCCGAGTGCCGAAGTGGCCGCCGGGCGCGGCCGCCTTGATGATGTTGCGGAGTTGAGTCCAATCACTGAGGAAGAGAAGCCGGACGGGGTCGGGTCCACCCGCGGTCTGACCTGAGGCGAGGGCCTGGACGAGGCGGTAGCGGCTATCCATTAAGAGGGTGAAGAGCTGGTCGCGGGTCTTTTTGTCGGAGACGTTCAGGCCAACCTGTTTGATCGCAAAGACGAGAAAGGCGTCCCAGTTATCGAGGTCGGTCTGCCATGCGGCGATTTCAGCGGGCGAGAGCGGCGCCGCCGAGGTGGAAATCGATGGTGGAGGGGCGCCTTCAGGGAGAGCCATCGCGAGGGTTACGCGGAGGCCGTCATTTTCGGGAATCACCTGAGGCTCAAGGTGTAAAGTCGCGAGAGCCGTCCGCAGGGATTCGGAAGCGTCCAGAGGCAGAGCCTCGTCGAAGAGGCCAGCCAAGTCGCGGACTGGTGCCTGCAAGTCGAAGGTGAAGGTCTCGAGTTTCGGGATGACGTTGCCCTTGATGAGGTCGAAACCATGGCCGACGAGCAGCGATTTAGTGCCGTCGGGCTTGTAGAGGTTAACGTCGGTGACGCGAAGCTTGAGCGTGAGGCCGTCAACGTAAGGGAACGTATCGAGCTTGACGATGCCGGACCAGGTTACGGGGTTGACGCAATGGCCGGCGATGCCGAGGCCGAGAGCCAAGGTCGCGTCGGTCGCGAGGGCGAGAGTGCCGTCGGAGG
>DATKPK010000207.1:0-8905 GCA_035524095.1 Binataceae bacterium (SeqCode) | reverse complement strand
CGCATTTTCGAGTCCTTCTTTACCACAAAGTCCGACGGGATCGGGATAGGGCTGTCAATCTGCCGTTCGATTATCGAGGCGCATGGCGGACGTTTATGGGCCGGCGCGAACGCGCCGCGTGGCGCGGTGTTTCAGTTTACGCTGCCTAGTCCGTAAGTACGCTTTTCTGGACCGACACTTGTCGCTTTCGAAACCACAAAATCCAACAGAGGCGGAATAGGGCTCCGCCCAATCGTCAACGCACAGGGCCGGCTGTGGGTCGATGCAAATGTCTAGAGGCGCCGTGTCTCAGTCTAGCTCGCGGAAAAGAATGTCATGACATTTAGCGCGACTGAGCTTGATCTACCGCCGAACGAACACAATTAACGAGATCCTCCTTGCGGAACGGCTTGGCGAGGTAACAAAAAACCCCATCCTTTAAGGCTTGCTTCCGTACGCTATCGTCGGGAAATGCCGTTATGAGGATCGTCGGAATCGCACGGCCCGCCCCCGTCAGTTGTCCGTAGAGCTCCACACCGGTCATCCCGGGCATGTGGATGTCAGCTATCAAACAAGCGGTTTTCCCAAGAATGGGTGATTCTAGGAACGCGGCCGCGGACGGAAATTGTGAGACGGAGTATCCCAAGGATTTCATGAGCCGCGTCAAGGATTCGCGAACGAATTGATCATCGTCGACAATTGAAATCATTCGTCCTTCTGGCAACACGACCTCCGGGCCTCCACTCAAGTTCCAACGGTTGCGGGCTCAACCCGAGGTTACACCCGCCATCGCAGCTTCTAAAATGAGCTGTGAATGCGCGGGAAGCAACGACAAAGCTCTAAACTTTGGTTTATGCGGGCCTTTCGTAAGGAAAGCAGGCTGTTCATATCCAACGATATTCGGTAAAATCTGACTGCGGCGTCTCAAAGGCGAAACGGGAGAAAGGCTAATGGCCGTGACCCTTTCATCGCGAACAGAAGCGAAGTCTGAAGCGAACATTGAAGAGACTCCAACGGTTTTGATCATCGACGACGATCCGGAAGTTCTGGATTCGGTTGGGCGTCTGCTGCGATCGGTGGGCTTGGATACTCAGCTGTTTGCTTCCATTCCCGACTTTCTCAAGTCCAAGCGCCCGAATGGCCCCACCTGCCTGATACTGGACGTCAGATTGCCGGGCCAAAGTGGTCTTGATTTTCAACGCGAGCTCGCTGCCGCGGACAACCAACTCCCCATCGTTTTCATTACCGGTCACGGCGATATACCGATGTCAGTACAAGCAATGAAGGGAGGGGCCATAGAATTCCTACCAAAGCCATTCCGCGAGCAGGACCTCCTCGATGCTATACGGCTTGGGCTCAATCGAGATCGCGTACGACGCGAGGCTGAGGAGAGCTTGCGTGCGCTGAAGCAGCGCGTCGAAATGTTGAGCGATCGGGAGCGCGAGATCATGATCGAGATCGTTCGTGGCCGCCTCAGCAAACAGATTGCCGGAGATATCGGCGTCAGCGAATCGACGGTGAAGGTCCATCGCAGCAATCTGATGCGGAAGATGGGAGTCCGCTCGCTCGCCGAGCTGGCTCGAATTGCAGATAAGCTCAAACTGGCACAAGAACAAAAATCCTCGTGAGCCAGCGCATCAGTCCCTTATTGGGAGGATGCTTTTGGTGAATCCAGTAGGAACTACGCCAAGATCGGCAGCAACGAGGACTTTTCCTTGGCGTTCATCTGGAGTCCGTTGGCGGGATCGTTCGGCTCACCCTGCTTTGGGTTGCTGTCCAATTTTCCACTCCTATAATTGACGAGTAAACGTCGGGGTTACGCGCAATTCCGCCAGAAGCCAGATAGTTCCTGTGACGGCCGTCCTGCAGCGGTAGCATCATGGCAACTAACGTGGCCGTGTCGACGATCGTAAGTTCCAGACGTTTTCAAATAGCGATGATGGTCGTGGCGGCATTGGTAATCTTGGCGCTCGACATCTGGGACGATGTCGATATCAATGTCGGAGTTCTCTACATCATCGTCGTTTTCTTGTCGCTCAGGTTCTACCACACGCGTGGTGTCATTCTCGTTGTGTTATGTTGTACCGTATTGACCGCGCTTGGTTGGTATTTGTCACCCGGAAATACATGGGGAACGACGGCCATCACCAATCGCTTGCTCGGGCTGCTGGCGGTGGGTTTCGCGACCTACCTTGGCTTGAGAGATCGGACGGCACATATCGCATTGCAGGACGCTAGGGCGCAACTCGCTCGCGTCAATCGTGTCGCCACGATGGGTGAACTGACGGCTTCGATCGCCCATGAAATCAAGCAGCCGATTACCGGAATCATCAATAATGCGGCTGCGGGCCTAAACTGGCTTGCCGCGCAGCCGCCCGATCTGCACGAAGTGAAGGAGAGCTTTGAGATCATTGTCGCCGCGGCAGAGCGCGCTAGTGATGTCACCGATCGAATTCGCGCTCTCGTGAAGAAGCAGCCGATGCGCAAAGACGCGTTAGACCTCAATGAGGTGATCGCCGAGGTTCTCCTTCTCTGCCGCACCGAACTGCAAAGAAATCGTATCTCGGTTCAAACTCAACTTGTGAGCGACTTATTGCCTGTTGCAGGCGACCGTGTCCATGTGCAGCAGGTGCTCCTCAATCTCATCCTTAACGCGGTTGAGGCTATGAGAGAGACCAGCACTGGCCAGCGCGAGATCGTGATTACGTCCACAAACGACAGCTTGGAGGGCGTTCTCGTTATGGTTCGCGATTTGGGCAGGGGGTTGGGCGAAAATGATCTCGCTAAGCTGTTCACTCCTTTTTATACCAGCAAGCCTGAAGGCATGGGGATGGGCTTGACGATTAGCCGCTCGATTGTCGAGCGTCATGGCGGACGCTTGTGGGCAACCCAAAACGAGCGAAATGGTGCGACATTCCATCTGTGGTTGCCGAGCTCGGCAGCAGATCAACGAGCACCGAAATTACAGCCTTCGAAATTGAATTTATAGCGGCCATTTTGGCGATTGCCGTCAAGACACTATCGCAGCGAGCCGATCTATTCTTCAATAAAATCAAATAATATCGGCGGCATTGAGACTCGCCAGCAGCAAACCAACTCACGGTCATTCAACTCGCAGCGACGGTGCCACAATCTCACTAAGATCCTGTTGTTGATCCAAGCTCTATTTTCTCCATGGATGCGGCATGTTGTAAATGGTCCGACGCCGTTATCGCCATTGCCCATGTTAGTGACAGGACTGCAAGCATGAGAGCGAAAACGATCGCGGCCCAATGCGTGGCCTCTAGCGCCAGCTCTGCGCGCGATAACGGTTTGTTGGGGCGAGGGCCGAAATAATCATCAGGTGTCACGTTTCACCTCTTTTGTCACGCTCCGATTCTGTCGGATGCCTTTAGGAGCGCTCGAGCGGCGTCACCGAAAGTAAACGAAAGGAATGCCTCGGTGAATCAGACGTGGGTTCATTTGGCTACGCCATCGACGAAACGTTCTACGCTGAACGTTTAGTCGCTTTTTGAAAACGAGCTCACTAACGCTCGCATGCGCAGAAGTGGCCGTCAGCTAAACCTATGTGTTGGGTCGTTGTACCAAGGCGCAGTGGTCTCACAGGCGCAATAAAGGCTAATGTTGCTTTCACTTAATTAGCCACGCTTAAGCCTCCAAGAGAGGGGTCGCTCGGCCTCATCATAAGCGGCAGCGAGCGAACGGGGCCAACCCACGAAAGTATTAGCCTAAGGGTGGAATGCCATGGCCCTGAAGATGGAGGCTCCAAGCCTGAACGGCTCAATTCGCTTGGCTGAACGGCACTTAGACTACGATGTGTTTTTCGCTTCCGCGTTGAACGAGCTTCGCGACGAGCAAAGATATCGCGTCTTTGTCGATCTGGAACGCGTGGCTGGACGGTTTCCCTACGCGATCTGGCATTCGCCCTACGGTCCACGGCAGGTCGTGATCTGGTGTTCGAATGATTATCTCGGTATGGGTCAGCACCCGAAGGTGGTCGGCGCGATGATCGAGGCAGCCGCGCGCACGGGCACAGGGGCGGGGGGCACCCGAAACATTGCAGGCACCAATCACTCCCTGATTGAACTGGAACGCGAAGTCGCCAACTTGCATGGAAAGGAGGCGGCGCTGGTCTTCACCTCCGGCTATGTTTCCAACCAGACCGGTATCGCGACGATCGCAAGACTGTTGCCTGATTGTTTGTTGCTCTCCGATGCCTTGAATCATAATTCGATGATCGAGGGGGTGCGCCAATCGGGTGCGGAAAAGCGGATATGGCGTCACAACGACGTCCGCCATCTCGAGCAATTACTACGCGCAGCCGATCCTGACAGGCCAAAGCTGATCCTGTGCGAAAGCCTCTATTCAATGGACGGCGATGTCGCGCCGCTGCACCGGATCTGCGATCTTGCCGAGCGCTATGGCGCGCTGACTTATGTCGACGAGGTTCATGCGGTTGGGATGTATGGGCCACATGGTGCCGGCATTGCCGAGCGGGACGGCGTGATGGGCCGGGTCGATATTCTCGAAGGCACTCTTGCCAAGGCTTTCGGCTGTCTTGGCGGTTATATCGCGGCCAATGCCAACCTGATCGACGCTGTGCGTTCCTATGCGCCTGGCTTCATTTTCACGACCGCCTTGCCACCTCCGATCTGTGCAGCTGCGAACGCTGCAATAAGGCATTTGAAGTCGTCGCAGCGGGAGCGCGAACGTCATCAGGAACGCGCCAGGCGGTTGAAATCCGTACTCAACGCGGCGCGGCTGCCGGTTATGCCGAGCCGAACCCATATTGTGCCCATACATGTCGGTGATCCCGAAAAATGCAAGCTGGTCTGTGATCTTCTGCTGTCTCAGTACCGGATCTACATTCAGCCTATCAATTATCCCACCGTGCCGAGAGGTCAGGAGCGGCTACGCATCACGCCGGCGCCCTATCATAGCGATGAGCTCATGAACGATCTCGCCAAGGCGCTAGCCGAGGTGTGGGACCAGCTCGAATTGCCACGGCAGTAACGGCAAAGTTTTGTCACACGTCCCGAAAGCTGCTGGACCGCCTAAACTGCCGGTTTGGATGGGCGCGCTAGGGCCGTCCACCACTGGCTGTTCAACTACGCGCAGCTGCCAGTTTGTAGTTACGGTCGCCGGTCGCCGGCCGCTGCAGCGGATACATCGCACTTGTTGGCGGGATTTTCATCTACGCAGACGGCTGGCAAGGGCTCGGCTGGGACGATGGCCTGGTACGTAGTCGTAGAGGTCACTTTGGTATTCGTAGGGGCCACCGTAACCGGCTCTTTCGCTGCTTGCGATAGTGCCCGTTGTAAATGCGCTTTGCGCTGTGGCGGCTGAGGTGGCTCCAAGAACGACGGCGATTGCCATGGCGATTCTGGCAATGCTCATAGTGATTTCCTTTCGTGATAGAGGGCGCATGGTGGCCGCCTCTCTTTATTGATCGAAAGCCGCCCAGCGTTGGTGACGTGCAGCCATCGGCTGCACGGCTTTCTGTTCCAAACTAGGATCGAGCGCCTTAAAGTATGATCGTGGTCCGCTAGTTCCCCTTGACCGGAGCGTAGTAGTCACCCTCGCGGTCCTGCTTCAGTTGTTCAGCGGTCGGTTGCTCAACGATTGTCTTAGCCGGCGCGTAGTAGTCGCCCTCTTTCGGCTGGTTCAGCTCCTGAGGGGTCGACTGCTGCACGACATTATTGCCGGGATTGTAATAGTCCCCTGGCTGTGACCAATGAGGCTGTTGCGCCAAGGCCGGCCCTGTAAGCGAGAGCGCGAAAAGAGCCACGGCGGTGAAGGCGGTCTTCATGTGTCTGTCTCCATCTGTTCGCACGGCATTAGGCCGTCGACGCATATTTAGAGAAAGGCACAGGCGAGTTTCCAGTGAACTCAAGTGCTGAAAATGCCCGCTTGAGCTTAGGACGATAAGCCTTGGTACGGTTCAACGCATGCGGAAAGCGACAGACCGAGCCGGTCACAACGACAGCAAGCATCTCGCTGCTTGTGACTCCTCACTGTCCTCAAAAGAAATGCCCGGTCGCCTTTCGTGGCGCACGCATTGCTGCGCTGGAACGACTGCGGCACCTAAAACATTTACTGGTCATACAAGCACTAATTCTGATTATGCGATGAAATGTAGAGCAGTAGCCGACGCCCGGCCGGAGGTGAAACAGGAGCTTATGATTGAATGCGAGTCGCCGGCTGTCGCGCTCCTGGCCACAATTGTTCTACTCATCCCGCTCTTGATAAGCGGCGAACACGCGGGCAACCGCGTCAGCGTGGTCGCAAAAAACATTGGCAGTGCACGCGTCGGCTGGAAATGAACGTCGCATCGCCCGCAAGGACCGCATCTATGCCGAAGTCAAAAAAAAGTCGACAACGACCTGAAAACAAACTCTAGACCTCTGCGGATATGGGACGCCGCGAGCCCAACGAAGTTGGAATGGGGCTGTCGATCTATCGACCCGTCATTTATGGCCGCGGCGTTGTCTTGATGGGGCAGAGATGAATAGGTCCAAGGCAGGGTTATTCGGTCTGCCCTGCCCATGGACGAAGCGACTCATAACTGCCTCGCGCACCGCAGAGCCGAACGAATGCAGTCTAAAAGATCGTTCTTATTGAATGGCTTGTGCAGGTAACTAATCACCCCGTCCTTGAGAGCCCGAGCCTTCACATTGTCTTCAGGATAAGCCGTAATGAGGATTGTCGGAATCGCGTAGCCCAAGCCGACGAGACGACGATGCAGTTCGTCGCCGTTCATTCCCGGCATATGGACGTCAGCGATCAAGCAGGCGGTTTCGGCGAGACGAGGCGACGCGAGGAAATCGGCAGCCGACGAGAAGGTCTGAACTGTATGGCCGAGCGCCCGCATGAGCCGTCTCAGGGAGTCCAGGACGGATTGATCGTCGTCAACAATCGAGATCAACGATGTTTCGGTCAAAGAATCCTCCGGCGCCTAGTCAGCCTCGCTAGGAAAAATAATGCCGAATGCCTCAAAGGGGTGCTTTGATTTAACGCAAAATGAGTGTTCGTTTGCGGTCGCAATTGATCGCGGCCATTCGAGTATTTTTTGTGGGTGCGTCTGTGGGTACACAGAATGATGGTTTGCAACGCATTGATATATCGGTTATTTTTGAAATAATTGGCGGACACTCCCTCGGCCACACCACCGCGCCGCCACCCGAAAAGCACCAGCTTGGATCACCGAAGCGTGGGTCAACGGTATCAACGGTCCACGCCGCCGATACGTGATCACCCGAAGCCCATCTTACGCATACCTGGCTATATGGATCCCAAGCTGTAGCTTTGATCATGCCCAAGCGTAAATTCCTGGACAGAAACGCGATCGATTTCACCGCGCATCGTGACCTTTAAAGCCAACGCCGTTTTTTCTGAGATGTGCCCGCTCGGGCTTAGCGCGCTCCAAACCTAGAGCGCTGGGATGCGGTCCTCCTGCCTCCCACGAGCGACGAGAGGGCCATGAGCAATTTCGTTCCATCACCGGCCATCGCGGGTAAGGTTGCGAAGTACATCTCCACCGTTTGGAAAGTCGCAGCATCCGAGATGCCGGCAGCCTTCGCTGCGGCTGCCCGATATGTATTCGGATTGACGTCAGACCGGGATTTTCCTCGTGCTGAAGCTGCTGATTGGCTGCGTAACACTGCAATTGCCATGGGTCTGGTCGATAGGCATGGCGAGGATGAGGTTCAGCGCTGGTTGGCAGAAGCTGCAGAGTCTCCGCTCTTTGAGGATGAACAGGAAATCAGACGAGAGTTCCTTCGCAAATGCCTATACACCGATAGAGGCGCTCTAGTCTGCAACTTAGCGAACGCCCTGATCGCGCTAAGGACTGCTATGCCCGACCTGTTAGCTTACGATGAAATGGGGCGGACAACTGTCTTGATGAAATCGTTAGATGAGGAGCACGGTTTCGTCCCACGACAGATTACGGACTTGGACGTCGGCCTTATTCAGGAGCGCCTGCAACACCTCGGCCTGAAGCAGCTTGGCGCGGACACAACTCATCAGGCAGTCGAAGTGCGTGCCGCCGAATGTCGTTTTCACCCCGTCCGTCAATATCTCGAGCAGCTAAAATGGGACGGCAATGAACGATTGTCGAAATGGCTTCACCGATATCTAGGTGTTGCCGATTCTGAGTATGCAAGTCGCGTTGGAACTCAGTTCATAATCGGCATGGTCGCCCGAATCTTCGATTCCGGATGCAAGGTTGACCACATGCTGATCTTCGAAGGTGATCAGGGCACGTTAAAGAGCACGGCATGCCGAGTACTGGCCGGAGGCGCATATTTCTCAGACAATCTTCCGGACATTTCTACTAAAGAAGCGTCGGTACATATCAAGGATAAATGGCTCGTTGAAGTTGCCGAAATGGATGCGATGAGCCGTGCCGATACAGCCGAGCTAAAGGCTTTCATCACTCGGAATACGGAACGGTATCGCCCTCCTTACGGTCGAAGAGAGGTGATCGAGCCACGTCACTGCGTGTTCGTGGGAACAACCAACAAAGATGTCTATCTTCGCGACGAAACAGGGGGCCGTCGATTCTGGCCGATAAAAACGGGCCAAATCGACTTAGAGCAGTTAAAGCGCGACCGCGATCAGATTTTTGCGGAAGCCGTCACATTGTATCGCAAAGGGGTCCCTTGGTGGCCAGATAGGGACTTTGAGAATCGCGTCATCGCGCCTGAGCAAGAGTCGCGCTATGAGGTTGATCTCTGGGAAGAGCCAATCGCCGATTTCCTAAGCGCGAAAGATAAGGTGACAGTCGGCGAAGTCGCCGCTGGCGCGCTCGGTATCGAAAAACAGCGGCAAGGAACAACTGAGCGAAACCGAATTATAGCTGTGCTGAAACGGTTGGGATGGAAGCGCCTAAAAAAAGACCCTAAGGGCAAGAGACCATACGGCC
>DATKPK010000206.1:0-12110 GCA_035524095.1 Binataceae bacterium (SeqCode) | reverse complement strand
ATGTCGGCCGCTTCATTTTTGCGTTTGTCAAGGGCGAAATCACTCACCTTCGGTCGACTAGATCCACATACTTGCTGATTACTGTTTTCGAATTTCGTGGCAATCGCGGATTTCATAGAACTGCAGATTGCAAGGGATGTTTCACGTGAAACATCCCTTGCAATCTCGCTCTCGTGACCGGCGCCGGTCCATCGCTTAGACTCCTCCATTATGACCAACGCGCCGAACGATCTGCTGCTCGAACTCGCCCGCTTCATCGAACGCATCTCCGCTCTCGCACGCACTGGCCTCGCCTTCAAAAACACCGGCTATGACGCCGAGCGCTACGAAGACTTCCTCCGCGAGGCCACCCGCATGCGCACCCTCATCGACCAGGGCAATCATGACGGTGCAGAACTGTTTGAGCGATGGCGCACCGAGGTCGGCTCTGGCTATGACGGCTATGTCACTGTCGGCGTCGGGTGTGGTGCGATCGTCTTCAATGACCGCGACGAACTCCTTATGATTCAGCGCCCGTCCGGGCGCTGGTGGTATCCGACTGGCTTCTGCGACGTCGGCGAAAGCCCCGCCGAAAATGTCGTCCGCGAGGTCGCCGAGGAAACCGGCTTCATCGTCACGCCCACCCGACTGATCGGCGTCCTCGACAGTCTCAAAATCGGCTCGCCGATGCGCCATATTTATTCGATGCTTTTCTACTGCCGCCTCGACGGCGGCAGCCTGCGGCTTCATCAACTGGAGGCCCTCGACGGCGGCTTCTTCCCCTTAGACCGCCTGCCCGAACCGCTCCACGGCATCGACCGCCGATGGCTTTCCCTCGCCCGCGAATTCCACTTCGACGGCCGCACCGCCGCCTACTTCGACTCTCTCTAACAAATGTCCGCAACGATCCTAAATGCCTTACAGTCCTCACTTATGAGAGCGTGCGCGTGCAGGGCTGCGAACGGCGCGGTTGGGTTAGGTGGAGATAAAACTGCAACGGATGTTTCACGTGAAACATCCGTTGCAGTTTGATGGCTTAGCGGACGGTGGCGCGATTTGCCGTGCGGGCCGCGAGAGCAAACGTCGCAACTGCGAATAGGATTGCTATCAGGACCGAGAACGTGAGACTCGGCATCGCGCCCATCGCCGCGCGATTTGTGATGTACAACGACTCGCGCAAGGCAGCCATTCCGTAAGTGAGAGGGTTCAGTCGCATCAGCCAGCCGAGCACCGATGGCGCCCCAGTCGTCGGCCAGAACGCACCCGACAATAGCCAGATCGGTACGAGGATCAGGTTCATGATCGCGTGGAAACCCTGCGTAGATTCAATCCGCCACGCGATAATCAAACCAATGCAAGTCAGGGCAAAGGCGATTATCGCCATCATTGCAGCCGACATTACGATCGCGCCGACACTGAGGCTGATTCCGGCAAGCGGCGCTAGGATCAAAAAAATACAGCTCGGCACCCATGCCAGCGTGGTGCCGCCGAGCGCCTGACCCATCACGATTGTCGGCCGCGCGATTGGCGCCACCAGTACGCCCTGCAGGAAGCCTTCGCGCCGATCCTCGACCGTCGAGATCGTTGCGAATATAGCGGTGAACAAGAGCACCAGCACAATAAAGCCGGGATAGAGATATTGGAAATAATCCATGCCCGCAGGCATCCCGGCCGGCCGGAATGAAGCTTTAAGGCCGGCGCCGAGCAATAGCCAGAAGACCAGTGGCTGCAGGAAGGAACCGATCACGCGGCTGCGTTGCCGCCGGAAGCGAGTGATCTCCCGCCACCATAAAGTCTCTGCCTGCAATATCGGTTCGCTCACTTCATTCCTCATTAGTCATTGGCGCGAGACACAAGATCGCGTGCCGCTGCCATCTGATTGTTCTGCAGAGTCGGTCCGTCAGGCACTACCACGCGAGATGTATTGGCCGGGGACTCGCGATGAGTCATGCCATCTCTCCAGCAGCGGTGGAGACAAAGCGCTCGCCGGTAAGATGAACGAAGACATCCTCCAGTGTTGGTTTGCCGAAGGTGACTGATTCGATCTCATTGCCGAACGTCTCAACCACGTCGCGCACAAACTCATGGCCACGTGGACGTTCCACGCGAATCATGCCGTCAACGAGGGTCGCCCGCACGTGCATCTGCCCGGTGATTTTCTTCTGCAACGTCTCGGAATCGTGCGCGTTGATCACAACCACGTCGCCGCCGACCTGGGCCTTGAGATTCGCGGGCTTATCGAGCGCGGCAAGGCGGCCTTGATGGAGGACGCCCAGCCGGTCGCAGCGCTCGGCCTCTTCCAAGTAATGAGTGGTCAGAACAATCGTTACGCCATCCTGCTCACGCAGTTGGGCAAGGTAGTTGATGAACTCGCGTCGAGCTGCGGGGTCGACGCCGGTGCTGGGCTCGTCGAGAATCAAAAGCTCCGGCTGATGCAGCAACGCTTTTGCCAGCTCGACCCGTCGTTGCAAGCCGCCGGAGAGAGTTTCCACGAGGTCTTTGGCGCGTGATTCGAGGCCGAGGCGAGCGAGCATCGCCGCGCTGCGGTCGGCCAATCGCCGGCCGCTCATGCCATAGAGATGCCCGTGGGTGGCGAGGTTCTCGGCGACCGTCAGCTTGCCATCGACACTCGGATGCTGAAAGACCACGCCGAAGCGACGGCGCAAGGCGATGGTCGAAGCGCGCAGGTCATCGCCGAAGACTCGGATAGTGCCGGCCTGGAGCGGCATCAGGGTCGAAAGCAGTTTGAACAGGGTAGTTTTGCCGCCGCCGTTGGGGCCAAGCAGGCCAAAGACTTCGCCGCGTTCGATAGTAAAGCTGAGACCGTTCAGTGCTGCCTTGTCACCGTAGTTGAAGCTGACATCGTTCACTTCGACCGCATGACCCACGACAGCGCGCGTCGGCACGGATGTTCCACGTGAAACATCCGTGCCAGACCGACTTTCGGGCGAGGATGCGGCCGCGGAGCTTAGAGGCATGGCAGTGGCTCGGTTATCATTCGGATTCGGGTTCTTTGACGAAATTAAGGGATGCCGAGTTCATGCAATAGCGCAGGCCGGTCGGGCGAGGGCCATCCTCGAAGACGTGGCCGAGATGGGCGCCACAGCGGCTGCAGGTTACCTCGGTCCGGCGCATACCATAAGAGGTGTCGACGGAATTTTCGACGTGGCTTTGGTCAATCGGGGCGAAGAAGCTCGGCCAGCCGCATCCGGAATCGTACTTCGTTTCGGATTTGAAAAGCTCGTTCCCGCAGCATACGCAGACGAAAAGGCCTTTGTCGTGAAGGTCCCAGTATTTGCCGGTAAAGGCCCGCTCGGTGCCTTTTTGGCGGGCGACTTCGAATTGTTCGGGGGTCAGGAGCTTACGCCATTCCTCGTCGGTTTTGTGGATTTTTTCGGCCATCGCGGAGCCTCCAGGGCTTTGGGTTTCATTCACGGCTATCGGGGTGATCTTACCCGCCAAGGGTCGGAGACCCAACCCTCCCGGTGTGACGAGCTCAATGAGAGCGTTTGCAGCAGCGGATGTTTCACGTGAAACATCGGTTGCAACGGTGTTGTTTTAGGAAATACGGGGTGAAATACCAAAAAACGGAAACACCACGTAAGGGTTGGGCAGAGGAGAGGAGCGATCGAAAGTGAAGGATTTCATCCTTGACATTTGACGTTTGTTTCACGTTGCGTGTCCGTAAAAGCCTATCCTCGCTAGAAAATTGCCTCAGATTTATCCACCTTCGGTGGTTTCAGACGAAGACCGGGCTGAAGTTAAGGACTGGGATGAAATCGTTGGACTCTGTGGCAGCACCAGAGGGCCGTACCTGTGCTTCCTACGGGCGGTGGTGCAACCGGGCATACACGAGACGAGATAATCCGCGAGACTTTCCAGAGAATTTAGAGTACTCCGAATGATTCAATGCGATTCAGGAATGACTACAACCGCGTAGCCATTTCGAGCCACCGGATATGGAAAAGCAAGCGCATCAACGAATCGCTAAACTGGAGGAAAATCTCTGGACGGTTGACGGCGATATTCGCCTGCCGGGTGGAATTTTCACGCGCAAGATGACGCTGATGAAATTGCGCGACGGGAGAGTTGCGATTCACAGCGCGATCATGCTCGATGAAGCCGGCATGGCTGAAATCGAGCGTTGGGGAGAGCCGACGTTCGCGATCGTGCCCAACCGGCATCACCGCCTCGATGCTCCAGCGTTGCGTCAGCGTTATCCAGCGATCAAGATCATCTGTCCAGGGGCGGCGCGGGTACAGGTCGAAAAGGTTTTGCGGGTAGACGGCGAATACGAAACTCTCCCGGAAGAGATCACTTGGCGTGCCCTCGCAACCAAAGATGGCGAAGCGGCTTTTATGTTCCGAAGCGGCGAACGCGTCTCGATTGTTTTCGGTGATGTTCTGTTTAACGTGGAGCACTTCGGAGGCGCACTTGGCTGGACATTCAGGATGATCGGCTCGACTGGAGAACCACGCGTAACGCCGTTGGCCAAGTGGGCGGTGGTCGCGGACAAAAGAGAACTGGCCAGGCAACTGCGTGAACTGGCCGGAACGGCAAGTCTCGTGAGGCTCATCCCCGGTCATGGCGAAAATATCGAAAAAAATCCTAGTGAGATTCTGTCAGCGGTTGCCGAAGGGATCTAAAGCAAGCCTCGCAGCAAGCTTTAATCTGAGGTGAGGCATCCGAAAACTTAGTTTTGCGACCATCGGGACTTTGCACGAATCGGCGCTCGTCGGTTAGATGAACTATTAACAGCATTATCCCGTTGATTAGAGTATCAAGGGATACCGGATAGATCGGGTGAACGAGCGATGGAGACTACGACTTACTTTACGGGCGATTCGCTGAAGTTTCTAAAGGAATTGCGCGAGCATAATGAACGCGGATGGTTTGAGCGGAATCGCCCGCGGTACGAGAGCAAGGTGCGCGATTCGTTTCTGCATCTGATTGCCGACTTGCAAGCGCCCTTGAAAAAGATCAATCCGGGATTCGTCGCGGACCCGCGACCCACCGGCGGATCGATGATGCGGATCTATAGGGACATCCGTTTTTCCGCCGACAAGAGTCCCTACAAGACCGCGGTGGCGGCGCATTTCGGCTCGTCGAAACAGACGGATGGATGCGGGCCGGCTTACTATCTGCGTATCGAGCCGGGAAATTCGATGATCGGCGCCGGCTTGTGGCATCCTGATACTAATGCGTTGGGCAAAATTCGCGAGGCTATCGTGGCGAAGCCTGAGCGATGGCGGCGGATCACGTCTGGTGCGGTTTTCGGCTCAAGTTGCGGAATGTCGGGTGAATCGCTCAAGCGGCCACCACGCGGGATCGATCCGAATCATCCATTGATCGAGGACCTGAAGCGGAAGGATTTCGTGATCAGCTCGTCGCTTACGGATGAGGAGGTTTGTGGTCCCGGCTTGCTCGATAGCATCAGTGAAGCCTACCGCATGGCAGCGCCGTTTGTGCAGTTCCTGGCAGAAGCGGTTGAAGCGTCGGGGAGCGAGGCTGGCTCAACACCGGGCAAACATGCGCCGAGACAACCCAGCGTGAAGCGGGCACGGCCGATGGCTGCCGGAACGAAACGGGCAGCATCGAAGGGGTAGTTCGGGTCAGGCCTCTGAGCTGGAAATCGAATCAATCGCGCCGTGAGTGATCTTTTTTCCACGGCCTATTCTTGTCATTCTCGATTCGCCACTAATGATTGGCTCGCCGATGAGCGTGAGCTGTCGGCGCGGAGATGACGATGCGCAAGCTCCTGTTCGCTGCCAATTGGAAAATGAACCTGACGCCGGCCGAGGGCCGCGCGCTAATCGACAGTTTGCGGGCAAAGCTCGATCCCGATGCGGCTGTGATCGCACGCGACCGCGAGGTGATGATTGCTCCGCCTTTCCTCGGGATTCCGGCGGCGGCTCAGGCGCTGGCCGGCTCGTCGATTGCGCTTGGCGCCCAGAACGCCCATTTCGAGGCCAAGGGGGCATTCACCGGTGAAATCTCACCTGCGATGCTGCAATTCTTTGGAGTCAGCCACGTTATTTTGGGCCATTCGGAGCGGCGGCATATTTTCGGTGAAACGGACGAGCTAATTAGCAAACGGGTAGCGGGGGCAATCGGAAATCGCCTAACACCGATCCTGTGCGTCGGAGAGACGCTCGAACAGCGCGACGGCGGGCGCACGCTGGAAACGGTAATAGCTCAACTACAGCGCGGTCTCACCGCAATTCAGATCAGCGAGGCCCATCGAGTAGTGATAGCGTACGAGCCAGTATGGGCTATCGGGACGGGACGGACAGCTACGCCGGAGCATGCCCAGACGGTGCATGGCGCGATTCGCGGCCTGTTGGATGAGACTTACGGGCGCGAAATCGCATCAACTATCCGTATCCTTTACGGGGGGAGCGTGACGCCAGACAATGTTGACAGTCTGGTCGCGAAACCAGATATTGATGGAGCATTGGTGGGTGGCGCCAGCCTGAACGCCGATTCGTTCGCTCGAATCGTCTGCGCGAAGGCAGGCTGAATCAGAACAAACCCCGCTCAATTTCCGGTAGAATCGAACTAAATGGTCACGGCCGCAATCGTTATCCATATCGCAGTCTGCGTTACGCTGGTAATCGTGATCCTGCTGCAGCAGGGCAAAGGGGCGGACGTCGGCGCGGTCTTCGGGGGCTCCAGCCAGACGGTTTTTGGGTCGTCAGGTGCGGGCAATCTGCTGACGAAAATCACCTGGGCGGCGGCGGCCACGTTCTTCGCAACGTCGATTTTTCTCGCCTATGCATCGACACGCCATATCACGGGGAGCATTTTCGAGAGCCGTGGCGTGATTACGCATACGGTAGCGCCCGCAAGTCCGGCGAATAAAGCACCGGCTCATCCGGCTACCGGCGGCGGTCCGGTTTCGGCTCCGGCTGTCCCCGCGCCGACGAAGTAGGCAGAACATCCAGTGGCCGCGACAGAGTGACAGCCGGTTCCGCTGGACGTCAACTCAGCCAATCGGGCAGCAATCAGGGAAATCTGGCGCAGGTCTTGGAACTTCGTTAGAAGCATGTATCTTCATTAGTCGGAAGTAAGCGCGGGTGGTGGAACAGGCAGACACGCGAGTTTGAGGGGCTCGTGGTAGAAATACCGTGCGGGTTCAAGTCCCGCCCCGCGCACCATCAAGTGGCCAACGGCCTAGCTAATTAGCCGCAAGACATACTGAATGAGCAACATAATAGCAGGCTCGCAAGCCGCGATGGCGCGGAATCGTGCGAATCGTCGTCGAGGACGAATAGGTGGAATTGTGGCCGTCGTGATCGCGATGAGCGCGCTCAGCGGATGCACCAATTTTTTTGCTCCTTCTGAATCGGATTCCGGAGGGGGACCTGTGCTCGCCAACTGCACGCTAATCCAGCAGGCCACCCCGCGGCTTTACGTTTGCGATGGTAAGACTTATACCGCGACTCAGCTTTATGACATGCGCAACGGCACGCATCCTTCCCCTATCCCATGTCAAGGACCCGGGAGTGAGAGTAGCGGATCGAGTGCGAAATCGAATTCAGCCTGCAACAATGCTGTGCACTATTTCTGAACTGATGGCCGATTTTCCGCTTCTCTGATGCTTCGGCGCCGCGCAGTTGGCCTCACTTTTATCGATTAGCAATCAATGAAAGCTGCTCGGGCGGCGATGTCTTGTTAGGCGGCGATTCACCGCCTTCATTCATCGTGTCGCCGCGAACGGCATCGGGGTCGTAACCGTACTTGCGACGGAGGCGGTCGAAGATGGCACGCAGGTGTTCATCGTAGGCGATCGGAGCATAGGTCGCGCGCTCATAGAACAGGTTGATACGTTCGGCCGCGCCGGGATAGTTGGCGCGAATGAACGGAATGAAACGGCGGGCAGCGGCTGGCTTGAGAAACAGCGATCGCCACCAAATTGCGGCAGCGCCAGCGCGGCGTCCAGCGCGAATAACGCTCTCAATCGCCGAAGGGTCGTCGGTAAGGCCAGGTATCATCGGCATCATCAAGAGATGGCAGCGGATGCCTGCGGCGCTCAGTTGAGCCAGCGCGCGCAAACGTAAAGCTGGGCGCGGAGCCCGCGGCTCGAGCATGCGCTGGAGCTTGCGATTGACGGTGATCAACGAGAAGTTTACCGATAATCGCGAGCGCCGATTGATCGCGGTGAGCAGATCAAGGTCGCGGAGGATCAGCGCAGACTTCGTGGTAATCGAGAGGTCGAGGCCGCCGACCGAGGAGAACACGCGCAACATCCCGCGGGTCAATTCGAATTTCCGCTCGGCCGGCTGATAGGGGTCGGTGGCGGTGCCGAGGGCTATTTGATCCTTGCCGAGGGGCGTTTTGGCGAGCGTTCGGGCGAGCACTTCCGCTGCTTTCAGCTTGACAAAAATGCGGCGCTCGAAGTCCATCGGATCGCGCAGTTCGAGGAATTCGTGAGTGTAGCGCGCGTAGCAGTAGACACAGCCGAACTCGCATCCGCGGTAGGGGTTGATGGTCCAGCGAAAGTGCATCCGCGGGCTGGTGCAGCGGTTCAGGATCTGGCGCACCGGCATCGCGAGGAACTCGACGTCACGGATAGGGGCGATTGGCGCTTCGTCGCGCGCGGTCGCAATCGCCAATTCGGCGGTAGTTTTCATGATCCTCGCCGCTCCGTTCCCGGCAATCAGTTTCGTCTTTTCTTCGCTAATGTCAAGAGCTATCCCCGACCAGTGAGCCGCGCGGCCAAAGGCCATGATAATCATACGAGCAAATCCACGTTGACGGTGGGGTCGGCGAGAGACTAAGAGATCGATTGATTGGACGTGAAAGTGAGAGCTCGTCAATCGAAGGTGCCCTTATGATTCATGCGGAGCGTATTGGCCATGTGGTCATTAAAGTGAGAAACCTTAAACGTTCACGCGCTTTCTATACCGAAGTGCTGGGCATGGACGTGATGATGGAGGTGCCGGGGATTCGCGCGGTTTTTCTTGCGAACAACCGGCGTGACCATCACGAAATAGCCTTGTTTGAAGTTGGAGCGGAAGCGGAGGGTTTGCGCGGCAAACAGATAGGATTAGCGCACATCGCGTTTCGCTTGCGCAATGAGGAAGATTTACGCGCGGCTTACAAAGAATTCAAAGAAAAGGATGTGCCGATCTCGTTCACGGTCGACCACGGCGTCACCAAGAGCGTCTATTTCCGTGACCCCGACGGGCATGAACTGGAAGTCTATTGCGATAATTCACCCGAAGAGATGGCCAAATTCAAGAATCCCTATTTGGGCATGGACAAGTTGGACTTTGCTACGGGCGATCCGGGTTTGGCTGATGTGATCGGACAACTGGAGCAACCCCAGCATTGAGAATCGCTGCTAATCTGCTGAGCCAGTCGTCGGTAAGGCCGGGTAATCTTCAATTCCGCCTGCTTTCGACGAGAGCAGCGCCGGAGATGATGGGGGAAGCGCACGCGGTTCGAGCGCATCAGTAAACAAATCAAGGAGTCGCAGAGGCTGGGCTCAGTTGACTGCGTCGTTGTCGCTGGTCCGGCAATCATGCTCGGGTTGCATCCAGAGGCGGCGGACCAAAATGAGGCGATGATACAGTCCACAGCGCGCACAGGCTTCGTAAGGCGTGGGCGTGGGTTGCGCGACCACCATTGCTTCTGATCGAAGAATTATCGGCTCAACTCCTAATCTCATAGCTTCACCTGTACGGCTCGTAAGTTCGCCTAGAGTATTTCGCTAAATTTTCGCTTCTGTCAAGCGATTCCGTTTCTAACACAAAGGAACGTTATTTCTTCGCCACCGAATAACCCTGATGAGTCCGACAAACGTGTGGATGAAATCTGGCTTCGAGGCGGACGAGCACTTCTTCGCCGTGGCCCTGAAAAGCGGAGGATGCCTACAGAATGAACCTCGCTGGAAAATACGACGGTTTGTCACTAATTGGACATCGACGGATAGCCGTCGATAGAATTAGGAAGCTGCCGTCTCGGGAATAGATCACGAGCTTGTTGCATCTGAGCGAATCGAGTCAAATCCGCGTTGAAAAAACGAAGGAAGCAACCTCCGAAAGAGAGATGTAAAAAGGCTACTTATTCTGGCGTGTCACGCGATCGCTTTTGCGGCGATTGCCGATTGAAATCTAAAGGCATTTGAGAGGCACTCGCTGGAAGTGGAAGGTCGGCGATACCAAAGGTCGCCAAATGAGAGCTGTCGGCAAATGACCGAACCCCTTTGGCGTCTGAATATAGAGCTGTTACGCCGTTAACCTTAGCTATCGCAACAATCTGCCTATCGAATTTCACCTTCGCCCAAGTGTCGAGTACTTGGCGGCCACGCTTTCTCCCAAGCTTCCTTAAGTCCGTTCGGATCATTATAGCGACTTCTGCGGCGGCACGATCATCGAATGGTTCAATCCTGAATGCTCTAGATCGTCTGATCTGTTCGAAATACTCAGGACCAGCATCTTCGGCATATACTAGTATCTCACTAAGTGCAGGCGTCGGAATGATCACCTTAGTATGATTTTTGTCGAGTTCGTTAACGAAAGAATCGATCCGCTCGCGACAGTGCTCAATTGGCTTGTTTGTTGTAGGGTCCTTTGGCGCAGGTATATTGGGAAAGAATAAGGGCAGCAGGATGGTTGCATCAAAGGCAACACTCACTCGTCGGAACCACTACTATCGTTATTGGGCGGCCCGTGGCGAATTTCGTTTAGCGCTTCCCATGGATCTTTGAGAGTCGACCACTCACTTCCCGTTATCGTTCGCAAATTCGCCACAACTGAGGTTAGGGGCGAGTCATTAAGTTCTTCGAAATGCCTGATGCGGAAGCGTTCAAGCGACCAATTACCTTCTTCATCTCGAACCCATCGACCATTGCCGTGAACGCGAATTTCAGTATCAAATAGATATTTGGCTAATTGCTTGGCTAGAATCCTGTCAGCGTCGCATAAGTGAACCGCCGATTGATCCAGAAGCTGCAAATGTACAGGAACGGGATCGCCCCTCCCGCCAACCTCAATTATAACTCCGTCTAAACTGCCTTCTTGTTGAAAAGCCCCAAAATTTATTGGCTTTTCTGGTTCATCGGGAAATTTGAGAATGGTTGCTCGCCCGCGCGTTAGTACGCCAGTGCCGTTGTCTTCGCGTAGCTTTCTATTGATGTTTCTTATCGACTGGATGACCGTCGGCGGTGCATCGCCTCGACGAACACTCGATAGACGCTCCTCGACCTTGGGCACGGCTTCATTTTCTATCTTCTGAACGAGGACAGTGCTTCCCGTTAGGAGTCGAACGAAATGGACGTGTTCTTCTTCGCCCAACACGCTCGCTATTTCGAGCATGTATTCAGCCAACCGAACCATCGGAATAGTCGCTGGCGTATAAGGCGTAATCTTAAAGCGATATTCGCGCCGCTCATCCATTTTCTGCTTGCGCGATCTGTATCCCATTTGGCAACGATCCGTCTAGTTACGGCGGTATCCCATGGACTACTGCGGACCTGTCACATCGGGTATATCAGGTCGGCGATCAGAAGGCGAACTGTCAGGTCCTGTGTAATCGCTGCCACTCGCGGGATTCTTTAGCAAGATTAATCCAACGAAACGGGCAAGATCTCGACCTGCGGGCGCGACAAACATGCCATCAGCTCGCACGGTCAGGGCGGGTTTTGGTTCGAAGTGTCATGCACCGTGAGGGCTGAGAGAATTAACGGGGGGAGTGGTGGAGGATGCCTTTGGTTTCGAGGGCGGCGATGCGGCTCGGAGAGTAACCGAGGAGGTCGCGGAGGATGGATTCGTTGTGCTCGCCGAGGGTTGGCGCTTCCAGATCGAGATGACGAGGAAATTCAGAAAAGCGCAGCGGGAAGCCCGGCATCTGAATCTCACCTAAAAAGCGATCGTTCACCGTGCGGACGATTTGACGCTCGCGCAGGTGCGGATGGCGCATCGCAGCTTCAACTGACAATACGGGCGCATGAGGTACGCGATGTTCTTCAAGAACGCTATAGACGGCCTCGTCACTCGGCATCGAGTCGAGCCATCCCTGCACCATCCGCTTGATCTCCTCGGCATTTTCGACGCGGCCCATGTGGACATTGTAGCGTGGGTCATCGGCGAGTTCCGGACGGCCCATCGCATTGCATAGCAGCGGCC
>DATKPK010000205.1:0-7014 GCA_035524095.1 Binataceae bacterium (SeqCode) | reverse complement strand
GTCGTCGATTTCAAGACCGACGTGGATTTGGCTCCACGCCTCGACGAGTATCGGACGCAGGTCGCACTCTATATTCGCGCTCTCACCCGCGCCACCAATCTCCCCGCGATCGGTGTCCTCTTATGGCTATGAGGCCCAAGTTTCGATCTGGTTTGCATATCCATTGGGCGATTATTTTCGTAGCTATTCTAATCTCATTAGTCGCATGCGCGTCCGCTCACGCCGAGGCGGCGAAAATTCGTCAATTCGCTTCGGCCGACGTGTTGGCGCACGCCGAAGGCGTCGGCTCACTTCCAGCCGTAATCCTTCGCGACGGCACTGTCTGCGAACCTGAGCGAACTAACCCATCACTATGCAAAGTACTTGGCAAGTTACCGCTATCGGCGGCAAAACTCGCCACCGATGGCCGCGACATCTATTTCGCCGATCGCCAATTATACTCCCAGCATTTCATAGGCACTTTCGATGGACTCTTTGATTTGCTCAACGATAGCAAGCCTCAGGTATTCATTGACTATTGGCCGGATGGGAACGACCCCAGCTGTTTGCCGCCGCACAATGAGCCCAGCAATGGGCCCGGAGAAAATCCATGCGACGCGATCGCTCTACTGATATACCGCTATTCCAGCGAAGGTTATCGGCGTTATTTGACTCTGGACGCGCCGACCCAAGGCTACAGCTCCGGTGCGTGGTTTCTCAATGAATCCCCGCGCAAGGTTATCCTTCAGACGCGTTGTGGCGGCTCTTCCGGCAATTGCCTTTTCTATCTTGACCTGAAAAAAGGCGCCTTGGTTCAGATCACCGACGACTACGATGGAAGCGATCCGACTTTTGAGGATATCGACCATGGGAGCGACGCCGAGATTTTCTTTCCCGCGCGAGGATACGATCGCACTGCCACGCAAGGCGCGGTGCTTTTGAAATGGAGCGGCAATGGCTATCGCGTCTGGTGGCCGGATTGGAACGCGCCGCCTTATGCGATCTACGTGCAGACGGCGGCGGTAGGCGGCGACAAGTTCAAGGAGATCGTCGCAGTATTGGACACCGGGGCTGACGTGGAAGAAGGATCGCTGGCTCGAGCGCTGGGTATCTGGCGGCTCATTGGCGGAACTTGGCAGGTGGTTGCAAAAGCTGAGCTGCCCTCACCTGAATCAATCACATACCCGCACCTCAGAAAGGTAACTAAGGAATCTGCGGGCGCTCGAATTGAGCTCTCGTACGGCGACGGGAGCAGCTTCACCTGCCGTTACGCCAATCGCAAACTTACCTGCCCCACGGCCCTCCACCCCGCCAAATAGCTACTACCCGCCTAATCTTGATGACTAGCTATGCCGCTACATACTCCACGATCATCTGGTCGCGGGGATGGCTCCAGTTACCGATATAATTCGGCTTCCATCCGGCATCACGTCCGAAGCCTTCGGCCTGGTCCCGGGTATAGACGAACTTATGACATGCGTTCGATTCACCCCCCCCGGACGCCGAACGTGGTCGCCGACGAAATAAGTCGCGAAAAATCTTGAACCCGGATTAACGAATCGCCGGAACTCGCTCATGCACAATGCGATATCCTCCTCCCGCAAATGGGTGAAAAGCGATTGCGCGAGGGCGTAATCCGGCTGCCTACTGAATTTGTCAAACTCTAAGCTTGACGAGATTACGAACTCCGGTGCCTTACTGGCGTAGAGCGATGGGCCGAGTTCCTTTGCGATGCCGATTTTTACCAGCCGCTCTTCCTTCTCAAGGCCAAGGTAGTTGCCCCGATCGAGATACGGTATCAGCCGCACGCCGAGCCGCAACGGCCCGCAAGCGACGTCGAGAAAAACGTGACGCGGTTGCAAGCCACGACTGATCATGAAGTCGAATTGCAGCTTGCCGATCTCGTCCCATAGCCCGCCGACGTACTCGCGATAGCCCAGCAGATACATCCCAAGCGCGCCATCCGGCCGTCCAAGCCTTTGATGGAGCTTCCGCCTGAGCCGAATTAATTTCGTCATCCGGCAAACCTTAGTTGGCAGCGATTCCCCCGGTCAAATAGCCGAATGAGTCGCGCGGCTTATCTGCGGCTTGCGAAAATCATAGGGTTTTGATGCCTCATTCGAACGAAGGCCGCGAGCATGCGTGCCGCTAGTGGCGTATCCTTGGTGAAGGTGGAAATGGTCCCCGGCAAATAATCCTACGTAAATCGGTAATGGATTGAACATTCGGCGTACAGTATTGGAGGTAACCATCTTTTGGCGGCGATAAATCGTACCCTGCTCGTAATCGGCTATGGTTCACTCCTGAGCGGTTACGGTCTGCTGAGCGAGCGGCGCAATGGCGCCAGCCGCCTTATCGCGCTAGACGCCTTTCCGGTCCACCTCCATAACGCCCGCCGCGGCCTCGCCAAACCGACGGGTCATGGCCGCTACCTTGCGATGGACTTGGAACCGATTGATCCTGCTTCACCGATCGTCGCGTCGGTCCGGTCGATTAGTATCCCCGCTTTAGCCGGCGGCGCGAACGCTGATGGCAACGTGCCAGCGCCGCTCGCGGCGAACGGCAATGGGCGTACTGCCGATCACGATGCGTCCGGGACCGGGATCGGCGCCCTCGGCCTGGTCTTCGACCGCGACAGCGCGCCGTTAATCGCTCGCCGCGAAGAATACGACGCCGGCAAGCTTGACGAACTGCTCGATCGCGCCGATGATGCCGCCGCCCCAATCGGCGACTTTCTGCTCGCCATCGCCCAGCGTGCGCGCTTCAATTTGCTCGCCTACCGAAGCGCCCTGCGGGAATTGCTCGGCTATACCTCGCCCGGCTATATCTTCCATCCCCTGCCGCTCGATGACGGCCGCGTCGCGATTGTCGCGATCGGCTCTGGCTTCGAGGGCAGCGGCGACCCACAGGTGCGATCGAAACGCTCTCGCTTCGGGATGGACCGTCTGTTGACCCTGAGCGAAGCGCTCGCCCATCCGACTTTCGATATAGACCCTCACGGTCAGGTTGGCTATTACGTCGAATGCCTTCTTGGCGGCTATCATGGAATCGATGTAAGCGACCTGGTTACCGCCGTGCATCATCCGGCGGACCAGCATGACGGCGTCGTCGGCAAACATGATTTGGCCGATCGGCTCGCGGCTGTAACTGAGGGCGAGCGGGAGCGTTTCCAACGCGCAACCTCGCTTGACGAGACTCGCTACCTGAGCGCCTTCGGTGGCCAACCGCATCCGGCGCTCTGCGCTCTGCTAAGCTCAACGGGCATCTGACGGTACTCCGACTACCATTCGCGATGAGGCTGATTTGACCATGAAAGGTGGTTTCTCGATTCAGGTGGCCAAGGAAAACCTGAAGTTTTCCTCGGCCCATTTCATTGCTTATCCGGGCTTTCGCGAGCCGCTGCATGGCCACAACTATCAAATTGGAGTGCGCGTCGAGGGCCGTCTCGGTGATACCGGCTATGTGCTGGATTTCGGCCTGATCAAACGCCTCGCCAAGGAAATCGCCGACCGCCTCGACGAGCGCACGATTATCCCGGCGCTCAGCGATTGTCTCAAAATCGAGCAGATCGGCGGCCAACTGCTTGTCCAATACGAGAATGATCGCTTCGCCTTCCCCCTCGCCGACGTTGCTCTGCTGCCGATCATGCACAGTTCTGCCGAGGAACTTGCGCAATTCGTCTGGACCCAATTGCGCGACGCCTTGCACGTCCGCGACGCCCTCGCTGGTATTGTTTCGATTGAGATTTCGGTGGCCGAAGGTCCAGGGCAAGCGGCAATTTTTCGCCAAGATATCGACCCGAGCGTCGGTTAACCGTTGCGGCCCTAAGGAAGCTGAGCACCTCTATGCTCGCTCTTAAAGATGATTAGCCCTCTATTGATTTACCATTTCAGTTAAGACAAGCTATTTGTCAATCAGTCTCACGTTCACACTTAAGCTGCGGCTCTGTTGATAGTTCTACGATCACGGATTGCGCCGTTATGCAAATGTCTACTACTGTGGGAGTCGACGCAGGATTCCTTGTTCAGCTTCGTGTCCTAAGGAGATTGGCAAACGGGATGGCATATGAGGCCAAGGTGGCAGACTCGGCCGTCCGCCTGTCGGCTGAGCGCGCCCTGATCGGTGAACACCCGACGATCGTCAAGTTGCGCGCATTGATTCAGCGTGTCGCCGCAACCGACGCGACCGTACTGATTTCCGGCGAGAGCGGCAGCGGCAAAGAGATTGTCGCGCATGCTATCCACTCGCTTTCAGCGCGCAGCAACCGCCCCTTCGTACCGGTCAATTGCGCCGCCATTCCTCACGAACTGCTGGAATCCGAGATGTTCGGCCACGAGCGCGGCGCCTTTACCGGCGCAGCGGGCCAGCGCCATGGGCTTTTCAGCACCGCCGACGGCGGCACGATCTTCCTCGACGAGATCGGCGAGATGCCGATGCAATTGCAGGCCAAGCTCCTGCGCGTGCTCGAAGACGGCATCGTCCGCCCAGTCGGCTCCGATCGCTCCGCCAAAGTCGATACGCGTGTTATCGCCGCTAGCAATAACGACCTCGTCGCCTCCGTCAAGAAAAACACCTTTCGCGAGGATCTGTTCTATCGTCTCCAGGTCGTGCCTATCATCATCCCACCCTTGCGCGAGCGGCGCTCCGATGTGCCCTTGTTGATCGAGCATTTCCTTGATCGGATGCGCTCGCGGTTGCCCGGCCGCGATTGGAACGTAACGCGTGAGGCGATGGTTCATCTGTGGTCTTACGATTGGCCGGGTAATGTTCGTGAATTGGAAAACATGGTCGAGCGCCTCGTCATTCTATGCGAGGATGCGATTATCGATACTCCGCTTTTGCCAGCTAATCTTGTTAACGGGACTCGCATCACTGAAACCCGCACCCCGACTCCGTTGGGCGAAAACGGCATCAATCTGAATGCGATGGTGCGGGAACTTGAAGGGCGCATGATCAACGAGGCACTCAAGCAGACCGGCGGCAACAAGCAGGCGGCCGCACGATTGCTTGGCCTCAAGCGCACGACGTTTGCGGCCAAGCTCCGCCGATGCGGCGTGATCGCACCAGGCAACATAAGTGATCGCGACGACTCGTGACTTTGGTGTAGGCTTCTTGAGGTAACCTATAGATGGACGAAGTCAACACAGTACCGCGTATCATGGTCGTCGACGACGACCCCGATACCGTTTCGATTCTCGCACGGCATCTCCAGCGTGAGGGATTCGTTGCGGTCGAAGCCGTTTCCGGAGCCGAATGCCTGCGGCTGGTCCGCGAGCATCCTGTCGATGTAATCTTGCTCGACCTGATGATGCCGGATATGGACGGCTTCGAGGTCTGCCGTGCGCTTAAAGACGAGCGACGGACTGCCGAAATCCCTGTCATCATGATAACGGCGCGCGACGACCTCGACGCCCGTGCCGAGGGGATGCGGCTCGGCGTCAGCGACTTCCTGGCCAAGCCGGTCTTCCGCCGCCAACTCGCGAATCGGATTCGGGCGCAACTGGAAGTGGTCGCGGCAGGCCGTGCCACCGAAGCCGCCTTGACCAACCTCGAGCATCGCAACGGCGATCGCAAGTAGCCGCTCGCCGCGGTCCGCCGATACCCCGAACCGGCCCTCCGACTGCTGACAACTCAACTCTCCGCCGAGGCTCTGGCCACCCACCTCACAGCACGTGCAGGCCGGTTCGCGTTGCCTTGGGCATTGCGTCTCCGGCAACCAAACTTTACGCCGCCACAATGGACAATCCGCGCGGCATTTTGTAGGTTGAGCCTCAACCATTAGCTTAAGGCTCTCTTCCTGGCACGACGGAGGTGCGAAATTAATGTCGTCGAATAAGCCGCGCATGCTCGAAGGCTATCGCGTCCTGGACTTCACTCAATTTGTCGCCGGCCCGACCTGCACTCGTTTGCTGGCCGAGATGGGCGCCGAGGTAATCAAGCTCGAACTCGCCCCAGAAGGTGACCGCGTACGAGCCGGAGGCCTGCGCTCGCAGCGTCCCGAGCATAAGGATTCGTCGCACAGCACCTATTATATGCAGCACAATCACAGCAAGCTCAGCTTCGCGATCGACTTGAAAAAGCCCGGCGCGAAAGAACTTGTGATGTCGATGCTGCCGAAGATCGATGTCGTCGTCGAAAATTTCGCCCCGAAAGTAATCGACCGCCTGGGCTTCTCCTACGAGGAGATCAAAAAGGTCAACCCGCAGATCATCATGCTGTCAATCTCGATGGCCGGGCAAACCGGGCCCCTCTCCGACAAAGCCGGATATGACTACATCGGTCAGGCCTACGCGGGCGTTACTGATGGTATCGGCGAGGCTGACCGCGCGCCCTCAGCCGTCACGATGGCGATCGGCGACGTCTCAACCGGTGTAGCCGCTGCGATGGCGGTCGGCTTTGCGCTGATCCATCGCGAGCGCACCGGCGAAGGGCAATACCTCGACGCTTCGCTGCTCGATACCTATTTCCACATGCACGAGAGCAACGTCCCGATGGTCTCGCTGCGCGGCGACAAATATCGCCCGACCCGCAACGGCTCGCAGCATCCTCAGGGCGGCCCGACCGGCATCTTTCACTATCGCGACGGCCAGTACGTTTTCCTTACGATTCCTACGCCCCATCAATGGGTCGCGTTCACGCGCGCGATGGGAATGCCTGAGCTCGCCAGCGATCCGCGCTTCAAGGGCGCGCGCGGCCGCCGGGATAATAATGACCAGTTGAAGGAAATCATCGAAAAGTGGATGGCATCGATGCCATCGCGCGACGCCGTGATTGCCGCCCTCGACAAGGAACGGGTTCCTTGCGCGCCCGTGCTGACGGTCAATGAGGCAGTCAAGCATCCACATCTGAATGAGCGCAAGACCGTCCGCTGGATTGAGGATCCCGAGCTCGGCAAGGTCGCTATCCCCGCCGTTCCGGTGAAATTCTCCGCTTGGCCCGACCGCACCGAATTGCGTTCGGCCCGCCTCGGCGAGGATAACGAGCGGTTGCTGCACGAGTTGACCAATCTGAGCGACGCGCAGATTGCCAAACTCT
>DATKPK010000204.1:0-8432 GCA_035524095.1 Binataceae bacterium (SeqCode) | reverse complement strand
CCATCCGGCGTGCATGGGCCTTCGCGGATAATTGATCATTCTGCATTTGAGTGGCACGACCGCGGTTGGAATGCGCCGGTTCTCTCATCGGGTGTTATCTACGAACTTCACGTCGGTACGTTCACCGCACCGGGCACCTTTGATGCGGTGATTGAACGTCTCGGTCACCTGCTTGAATTGGGCATAACGCATGTAGAGCTTATGCCGGTTGCCGAGTTCTCAGGTAATCGCGGGTGGGGTTACGACGGAGTAGATCTTTTCGCTCCTCATCACGCTTACGGCGGCCCGGATGGACTCAAGCGTCTAGTCGATGCATGTCACCGACGCGGACTGGCGATTATACTAGATGTCGTCTATAACCATTTCGGGCCAGAGGGAAATTATTTACCCCAATTCGGTCCCTATCTTACTTCTCGTTACGCCACACCTTGGGGTAGTGCGGTCAATTTCGATGATCGCGGAAGCGACGAAGTCCGCCGCTTCGTTTGTGACAACGCAAAAATGTGGTTGCACGATTATCACTTTGATGGATTAAGAATCGATGCGATCCACTCGATAGTAGACACTTCAGCGATACAAATCCTGGAACAGCTTTCTGCTGAAGTTGCTGAGCTTGAGAAATCTCTAGGGCGCAGCCTAGTTTTGATCGCTGAAAGCGATTTGAACGATCCTCGCATAGTCCGCCACTCAGAGCTTGGCGGATACAACATACAGGCGCAATGGAGCGATGATTTCCATCACGCACTTCACAGCGTGCTGACTCGCGAGACATCCGGTTACTATGGCGATTTCGGGTTAATCAAAGACATCGCAGATGCGCTCCAACGAGTGTTCGTCTACGACGGAAGATATTCCAAATTCCGTGCGCGACGCCACGGCCGTAAGCCTACCGGATTGTCAGGCCACAGCTTTCTCGGTTATTTGCAAAATCACGATCAGATTGGAAATCGAGCGCCAGGCGAACGTAGCTCGAACCTTATGAGCATAGGTCTTTTGCAGGTTGCGGCGGCGCTGGTTCTGACTGCGCCTTTTATCCCCATGCTATTCCAGGGAGAAGAGTGGGGAGCCGCTAGTCCATTTATCTATTTCACTGGCCACGAGAATAGAGAACTCGGCCAAGCGGTAAGCGAAGGACGCAAGAAAGAATTGATGGCGGCCGGATGGAAGCTCGAGGATATTCCCGATCCGCAGGCCATTGATTCGTTTACACGCTCAAAGCTCGATTGGCATGAGCTGGAGCGCGAGCCTCATAAGAGCATCCTGCGATGGCATCAAGATTTAATCCGGCTGCGGAAGAGTCGTGTTGATCTCTACGACGGCGATTTAGCGAAGGTCCACGTCGAATACGATGAACAGGCTCGCTGGCTATTGATGACGCGCGGCTCAATTCACGTTGCATGCAATTTCGTTTCCGAGCCACGACGCATTGGATGGAGCCGCAAACCGAAGGCAGAACTCTTGCTCAAATCAAATCCAGCTGTTCAGCTAGAAACCGACTATGTCGATCTTTCTGGGGAATCAGTTGCGATAATTGCCACCTAGATACTGCCGAACTCACCGCGCGAGCTGTTTGCTGCGCGACAAGTCAAGCGCGATTTGACGGACCATCCGCACGGTTTCACCACGATCGTCGAGGGCGAATAGAACCAGCGAGCGTGCGGCTGCATCGTAGGTATTTTTGGGTCTGAACACGGGTAATTCGTCGCGCTCGTAATCGTCGGTATCGATCAGACATCGCCAACGATCGCCCCCGGTCACCGCGGGCAAAGTGAAAGTCACCACATCATGATGGGCATTCATCACAACTAGCAATGTTGCGTCAGTCCCGAGCCGACGAATACCAGTAGCCTGCGCACGCCCGTCCATCAACATCGCGAAGCAGCGCTGGTTACCGTCACCCCAATCCTCCTGCTGCATCTCTTTGCCGAAGGAATTGAACCAGGTGACGTCCTTCACTTCGAGTGTTTCATCCCAATTACCGCTAAAGAACCGTTCGCGGCGAAGAACGGGAAAGGCATTCCGCAACATCGTCAGACGGCGGACAAAATCAGTCAATACGCGGCCTTCGTCTTTGATTTCCCAGTTGAGCCAGCTTATTTGATTATCTTGACAATAGGCATTGTTGTTTCCTCCTTGCGTACGGCCAAATTCATCTCCCGCCAATAGCATCGGGGTTCCCTGAGACAGCAACAAGGTTGCCAGTAAATTCCGCATCTGGCGTTGGCGTAGGCGATTTATTTCCGGATCGTCAGTTGGACCTTCGGCACCGCAATTCCACGAATGATTATTCGAGTTACCATCGCGGTTATCTTCACCGTTGGCTTCATTATGTTTGTCATTGTACGAGACGAGATCATGTAGTGTGAACCCATCGTGTGCTGTAATGAAGTTTACACTCGCCCAAGGCTTGCGGCCACGCCGATTGAAGAGGTCGCCGGAAGCTGCGAGGCGCGTGGCCATCTCGGCAACTTTATGCTCGTCGCCCTTCCAATAACTACGCACTGTATCGCGATAGCGATCGTTCCATTCAGCCCATCCAGGAGGAAAGCCTCCGACCTGATAGCCACCGGGGCCAAGGTCCCACGGTTCGGCGATTAGTTTGACTTGTGACAGCGCAGGATCCTGACGGCAGCTATCGAGAAACCCGCCGCCTTCGTCGAAGCCGTACGGCTCGCGGCCAAGAATAGTCGCGAGATCGAAACGGAAGCCATCGACGTGCATTTCGGTGACCCAATAGCGGAGGCTATCGGTCACAAGTTGCAAGACATGCGGATGACTGAGATTCAGAGTATTTCCAGTCCCAGTATCATTTATATAGTAACGCGGCTTGTCGGGCAGCAGCCGATAATAGGATGCGTTGTCGATGCCCTTAAATGATAATGTCGGACCAAGCTCACTGCCTTCGGCCGTATGGTTATAAACGACGTCGAGAATCACTTCGAGACCGGCGTCATGCAAGTGCGCGATCATCTGCTTGAATTCCGCGATTTCGCCAGTGGCTGAATAGCGGGGATCCGGCGCAAAGAAACCGATGGTGTTATAACCCCAGTAATTAGTCAGCTTCTTATCCAGCAAGTAGCTATCGTTGATGAACGAATGAATCGGCATCAGCTCTACAGCGGTGATTCCAAGACTCTTGATATAGTCAATAACTTCCTGCCGCCCGAGCCCGGCAAAAGTGCCGCGAAATTCCTTGGGCACTGCCGGATGTAACATCGTGAAGCCTTTGACATGAGTTTCGTAGACAATCGTTCGACCCCACGGGATCCGTGGCGCGCGATCCCTGACCCATGTGAACGCCGGATCGATTACCTTGGATTTCGGCATCAACGAAGCACTATCACGCTCGTCAAACTTAAGATCGGCTTCCTCCGCTCCGATCGTATAACCGAAGACTTCAGGACCCCATTTCAGGCTGCCGACATGAGCTTTAGCGTAGGGATCAAGCAATAGCTTGTTATGGTTGAAGCGATGACCGGCGGCTGGCTCGTAAGGACCGTAGACACGATAGCCATAGACGGTGCCGGGACGAGCGTCAGGCAAATAACCATGCCATACTTCATCGGTAAACTCGGGCAACTCGATTCGCTCGATCTCCGTTTCACCCTTGTCATCGAACAAGCATAACTCGACTTTCGTTGCATGCGCCGAAAATAGTGCGAAGTTGACTCCCAAGCCATCCCATGTTGCTCCTTTGGGATAAGGGAGTCCTTCAAGTATTCGTGATTTCCGCGCATCATTCGCCATGCGTAACGCACCTTTGATAAATCGATATTTCAGGAACTCATTAGTCAGGATAATCTGAATCGTCTAGCTCAGCACAACCCATGCCATGTATAAGAGTGGCCAGCCTTCATCTGGAGTCTTTATTGCGGCGTGCTTCTTATGCCAATCCGGTCGCAGGCTGATAAATCGAAGCATCCAGCTTAGGACGCTGCGCGCTTCGTTAATGTATAATTTACCGGCTAAGGCGTTTTGCCGTTATGATCGGCTCGCTGCAACGCGGGTCCTGCCCCCAGCATCAGATTGTGCGCAGTATTGATGAGACAGACGTGCGTCAGCGCCTGTGGAAAATTCCCCGTCAGCCGCTGCTTAACCGGATCATATTCTTCCGCAAGCAACCCCAGGTCGTTGCGCAGTGCCAGGAGCCTTTCGAACAATTCGCGCGCCTCGTCATAATGGCCCAGAACCGTAAGATTGTCTGCCAGCCAAAAGCTGCATGGCAGGAACGCTCCTTCACCGGGAGGCAAGCCGTCAACGCCCGTCTCAGTGGCGTAGCGCTCGACGAGACCGTCCTTCATCAGCTCACGCCGGATTGCATCGACGGTGCCACGCACTCGCGCGTCATGGGCGGGTAGAAACCCGACGAGCGGGATCATCAACAATGACGCGTCGAGGGCTGTCGTGTCATAGTGTTGGACAAAGCTGTTGCGCTGGCGGTCGAATCCGCGTTCGCAAACTTCGCGATGGATCTGATCCCGCATCGCGGTCCATTTCGCGATCGGTCCGCCGAGTCTATAGCGCTTGATCGATTTGATCGCGCGATCCGCCGCGACCCATGCCATAACCTTGGAATGGGTAAAATGTTGCCGCTCGCCGCGAATCTCCCAGATTCCTTCGTCAGGATGCTGCCAGGCCGACTCAATGAACTCCATCAACTGAGTTTGCATCCGCCAGACATCGTTGTCCGATGGAACCCCATACTTCCCTGCAACGTACAGGGTATCCATCACTTCGCCATAAACGTCGAGCTGGAATTGCTGATGCGCCGCATTGCCAATACGTACCGGCTTGCTATTGCCATAGCCACTAAGCCACGGCACCTCGAATTCCGGGAGGTCGCGTTCCCCCGCGATGCCATACATAATCTGCATATCCTGTGGACGCCCAGCGATCGCACGCAATAGCCATTCGCGCCATTCTTTCGCCTCATCTGCATATCCGCAAAGCAATAGCGCGTAGAGCGTGAAGGTTGAATCGCGAAGCCAGCAATAGCGATAGTCCCAGTTGCGGGAGCCGCCGAGATTTTCCGGCAGCGAGGTGGTCGCAGCGGCGACGATACCTGCCGTCGGACGATAGGTCAGCGCCTTCAACGTGATCGCTGAACGAACGACGGCGTCGCGCCATTCGCCTTCCCATCGGCACCGCGCAGCCCATGCACGCCACCACTGCTCGGTGATCGACAGCATCGCGAGTCCATCACACGCTCCAGGCTCGTGCTCATGTGAGGGATAGAATTCGGCAGCGAATACCTCAGTCGCGCCTCCGCTGATAGTAAAGTCGCTGCAAAATGCTCCATTTTCAGGATGCATCGGAACTGTACTCTGTAATGTGACGGCGTTCGGACCAGCGACCGCGTTGAAGCCATTTTCGCGCTGGCGTATCCAAGGTACGGTGCGCCCGTAGTCGAAGCGGAAAACTGCCTCCGACCGCATCGGCACGGCGCCGCTGATTCCTTTCACGATTCGTACGACGGCGACGCGGCCGGTGCGGTCCGACGTCGGCATAAAGTCGATCACCCTGACGCTGCCGGTGGCGGTTGCGAAATCAGTCTCGAGGACCAGCGTGTCCTGACGATAATGGCGCTGCGATTTTACTTCGCCGCCAGCCGGCGCCAACCGCCAGAAGCCGTTATTCGCGCCGCCCAGCAGTGCGGCGAAACAGGCTCCCGAGTCGAAGCGCGGCGCGCAGAGCCAATCGATTGAGCCGTCGTGCCCGACGAGCGCAGCCGTGCAGGTGTCGCCGATGATCGCGTAATCCTCGATGTACAGACTCATAGACTCTTTTGACCGCGGCTCCTGTGCAGATCAACGAACCACAATACATCCCGGGACGATAGGTGATCTTCATCTGAAACTGGCCGCGGAAATGAAAATTGCCTATCTTTGCCAGCTACTGCGCTAATTTGATGGAACAGCTCTATCTATTAATGGCCTCTAGCACGACTTAAATGACACAAAGACTGCCTTGCCGAAGGTTAATCAAAAACGTACACTGAGCTACGCTAAAGCCTAAGAAACCGTGCGAAGAGATAAAGTGACTTGCCCAGAGTCGTTGCCAGGCGGCATCAAGTGTCCCGCAACACCCCCGGTGGCATAGGTATCGTAGAGCGGGGGTGACCCACGAATCTGAATGTCATGGCCGCCCATGTAGATGCGGACTTGTCTCGGACGACCCGAAATCGTAGATAATTCGGCGCGCAAGGTGAAGAATACCGCTTCTTCTGCGTCCAAATAGCGTGAAAGAACCGCCGACGGACAAAAAATGATAGCGAATGAAGACACATACTGGCAGCGGCGCCCTAAGGTTTGGAGTGGTTGGCTGACTAAAATCGTGATCGCAAGCCTAAGCGTCTGCGTGGCGATGCTAGTCGCCGGTGCGAGCGTGCGTAGGGCTGAGGCAAGTCTTGGAGGCAGTATTGCCTCGGTTACGAGTGATGCCCAAAAGCTCGGTGCGGTGACGGCCTCCGGTCCGGCGGCCGCGGCTCAATCGATTTCTTCAAGCCCTCAGTCGGCGGTTCAGTCTTATGTGCTGCGCACCAGCACCGGTGAGAAATACACCTATAACGAGTTCAGTACGGCCAACAATCTGCGAGTCCGCGAATTTGTCAGGCCTGACGGCAAAGTCTTTGGACTCGCATGGCAGGGACATGGCACGCCTGACCTGCAACTCCTGCTCGGCACGTATTTCGATGGCTGGCACAAGGCTATCGCAAATAGTCCGCATATAGGCCTTCACCGGGCTGCGGTTCACAGTTCGTCGCTCGTGGTGGAGATGGGTGGGCCAATGGGCTTCGTCGTCGGTCGTGCTTGGGCTCCCAAGCTGGTCCCCGCCGGTGTTGACGCAAGGAACGTCGTACAATGAATCGGTCGCGCTTCGTACTTCTACTTACTGGCCTTGCAATCCTGATCGGCGGCGTGGCTGTCATCTCGGCACCCAAAGCATCGGCTACAGCCACCCTATCCAAGCCCAAGCTGATGTTCGAGCCGAAACCGCTTAACGTGGGCGTGGTGTATCCAGGGTTCACCCTTACATCGCAACCGTTGTCGGTCGTCAATGTGAATGGCAACGCCCCGGCGACGATTTCAGCTGTCTCGATCAATTCACCTTTCAAAATTAGTTCCGATGGTTGCACTGGGGTTACGTTGCAACCGGCGCAAAGCTGCGCGGTGGTCGTACAGTTTTCGCCGACAAAGAAGGGCAAGTTCAGCCAGCCATTAAAGATCACCGTTGCCGGCGACAAGACAGCGTTCAAAATCTCAGTTTCCGGAACGGCGTCATTATCGGGACCAACCATCACGCCGACACCTCCTCCGTCACCGACTCCAACGCCACCCACTCCGACGCCTACGCCGGCGCCGGCCGTCGCGCCGACCGCTGCAGGTGATGTCTTCCTGCTGGGTGGTTATGCATCGTTGCCGGTGATTTATGATCCCGTAGCTGAAACCGCCTCGCCTTCTGGCAGCTTCGACTCCTTTGCGGGCGGCGTCGATGGTGGCGAGTTACCGGAAAACTACCGCAGTGTCGCGCTTCCCAGCGGACAGATTCTAATCGCGGGCGGCGACGACGGGACCAATGCCTTTGCCAACGCTTACATCTATAACCCGGCAACCCAGACCGTCGCCCCCACGGGGTCGATGAATCAGGCGCGAACGCAATTCACGCTGACATTGCTCAACAACGGGCAAGTGCTCGCCGTGGGTGGCTCCGATACCTACGTGAACACAGGTAACCTCTCGGCAGGCGGAGGCTCCGCGACGCTGGGGTCAGCGGAGATTTACGATCCTCCGTCTAAAACCTGGACCGAGGTCGCCTCGCTTGTCGTCGCGAGGTTAGCGCATACGGCCACGCTGATGCCCGATGGGACAGTGATGGTCGTGGGCGGATTGACCGACAATTCATCCGCGAGCGGTTACACTCTGGCGCAGGATTACGAGTTCTTCACTCCTCCGGCCAGCAGCGCGTCACAGGGTAGTTGGCGAGCTGAAACAATCCTTGTACCAAGTGTCCCGCGCTACGATCATTCAGCAGTTCTGCTTGATAATGGCTGGGTAATATTGGTCGGCGGGGAAGTCGCTCCTTCCGCAGTCGCAACCCCTGCGCGCTACATCACAGGGTCAGATTCTTGGGGAGCGATTTCATCGGAAAAAACTCCGCGTTACGACGACGCCGTGACCAAGCTCGCCAACGGCGATGTACTCATTGCGGGTGGCCTCGACGCCAACGGCGATCAACTCAGCACAGCAGAGACCTTCAGTACCGATACTCTCACGTGGACAACGGCGGCGGGCTCGTTACCAGACGGAGCTTCGGGCCAGACAGCCGCACTGATGGCTGACGGACGAGTCATTATCGCCGGCGGCAGCTCGCCCACCGTCGCGACTTTTGATTACAGCACCGAGCAATTCACACCCGGTGGTACGCTTCCCTCG
>DATKPK010000203.1:0-21200 GCA_035524095.1 Binataceae bacterium (SeqCode) | reverse complement strand
CGCTCCCAAGGTCAGCACGGCTAAACTCTTAAGCTTCAATTTCATTTCTCCTCTCGTGCTTTTCAAAGAATCCCAGATGTCGATTGATCACTCGGTATTCTGGTTCTGCTGCAGCTGCTTGATTTCCTCGCGCTGACGCCGAATCTGAGCCTCCTGAGCTGCAATCTCTGCTTGCTGCTGGCTTTGCTGATTTTCGTTGTTCTGCAATTCATGTCCGACCGCGCCACCCGCAACCAGGCCGATCCCTCCCCCGATTGCCGTACCCGCAATTGGATGATGTACAGCCGCACCCACAATCGCGCCCGTACCGGCGCCCAGCAGGCCGCCACCAATCAAGCCCTTTTGTGTGGTCGTCAGCGATTGCGCCCAGCAATTACCGGCCAACGCCAATCCGAGCGCGAACCCGCCTGCTACCCCGACGATACGTCTGGTCACAACCCTTCCTCCTGTAGCGCATCTACGAATCGCTCCGGCCAAGGTTTCAATCACCCTCGCGACAGTCATTGCGATTCGGCATTCGACCCAAGAATTTGAGCAATCGACGTGCCTCGATTGTGCGGCTTCCTCTCCACTGCCTCCCGCACGTTCTTAGTGCAAGATTATTGTTGTTTATCAGGCAGTTAGAATCTTGATGGTCGCAAACAGCACCTCGCGAGAGCGATCGTGGCCACGAGCACCTCATGGCGCCTGTATGGCCTTTATTACACTGTTTACGATCGCTGAATCTGACCAATCAGATCGCGCGATAAGCGTCTGCCAGCAGACCAAAACAGGTCGTCGTCAAGAGACAAACACGATGCGGAAGCGTATCGCGCCCGCCCGCGGATGCGAGCGAGCGTCCTGGAAATTCTTATTGATCTGCTATGCGCGGCCGCCCGGATGACCCGTACGCATTGGGCTGTCCGGCGCCATATCGAGCGAGCGGGCCGGATTCGACAACTTGAAGCGCTCTTGCATCTTCGCATCGTCGGCGACGAACTCACGCGTGAGGCAGCAGAACTCAAGCATCAGGCCGTTGGGATCTTTGAAGTAGATCGATTTCGCCCACGTATGATCCACTACTTCGGTAACGTCCACACCTTTTGACAGCAACTCCTCGCGCTTCTGCTTCAGGCCAGCCTCGCTCCCAGCCTCGAAGGCAAAATGATAGAACGCTCCGGGCACGCCAAGGCCGCGCGCAATCGAAGTGTCGTACTCGGCTGGGATGCCATCGACGCCACGCGCTTCCATGAAGGCAATGAGTTGATCACGCCCCGTATCGAAGAAGATATGCCGAATCTGGCCACCTTCTTTGACGGGAATGATGTCACATACGACGGCCTTGAACCCAAGCACGTTTTCGTAGAAGTCGCGCGTCTTGTCGAGATCGAGCGTGGACAGACCGACATGCGAGAAGCCTTTGTTAGACATTAGGATCAGTCCTCCGTTGGACAATGACCGCTTATAGCATGACATAGGGTTCGGCCGCGAACCGGTGTTAGCATTGGCGGAGCCGAAGGCACATCGAGCAAACGAGTCCGCGAAGTGCGCTCAAGATTCAGTTTGCGAGCCGACCCGCTTGAACCATGCTCTATGATCTCGATCTGATTGAGCAGTTATGCCGCGAAATAGGCTTGATAGCGCGGGCCGACGCCGATTTCAGTGTGGAGGTCGATCTCGGCCGAGACGCAGTCCTGTGCTTTCAGAACGCCGAACGAGAGGAAGATTGCCTAATCGGCTTTCTCGGCACGCCCTGGCACATGCACCATAATCTGATGTTCGTTGGTGCGCGCGGCAATTATGGCGAACTCGACTATCTCGACCTGCTTAGGGGCTTAAAGGAGGGGCGAGTTCTCGTTTGCGAACGGAGGTGAAGGGCCAGATTGTGGATCGCTGGCTGGTTAACTGCGAGTACAATAACGAATTTAAGTATCTCAAAGAAGACGAGCGGATCATCGTGCGTCTGCGGCTTCATAGGGCTATGGCGCAGACATAGTGCCCATCATCGTCGGGCGCGGGTCGCCAGTCCGATTAACGGAATTCTAAGATCACTTAGATCTGACCGACGATGGCTTCATTGAATGCGGCAAGCTCTTCGGCAGGTATCCAGTATTCAAGGTGCGCCTGGCCGCCGGCTTCCCGCACTTGGAATTGTGCGAGAAAAACTCTCTTCACCTCGAAACGAGTCACAAAACCGGCCCCGCTGGCCGGGACATTCCAATCGCGAGCGATTTTGATCGCTTATTCCTCGGAAAGAACGGGATAGAAGATGGGTTGCTCGGGTAGGCGCGGTGGAAAAGCACGCATCGCCGCCTTCTCGATCAGTTCAAGATCCCTAGGCCCCACTGGGCCACAATGTAACGGTCTGGATAACTTGATTCATTGTGCCGACGCTGTCGCCGATGCGTCAGACTATAGCGTAGACGTAATCGCCATTCTCGTCGGGCGCGGCCCGCCATCCAGACCGCGCTACGATAGTTTCCAACACGATCTCGCGCTAAACCGGCGCACAATTGTCCTACTCACTATCGGTCCAATTCGAGGCGCAAGTCGTCCAACTGATTCGATTGGACTAGACGGGCGTACCAGTAGCCACTGTCCTTGATAATCCGCCGCTGGGTGTCGCGGTCGCAATAGACGATCCCGAAGCGCTGAGCGTAGCCCTCTGCCCATTCGAAATTATCGGTGAGTGTCCACACGAAGTAACCGCGCACGTCGGCGCCGGCCTCGATTGCTCGTCCGACTTCCGCGAGATAGCGCCGCAGGAAACAGATTCGGCGCTCGTCCCTCACCCGTCCGTCACCATCCGGCAAGTCATCGTATGAACAGCCATTCTCGGTGACGTAGATCGGGCGTCCATATTTTCGCGAGATCCGCAGAATCATCTCAGAGATGGATCGCGGGTAGACCTCCCATCCAAAATCGGTGAGCTCTTTGCCTTCCGGCTGGACGTGCTTTGCCCCAAGGTAGCGCTCCTTGGGATCGTGCTTGATAATTGCCCGCGTATAGAGGTTGATTCCGATAAAATCGAGAGGGGCCTTGACCGTATCCATGTCGCCCGGACGTATATCGGCCAAATCCTCGAATCTGATCGGGCCTCCGATTTCCGGATAGCGCCCGTTCATCACCGTCTCCAGGAACCAAAGGTTAACGAATTTGTCGCAGCGCTCAGCCGCGGCCCGATCGTTCGCGGAGTCGGTCAGTGGATGCGTTGGGCAGATGCTGAACGCCGTCCCAATTGCCTTTGCTTGATGGCGCGATTCGCGGAGAGCGCGTACTGCCAGGCCTTGGGCGAGGTTCACGATATGTGTCGCCCGCAGCGCTCCTATCGGGTCACGGAGGCCCGGCGCGTGGATCCCCTGGAAATGACCGAGCATCGTGAACATCCACGGCTCGTTGAGAACGATCCAATGCTTGACGCGATCGCCCAATCGATCTGCCACCAACGCAACATAGTCGCGAAAGTATTCGGCTGTGTCGCGATTACGCCAACCACCCAGATCCTCTAACGCCTGCGGCAGGTCCCAATGGTAAAGAGTCACGAACGGCTGGATCTTATTCCGCAGCAGCTCGTCGATGACGCGGTTGTAAAAGTCGAGGCCTTTCTGGTTGATGCTCTCACGCCCCTGCGGGAGGATTCGCGGCCACGAAAAAGAAATCCGGGCCGCCGTGAGTCCGAGCCTCGCCATAATCGCGATATCCTCGGCATAGCGATAGTAAAAGCTACAAGCGGTGTCCGCTGTATCACCGTTTTTGATTTTGCCTGGGGTATGAGCGAAGCGGTCCCAGATGGATTCGCCCTTGCCGTCTTCGTTCCACGCGCCTTCTATCTGGTAGGCAGCACTGGCCGCGCCCCAGAGAAAGTCAGGGGGAAAAATCTGTGCCATCTAACGTCTTTTAGCATGAATTAATGATGGCAGCGATATTTTTTAACTAAATCGTAACTAACGAGACAAATATAGTTTGCTTTTGTCCGTCATGGCATGTTGATTCCCTGCGATCGTATTCTATCGGTCGCCTGATTATGAACCCCCAGCCGGAAGCTAAGGGCCAATTTTCTCGTAGCTCGATAACTTGGCCGATAATCTTCGTTACCGTTGTTCTCGCTGTCTTCGCGATCTTTCTTCTCTACGCGAACCTTGGGCATTACGACGATGACTACGACTCGGGAGTCTATCTCGAATCGGCGCGGATGATGCTCCGCGGTAGTCATCTCTACGCCACCATCTTCGATTCCCAGCCGCCACTGTGGCTGCCGCTCGTCTACTACTCGATGCGGCTGTTCGGGATGAGCTTTCTGTCCGGTCAACTACTTAGCGCCACGATGGGCTTGATCGTGATCGCAACTACCGGACTGATCGCTCTGCAATTGTCCGGCTGGACTGGAGGCTGGGTGGCAGCCGCAATCGTGATCCTGTCGCCGATGGAACTGGAGTGGTCGCGTGCCGTAAGCCCCGAAGTCCCCGCGAGCGCATTCGCCGTGGCCGGGATGGCCTTTGCTATACGATACACGCGATCCGGCGGCCGCATTGGCCTCAGCTTGGCCTCCGCCTTGATCGCCGCCTCAGTCCTGGTGAAGTTGCTCGGGCTCTTCACGCTTCCCGCCCTGTTTCTGGCTATCGGTTTCAGATGCTGGATGACCTCCGTCGGTAAGCGGCTGAGTTGGTTGCCGCTTATCACCGACGCCATACTTGCAATTGGCACCTTCGGCATCGTGATTCTTTGCGCGTTCTTAGTCTTTGGTCCTTCAAGGGTGTGGCATCAAGCGGTCGAGTTTCACTGGGCCGCGCGGTCCGCGATAACGTCCGACACTATGCCTCGGACGTCCACCGTGATCGCTCAGTTCTTCGCGCACGATTGGCTCCTCGTCGCGGCCTCGATGTTTGCTGTGCTCGGCGTCGTTTCTGTTCCCGAAGGAATAGTTTTGGCGGGCTGGATAACATTCACGCTCACCGGCATTCTGTTTCACCATCCCCTGTTCAGCCATCATCTGGTTGTCCTTGTTCCGCCAGTAGCAATAGCCGCTGGCCTCGGATGGTGCAGGTTCTGGAACAGATTGTCACGATGGGTCAACAGTGGGCGAGCCTGTCGCGAGGGTCGAGAATTTGCGACCGCCGGTCTGGCAATACTGACGGTGATCAGCCTCTCTGCTCTAGCCGCACGTCAAGCCGCGTGGCAGATCAATAGCGTCCTGCATATCGCTACCGACTCCGCCGACCTGAAAAGCGCTCAACTGATAGTGAGCATGACCGGTAAGAATTCTGCGATATTGACCGACGCACAGGGAATAGCGTTTGCGGCAGGCCGCGACATGCCGCCGCAATTAAGCGACACCTCTTTTGTTCGGATCGCCAGCGGCTATCTCACGGCGGCTCAGGTGATCGCCGCCGCCGAGCAATCCGACGTTCAGTTGTTTCTATTGTGGAGCGGACGCCTTGCACTGCTCCCCGAAGTCCTCAGATGGGCTGAGTGGCGGTTCCCGTATCATGCCTCGCTTGGAAAAGGACGCGAGATATACAGCATGAGTCCGTTGACCTGCTCCAGCTAGATTCACTGGGCCGCACATTTTTAAGCGGCTTCAGTCGGCGCAAAGTCCTACGAGAAGCCGACGGTACTTCTGGATGGGCGAAGGCGGACTATTTCCGCTCAAGACCATCGTAACTCCGCATTGACTGCCTACTATCTGAATTATCAGGCGTTATTATGCCTTATATATCGCTGTTCGATGTTCTTGACTAACCTAATATGCGGTGTTATGCTATCGTTACTTAAATGATGCTAACTAACAGTCATCAGTTGCCCACTCTCGGTTAGCACTGCAACTCAAAGAGGTAACAAATTTTGGATCTCACGGTTGAATTTACATCTCTCAATCACGCCACGAACGACCACCTTCTTCATTCGCTAAAGATCTGTGATCGTTGTCACGATCCCGATGAACTTGTGGTAGCGGCCATGAAGATTCTGCCGTTTGAACAAATCTGGTCACTATGCGGTCCTTGCGTTCGCGAATTGCCTCGCGGATACCATCTCGCGTGATCAGCTGATGGGTCGCTCGCGGTCGACTCTCGCGAGGTCGCTTGTGGGATTGGTGTGAAGCCTCCAAGTCCTGGGTATCGGATCATAATCGGCGGCCAGCGATGCCCGTCCGATATTTAGATTAGTCCACCCCCGTCTTGAACGGCGACAGTGTTAAGGCGGGCGTTTGCAAATGGCCTGATGTTGGTGCGAATCTGGGCCAAGATTGACAAACAAATTTAAGGCGTAAGGGGATACTATGAGCGGTTACACCATTGTCGATGTCGATACCCACGTCACTGAAAGTGCAGACCTTTGGACTAGCCGGGCGCCTGCTGCATTTCGCGATCGGGTTCCGCGAATTGAGACCAGCGAAAATGGTCGTATGTCATGGGTCGTTGGTGGCAAATCGATGCTCGCGAATCCGGGGATGACTGCTACCGCCGGTGTCGGAACTTTCAAGAACCCACCCAAGACCTTCGAGGAAATGCATCCGGGCGCATACGATGCGAAGGCTCGTCTCAAGTACATGGACCAGATGGGCATCTGGGCGATGGTCATGTACCCCAACGTTGGCGGCTTCGGCGCGCAACAATTCCTGAAATTGGGCGACCCGGAACTGATGCTCACCTGCGTGAAGATTTACAATGACTGGCAGACCGAGTGGGCGTCGGCTGATTCGCGCCGCCTTCTGCCGATCACCTCGATCCCATTCTGGGATGTTGCCGCCGCAGTCGAGGAAGTTCGGCGTTGTGCGGCGATGGGCCATCGAGGAATCCTTTTCACCGGCGAGCCGCAATACTATGGCAAGCCGTTGATCGGCGATCCGCATTGGAATCCGCTGTGGGAAGTCGCCGTCGATTTGGACCTTCCTATCAGCTTCCATATCGGCTCAGGAAATATGGAAGAGGGTCTGCTGCAGAACAAAATGAAAGTGTACGGCAAGATGGCCGCATTCACCGAACTTGCCGTGGACATTTTCCTCCGCAACGGCGTGCAGCTCACCGACCTGCTGCTCTCAGGCGTGTTGGCGCGCTACCCAAAAATCAAATTCGTTTCGGTCGAGAGCGGCATCGGCTGGATTCCCTTTGTCCTTGAAGCGCTTGACTACCAGTACACTGGTAACAGCGTGGCGGAGGAACATCCAGAGTTTGATCGGATGCCGTCCGAGTACTTCAAGCGCAACGTCTATGCTTGTTACTGGTTCGAGCAGATTGCTCCGCGCCGCCTGATCGACAAAGTCGGTGCTGACAACATCATGTTCGAAACCGATTTTCCGCATCCGACATCGCTCTATGGACAAGAAGTCCATGACCGTATCAAAGGCGGACTCTCCGACTGTGAGGAATCAGTGCAGCGTAAGATTTTGTGGGAGAACGGACTGCAGCTTTATAAAGTCGAGCCGCCAACCGCTGCCGATGAGTCCAAGCGCCTCGCCGCCTAGGCAGCGAAAGTGCATGACGCCCAAATACGTGGCGTCTTCGCGGTGTTCTCCGTTAAGCCGTTAACGTTTTCTTAGCGGCATTATACGCAAAAGCTGAAACGGCAGTGGCAGGATGACCTGATTTAGATCAGGGAATCCTCCACGGCCGTTGCCTTTTTCTGACCTCTCAATCAAATCCGAGTTGCCTTACCGGAACACCACGAGTGTATCTCGTTTAGGCAATTGCCCTTTGAGGTGGCATCTTCGCCCTCTCGTCTTATGCCAACGCGCGCAACTACTCAGTCCGTTTCAGACGCGCAGGGCATATCGATTGCTCTCTTAACAGCAACTGTCAACCGAATCTGCCTGTCATAGCAGCCGGCTATGCAGCAATCAGTATCGGTTTCAAAGGATGATTGGTGGTTAGATTCAATCAGGTTAACGTTAGGCTCTATCGTTTAACGCGGCGCCCTGAGCTGACCTGGCGCGTCGGCCGCGCTTCAGATTCATATCGGTAGCCCTATGCCGTCAGCCGAGTTCAAAGTACCGGCCATTAAGCTCGAGCACATCTGCAAGCGTTTCGGCGACAACGTCGCTCTCGACGACGTATCTATAGACCTAGCGCCGGGCGAAATCACCGCGCTTCTCGGGGAGAATGGCGCGGGCAAAAGCACGCTGATGAAGGTGCTGTATGGCTATTACAGTGCCGATTCCGGCCGCGTCCTGCTTGATGACTCTGAGGTCAAGATTCGCTCACCCCGCGACGCCCGCGAGCACGGCATCTTCATGGTCATGCAGAGCCCGAGCCTCGTTCCAGAGCTGCCGCTGTTCGAGAATCTGATGATGTTCGATCCGCGCATGCGAGGTGCGAGCACTCTGCTGACGCCTCGTAGCGTCCGGGATCTGCCCGAGGCGACCGTTGCTTTGGCTAATCAACTCGTCCCGGGCGTCGATTTCAAGAAGCGTGTCTTCGAGTTTGATCTTCCGACGATCCAGTTGCTCGAAGTCGTCAAGGTCGTCATGTGTGAGCCGCGCGTCCTCATCCTCGACGAGCCATCTGCCATCCTCGGCGACCACGAGATGCGCCGCCTTTATGACTATCTGGCGATGCAGCGAGCCAAGGGCGTACTGGTCGTACTGATCACGCACAAAATTCGTGATGTGCGCGAATGTGCCGATCGCGTTCTTGTGATGCGCAAGGCGCGGCTCGCATCGGAGCGCCGCGCCAACTCCGCCGACCGCGAGCTACTAGCCGACATGATGGCTGTGAACAGCAACGGAAATGGTGCGGTGCGCGACCGGCCGCCGCCCTCTGATCAGGAAGCCTTTAGTGCCAGCGGATTGACTGGTAGCGGTTGGCGCGATTTCGCGATTTCGATCAAGCGCGGTGAGATGGTCGGCATCGCCGGCATCTCCGGCTCAGGCCAAACTGAACTTGCAGCGATGCTCTCCGGCTTCGCGCCAGCCGGATCGGGCACCATCAAGGTTGGCGGGGAGCAAGTCTCCGGCCGCCTCAGTAACGGTATCTTTCCCGGGATCGGCTATATCCCCCATGCGCCCCGCGACAACGCGATCGCTGCCGCGCTCTCGATGGCCGATAATCTGCTCGTGCGCCATCTGCGCGATCTGCCGTCGGTTCTGAAGCTCTCCAGCACGCATGCGCGCGTGCCCGACCGTCTGCGCAATCGCGTCACCGACTTGAAGGTGCATCCGCCGCAACTCCATCTCCCAGCGGGGGGTCTCTCTGGCGGGAATCTGCAGAAGCTGGTCGTCGCGCGCGAGCTTGGCCATGACGCGCATGCGGTTATCGCAGTCTATCCAACCATGGGTCTCGATCCTGCGACGCAGGAACTGGTGCATAACGACCTGCGCGCGGCTGCCGCGGCCGGCAAAGGCGTGCTCCTGATCCACGAGGATCTCGAAGTTCTGCGTGAGTACTGTGATCGCATTTTTGTCGTTGCCGATCGCCGAGTGGCGGGCGCCTTCGACCGTGCCGGCGCCAACGCTCACGAGATGCTTAATCTCATGACCGGCGGTAAGCATGCGGCATAGGTTCGAATTCGTCCTTCGCGAAGTCGGCGCACCCGCGCTGGGTGTGCTCGTCCTGGCCGCGATCTTCTTCCTGATGAACGGCGCCAACCCCGGCACGTTGTTCGGACAAATGTATTCCGACGCCTTTGGTGGCGCCTTCTCGCTGTCTCAGACGCTGCTGAACGCGGTCACGATTCTGCTTTGCGGGCTCGCTGTCTCGTTACCGGCCCGTCTGGGCCTGATCAATGTCGGCGCGGAAGGCGAGATGATCGCCGGGGCCGTCGCCGGTACCGCAGTCATCCTCTGGATGCCAAACGCTTCGTTCGCCGTGCTGATGCCGTTGATGACGCTCGCCGCGATGGCGGGCGGGGCCGCGTGGGGCGCTCTGATTGGAGCCGGACGTGCCTATCTCAACGTCAACGAGACGATCGCTAGCTTGATGCTCAACTTCGTCGCCGTAGATTTTCTCGAATATCTGATCAACGGCCCGTGGGAAGCCCCTGGCAGTGGCAACTGGCCAACTTCCAATCCTTATCCAGCGAACGCGATGCCGCCGGTTTTCACGCTCGCCAAGGTTCAGGTCAACTCCAGTGTGATGCTCGCGCTGATCGCCGTCGCCGCATTGGTCTTCTGGTTTACTTACACGCGCGGCGGACTCATCGCCCGCTTCCTCTTACACAACCCGCGCCTCGCGCGCTTTGCGCAAATACCCGCGCAACGCTGGACTCTAATCGTGATGGCGATCGCTGGAATTTTTCCGGCCCTCGCTGGCATCTACCAATCCACTCTGGTCGAAGGACGGCTGCAGGCTGGTTTTTATACCGGCTACATGATGGCCGGTTTCGTCGCCGCTTGGGTTGCCCGCAATGATTTCATCGCCTTGATTGCAACATCGCTGTTGCTCGGCGGACTTTTCTCGGCCGCCGACGCGCTCCAACTCGACGCCAATCTGCCAGCGTCCACCGGGATCGTGATCGAGGCGCTCATCATAATCGTGGCGCTCCTCCTGCGGATGCCGAAGCGGGCGGCGGCGTAAACGGATCATGATCCTCGACGCTGCCGCCACCGTCTTCATCGTTTCGACTCCAGTGATGCTCGCGACCCTTGGCGAGACGATCGGTGAGCGCGCGGGCGTGGTCAATCTTGGCCTCGAAGGCCAGATGCTGCTCGGGGCCGTCGGCTCCTATTACGTTGCTCTATCGACCAACAGCGTATGGCTCGGCTTCCTCACGGGTGGTCTCTTCGGTGCCGCTATCTCATCTCTCTTCGCATTGATGGTCGTGATGGCAGGCCGCAATCAAATCACTAGCGGCCTCGCGATCTATCTGCTCGGCTACGGCGTAAGTGCCTTCTACGGCAGGACGCTGGTTGGTCAAAAAGCGCCCACGTTCAGCGATTTTCAGCCGCATGGATTTGGTGCGCTCGGGACTTTTGTCTCTCACTTCAATGCCGCCCACATCGTTGCTCTGATCGTCTTTGCGGTTGTCCTTTATATCTTTTACCGAACGCGTCTCGGCACGCTGATTAAGGCTGCGGGAGCGAGCGCCGATTCCGTGTTTGTGGCCGGCTACTCGGTTCGCGCTATCCGATTGGGCACCGTTCTCTGCAACGGCTTTCTCTCTGGCCTCGGCGGCGCCGCCCTCGCCTTGGCCTATTCCGGCTCGTGGTCCGAAGGGATGACTCGTGGCACCGGATGGATCGCCGTCGCATTGGTGGTCGTCGCCACTTGGGAACCGTTATACGTCTTGCCTGCTGTCCTGCTTTACGGCTCGGCGCAAGTGCTCGCGATGACACTGCAAGTGGCGGGCGTCGACGTCTCGCCTTATCTGCTCGACATGATTCCTTACGTCGTGGCGCTCGCCGTGATGGCTTTCTTCGCCAACTCCAAGCGGGACGTGATGCCGCGCGAGCTCAAAAATGTATTTTCGGAAGTCGGTTTCTAAACACTTATCAATTCAGCAGAAGGACGTGAAAGGAATATCCGTGAGACTCAAGTTCGGCATGTATCTGGGACTGGCAGGTCTAGCTATCGCCGCGATCACGCTCGCCAAGCCGCTTGCCTACGCTGATGATTTCAAAGTCGGCTATCTTTACGTCGGCCCCGTCGACGATTACGGCTACAACTACGCGCAGAATCAGGCGCGCCTGATGGTTCAGAAAGAAGTTCCTGGCGTCACTACTCAGTTCGTCGAAAATGTTCCTGAAAACGCTGATGCCGTCCGCGTCATGGAGCGAATGATCAATGGCAATTTCAAAATGATCTTCGCCACCAGCTATGGCTATTACAATGATATGGTTAAGCTCGCCAGCGAAAATCATCAGGTGATTTTCGAGCATTGCGGCGGTCCCAAGGCGATCGATCCGAATGTCGGAACCTATTTTTCCGACGTCTACCAAGCCGTTTATCTAAGCGGTATCACGGCGGGGAAAATGACTAAGACCGGTAAGCTCGGTTACGTCGCCGCCCATCCGATTCCCCAGGTTCTCAATAATATCAACGCCTTTGAGCTCGGCGCTCAAAGTGTCAATCCTACCGTTAAAACCTACGTAATCTTCACCGGCGATTGGGCCGATCCGCCCAAGGAATCCGCCGCCGCGCAAAAGCTCATTAGCATCGGCGCGGATGTTCTCACGGATCACCAGGATAACCCGATACCGGTTGCCCGTGTGGCCGAAACCAACCACATCTACTTTGCCGGTTATGAATCCGACGCCAGCAAATTCGCCCCTAAAGGCTGGCTCACCGGAGCGATCTTCAATTGGGGTCCGACCGAAGTGAAGCTGGTAAGTGCCGCAATGAAAGGCACTTGGAAGCCTGATCACATCGTCGGCAGTATCTCCGACGGAATGGTCAAGTTAGCGCCATTCGGGCCGGCGGTTCCGCCTGACGTTCAGACCCTCGTATTGAATACAGAAAAAGATTTCGTTTCGGGCAAAAAGCAGGTTTTTGTCGGACCACTCAAGGATGCTTCTGGCAAGGAAATCGTTCCCGCCGGCCAAAGTTTATCCGAAGATAAAATCGTCAATATGAACTTCTTCCTCGACGGCGTCGAAGGTTCAATCCAATAAAATTGGACGCCTCCACCAATTCGGTGGAGGCGTCCACAACTGCACGCGTTCCTTTAATCGCAGCTCGTATTGGGCAGGATAGCCTTACTTAGAACCCGCAGGGTTCAGCGCAACAGCGGCCTCGGTAGTCAGTAGCAGGAACGTCAGTGTCTCCTGCAAGTACAGAGTGACCGCCGTATCTGAGTGGCTCAAATAGCCAATCGATACATCCTGTCCGAGATGTAATTCAAAATCGCCGCCACGGGTCGTCAGGATGAATGCTCCAGCGATCGCTCCGGCCCAGATAATTTCGTCGTTAACCAACCGCTGGATATGCTGAATTACCGGATAGCCGTGGTCACTCGCCTCGCTTAATGCAGTATATGCGTCCGCCCCCATGACGACTGCGTAGGGGCCGTTGACGCCGACGAGGCGCAGCTGGCTTAGTGCCTCAGCGATTGCGTCTGGGTAATGAATGGAATCACTGGGCAAAGTCCCTATGGGGTTGCTGGTGCCTTGGCGGATGCCTTCGATCGCGGCTGCAGCATAGCCTTCGAAGATCGCGCGGTCTTCAGCGAAAGCGATTCGCTTCGCAGCGTCTTTGAGCGGCTGCCAATCCGAGTCATTCGCGCCGCGTTCGACGTCATCTATATCCTGTCGATCCAGGACAAATGGCACGCGCAATTCGACGAGAGGCTTCACTTGGCGTTGGCGCGCGAGGATACCGTCGCCCGGTGCTTCGATACTTTTTATATGTCCAGTGCCGACTGCCGACAGCATGCTGCCTTCCGGGCCTTTGACGTCCACCACGCGCCGCCCGGCGAGGTACCGCTTAAGGGTACGAGCAGCTTCTTCTTCGATTTGAGCCCAAGCGCCATCTGAGATTGGGGCAAGCTCGCGGTGCAGGTTATTCATTGTGGAGTTCTCCTTTTCAGGGAGCCGATGCCAAGCGAACCATCACGGATTCGCGGTGCCGGGGATGATGATTCGGCCAGCGGAGCTTCAGCAACTGCTGCGGCCGGTACGGGCGCGTCCGGGGTTACGCCTTCGAGGAATGTGGCCGACGGAACGAAAAACAGCGTGCCAGTGACAGCTTTGCTGAAATCCAGAATTCTGTCGTAATTTCCGGGCGGCCGACCGACGAACATATTTTGCAGCATCTGCTCAGTACGGCGCGGTGTGCACGCATAGCCGATGAAGTAGGTGCCGAACTCACCTTTGCCTGGCTGCCCGAAAGCCATGTTCTCGCGCAGGATTTTCAACTCCACACCGTTCTCTTCGATAGTGTTGAGCGAATTGTGTGCGGAAGTTAGCCGCACGGCGTCGTCCAATTCGATATCGCCGAGCTTGGTGCGCCCGATGATACGTTCCTGAACCTCAGTTGGCAGCGCATTCCAACCGGAGAGGTCATGCAGATACTTCTGTACGATCACATAGCTGCCGCCTGCGAATGCCGGGTCTTCATCGCCAACCAAAGCTGCTTCGAGGGCCGCCTTATCGACAGGGTTTTCGGTGCCATCGACGAACCCGAGCACGTCTCGTTCATCGAAATAACGAAAGCCATCGACCTCGTCAGCGAGAGCGACCGCGTCGCCCAACTTCATCATGATTTGCGTTGCTAACTCGAAGCAGAGGTCATGCCGCTCGGCGCGGATATGCAACAAAATATCGCCCGGCGTAGCAACGGCATGACGTCCGCCCGACAGAATCTCACGGAACGGATGGAGTTCTGCAGGCCGTGGCGATCCAAAGAGCCGATCCCATGCGTCGGAGCCAAAACCGATCACGCAGGTCAGTGCGCCCTGTAAATCGCGGAAGCCAATCGCGCGCAGCAGCTTCGGCAAGTCGCTGCAAAGCAACCTGACTTTTGCCGCATTCGCTTCCCCCGGATTTATCGTTAGAACAAGAAAGATTGCAGCGCGCGTCAGCGGCACCACAACGGCCTGCGGCTGCGGCGGATTAGATGCACCTTCAGTCATCGAGCCAGCCTTTCAGGCACCAAGCCATCGCAAGGCACTAATCGGTTCATTCGCACAATCGCAATCGAGCCTGACCGGTTGATTCCAGTTCCTTTTGTCCGCCACAGGATGCCACGCGCGCGATCGCGATCCAAACGCAGGCCAATCGTCAATCCGCAACCGGCGCTACTTCCTGACTGAGCGAGCGATTATTTTTCACACGCCGGAAGCGACCATCGACCATAGCGATCGATTAGCTTCCACGAGAACCATCTCACCGAGGCGCCGATTCCAGAAAGCCGATGCTCCAAACTCACCGCGCCACGATTGGATACGCCGGGTGAAGCGATGAAGCTGGTACTCTTGCGTGAAGCCAATCGCGCCGTGCACCTGATGGCCAATCCGCGCGACATTACCCGCTGCTTCATTCGCGCGAGCCTTCGCGATCGCACAGGGGAAAACGGCATGCTTGCCGGTTGCCAATGCTAGATAAGCTTGCTGTGCAGCAACTCGCGCCGACGCAACCTCGCCCGCCGCAGCCGCCAACTGATGCTGGATCGCCTGAAAACCCCCGATTGGTTTTCCAAATTGCTTACGCTGACCGGCATATTCGACCGAGATTTCGAGCACTCGCGCGGCAGCCTCCGCCAGTTGTAATGCGCGGACCGCGGCGCATCGAGCCAGCATCTCTTCCTGATCCGCTGCCTTGCCGGCCGCCATTGGCGGCGCTCCATTAAAGCTGAGCGTATCGCGCGGTTCGTTCGCCATGTTGATCCCGGCGGTCACGCTCGCCGAACGCGGATCGAGCAGCACCAGCTTGCCATCGGCGATCGCTACGACCCCTGAGGCACGTCCTCCCCACGGCACCCGTTCCAGCTTGCCACTGACGCGCCCGCCCTCGAATGAGAGCCTCTCACCGCTCGCAAAGGAAGCAACCGTCAATACGCCGCTCGGAATTTCGACCCCGTGCTGCTGCATGAACCATCCGGCCAGCGCTGTCTCGGCAACTGGCAAGGGCAATGCGGTTGCGGCCGTCGCGCGCAGCACCGCAGCCTCGATTTCTAATCCCTCGGCTGCGTTATCACCCTCTGCAATCGCCGACAGCTGGAGCAAGCCTTGAGTTTCCAGTTGATCCCATATCGTCCCCGCCCAGGTGCCATGCTCAGCAGCCTCGATCAACGCCGGCGTCAGTCCGTCGGTGATTATGCGGCGCGCGGTATCTTCTATCAGTCCGATGTCACTCATCAGCGTAGTCCCAGGTCGCGCGCGATGATCCCGCGCAAGATTTCGCGCGTACCACCGCGAATTGAAAACGACGGCGCGTGTAACACCGCCTCAGCCATCAAACGAGTAAACTTCTCTTGCGACGTTGGATCAGCCGACGGCACGATTTCCCCAAGTAAGCGGTCACCGACATCCTGCTCGAACAGCGAGCCCATCTCTTTAACGAGCGCAGCTTCAAAATTCGGCATAGCGCCCTGACCAAGCTGGACCGCGATTGACATCGACATCCCGCGCAACGGGACGAGCCGTGAAATCATCGAGCCAATCAGCGTCGCGCTCTCAGCCGAAGGCTGCTTTCGCGCCTGCTCGGCGAAGGCCTCCAGCAACACAAACGAGGAAAGGAAGCGTTCAGGGCCACTGCGCTCGAACGCCAGTTCGCTAATCACCTGATTCCAGCCCTCGCCCTCTTTGCCGAGCAGCGCGTCCGCCGGAACACTGACGTCCTCGAACAGCAGCTCATTGAAATCATGCGCCCCGGCCATGTTGATGATCGGGCGAATCGTCAGCCCCGGCGCATCAAGCGGCACCAATAGCTGGCTGAGTCCCTGCTGCCGAGCAGACGGATTGTCGCTCGTCCGGCACAGCATCAGCAGGTAGTGCGATTGATGAGCGTACGAAGTCCAAATCTTGCGGCCGTTGATTATCCAGCGGTCACCTGACCGAATCGCCCGGGTTCGCACGCTGGCGAGGTCTGAGCCGCTGTCAGGCTCGCTCATCCCGATCGAGCAGAAGCATTCGCCGCGTGCGATCGCGGGCAGCATCCGTTGACGTTGCTCCTCGGTGCCCAGCCGCAGGATTTGCGGGCCGGTTTGGCGATCGGCAATCCAATGGGCCGCCGAGGGAGCGCCTGCGGCCAGCAGCTCTTCGATTACAACATAGCGTTCGAGGGAGTTGCGCTCACGCCCGCCGTAGCGCTTGGGCCACGTCATCCCGATATAGCCCGCCCGTCCGAGCCGCCCGCTGAATGCGGCATCGAAATGGCTCCACGAATCGGCATGAGGCGTCGAGATAACAGGGTCATTCGCCAGAAACTCGCGGATTTCTGCGCGTACCCGCTCCAGCTCGGGGTGATTCATGCGAGCATCGAAATTCGGCGTTTTCATTTAAACCTCAAACTACTTGCCGCTGAAAACGCCCGCACGCCGCTCGGCCACAGCTTTGACTCCTTCGCGATGGTCCTCGGTTTTCATCAGCCAGGTCTGCTCTTTGAGCTCGTGGCGGGTCTGCGCCTCGATTTGATCCGCTAACTTGTCGCGTAGAGTCGCTCGTGTCGAGACCACCGCGAGCGGTGCATTCTCCGCGATTTCCGCAGCCAGCACGTAGGCATCACTACGCAGTTTGTCGAGGGCCGAAAGCTGATCTGCAAGTCCCCACGCCACTGCCGTTTCGCCATCGACGCGGCGCCCCGATAGCATCAGCAGAGCTGCCCGCTGCTGGCCGATCAGGCGCGGCAGCGCGAAGGTCAGCCCAAAGCCCGGATGGATTCCAATCTTGACGAAGTTGGCGGCAAAACGCGCCTCGGGCGCGGCCACCCGGAAATCCGCGACGAGCGCCAACCCCAGGCCGCCACCGATCGCGGGTCCCTGAATCGCAGCCACTACCGGCTTTTTCGCACGATATAGCCGAACCGCCTCCAGATACAGCGGATTACTGCCGGAAGTTTGCTGCTGATTCAGCGGATTCTGTTCGGGACGGCTCTGGAAATTCGCCCCCGCGCAAAAGGACTTGCCTTCGGCGGCGAGCACCAACGCCCGGCAGGCCGGGTCTTTGTCTAGCGCTTCGAAGGCGTCAGCGATATTCCGAATCAATGCGTCGTCGAAAAAGTTATGTGGGGGCCGATGGATTTCTACCATCGCCACATGGTCCTTGGCGTTCAAGTCAACTGATACGTCACCGTATTTTTCCATGTCGAGTCACTTCCTATCACGCGAGGGCGCGAGTCTCACTTCCCGACTCACGCACGAAATTTCGAGTGAGGTTAGCACAGCTTCCTCGGCAAGAGTTATCGGACGTTTGCGGGAAAACGTCAGTCGAACTACCCGTCAGGGCCGGCACCGGCGGATTCCTTGGAATCGAGCCGGTGGTCTGGCAGAATCGATTGCTCAAATGACGGCGCGGCGCGAATCAGCCGTGCCACGCTCACCGGCCGAGGTGGCGAAACGGCAGACGCAGTGGACTCAAAATCCACCGTGGGTAACCACATGGGGGTTCAAGTCCCCCCCTCGGCACCAGACTCTCTATCGGTCTCCATCTCGTATGAGCGTGCACCCTGCTTCTGGCTTTGCATTGGTCGCTGCTATGCATGCGATACTCTTTAATTGTCATAGAACGCCTGACCGTTGTAAGCTCAGACCATGGATACCAGCACTGGCGGTGGCGCCCCGGCAAACCTTGACCACATACTAGCCCCTGTTAACTATCTTGCTGATCGGAGCGAGCGGCCCGTAGCCTATCTTTACGAGCCGCCGGAAGGCGTACCTCTGCGCTCCGGCAAGAACGTCAAGGAGCAGATGACAATTCGCAACGGCCGTCCGCTCGCATGGCAGCTCACGCTCGACGATCAGGGCTTCGCGCTAGTCAATCACAAGACTGCCGTGCGCAATTTCTACGACGACACGGAAGTGAAGGCCGTTTACTATCAGGAAGTCGCGGAACTCGTGATGCAGGCCACCGGCGCGCAGCGTGTGGTCGTCTTCGATCACAACGTGCGCAATGGGCTGAAAATGCCTGAGCGCAAGGCCGGGATCCGTGAACCGGTGAAGTTCGCGCACAACGACTACACGTTGAAGTCGGGACCGCAGCGTGTCCGTGACCTGCTCGGTGATGAAGCTGAGCAGCTGCTGAAGCGTCGCTTTGCTGTGATTAACGTATGGCGCTCGATTGCCGGCCCAATCCTCGAATCGCCGCTAGCCGTGTGCGACGCGCAATCGATGAAGCTCGACGACTTTGTCCGGACCGATCTCAAATATCGCGATCGCACCGGCGAAGTATATTCAATCGCCTTCAACCCGAACCATCAATGGTACTACTTTCCAAAGATGGCCAAGGACGAAGCGCTTTTGCTGAAATGCTACGATTCAGCAACTGATGGACGCGCCCGTTTCACCGCCCATACCGCATTCGAGGATCCGACCAGTCCCTCCGATGCCCCGCCGCGCGAGAGTATCGAAGCCCGCACGTTAGTGTTCTTCGCTTAACTTAACTCCTCGTTTCTGTCTGATAAGTCAGAGAGCCTCTCAATGAGGTCTCTCTGTTTTCGTATACGTAGCGAGAGACTAGAAAACCACCCACCGCACCAGCCGCTAATGAAGCTACGAACGGACCTGCCAGAAATAACTTCCAAACCAACTCTCTGTCTTTTGAGATTTTAGCGTGATTCCAATCGCACCAACGACCCCGACAAGCCAGAATGCTAAAACCCAGACACCCATAAGCCAGTTAGGTCACACTGATTATCTTTCGCGATTGTGATGGTCGGCGAGCACCTTCGCAACGCAACAGCTAATCCGCTTCGCCACTGGGACATGTAGAAACTCATTGGGGCCGTGCGCATTTGAATGGGGCCCCAGCACGCCAGTGATCATGAATTGGGCTTGCGGAAAACGCTCACCGAGCATCGCCATGAACGGGATCGTGCCGCCTTCACCCATGTATGCTGCCGGCTTGCCGAAATAAGTATGCGAGGCCTCATCGAGCGATCGTTCGAGCCAAGGCGCAAGTTCCGGCGCGTCCCATCCGGCTGCGCCCCAGTTGCCCTCGAATTTCAGTTTGGCGCCATTTGGCGGATCTTCGGTCATCAACTCTTTGAGTTTTGCCGACGCCTTTTTGGGATCGCAAGTCGGTGGTAAGCGGAGTGACAGGCGCAGCGACGTCATCGGACGCAATACATTTCCTGCATCCGCCAGCGCCGGAATGCCGTCAGCGCCGATAATCGAAAGGGCAGGGCGCCACGTCCGATTCAAGATCAGCTCCGTCAGGTCGGTCGTCACGGGTCCCGACTCACCGGCGAATGGGAACTTCGTATACATCGCCTTCCCAAGGATTTGCGCCGCTGCCTCGGCCTGCCGATGACGCGCGTCGGGAATCTTGACGTGGAATTCGTCTGGCAGAATCCGTCCCGTGAATTGATCTTCCAGACGGCTCAGCAGTTGGCGCGCGACGCGAAAACTGCACGGCACCACGCCGCCAGCGTCGCCTGAATGAACCCCCTCCGTCAGAATCTCGACGGTCAGTGTCCCGCCCGCCAAGCCGCGCAATGACGTGGTGCACCATAATTGATCGTAATTGCCGCATCCCGAGTCCAGCGCGATCACTAGGCTCGGCTGCCCAATGCGCGCCTCAAGATGCTTGATATAGTGCGGCAGATCGCCGCTGCCGCTTTCCTCGCATGCCTCGATCAGCACCACCAGCCGCGCATGTGGAATTCCTTGCGCGTGTAACGCACCGATCGCCGACAAGCACGCAAACATCGCATAGCCGTCGTCCGCCGCACCGCGCCCGAACAGCTTGTCGCCCTCAAGAACGGGATTCCAAGGGCCAAGCCCCTCTCGCCACGCAGTCATTTCGGGTTGTTTGTCGAGATGGCCATACAATAGGACGCAATCGGAGTTTTCCCCTGGGATGTCGATAAAGATCAGCGGCGTACGCTCCTCAAGCTTCACAACCTCAAATTGCAACCCGCGGATCGGCTGCTTCGTCGCCCATTGCTCGAAGTGCGTGACCACATTCTGCATGTAGCCGTGCTCGCGCCATTGTTTGTCGAAAGCCGGTGATTTATTCGGAATCCGCACGTAATCTATCAGATGCGGGATGACCGATTTATCCCATAGCGGCTCGACGTAATTGAAGATTGCGGAACTATCCATCGGCGTACCTTCGCGTGCTCATTTTGTCGCTTGCTTCGCGCCCCCCAGGCTCTGGAAGATAGTCGCGATCACGTCGATGACTCTCTCAGATTTTTGGCCGCGATGCTCGCAAACCGATACATCTTGGATTCCCGTGCGGACCTGGGTCCCCGAACTGACCGCCTCAACAATCTCAATCGAGCCGAGCTTGAGACGCTAGGCGAGAGCTAGTTCCGTAGCTCTGGCCTAGCAGAACCTCCTGCCTCTCATATCGCCGACCAGACATCCACGAGATAACGGTGGTCCGCGGTCATCTGCTGAACCCAGTTCTCGGCCGCCTTAGACCCAGCGCCCGTCTTGGCTGCATAAACTTCGGCGAACGCCTGGCGTTGTGCAGGCGCCATTCCACTCGCGTCACCGCATATGTAGATCACGGCGCCCGCCTCGATCAGCTTCCATACCTCGTCGTGATGTTCTCGCACCCGTTCTTGCACATACATTTTGTGCTGCGGATCGACTCGCGAGAACGCGCATATTAGTTCGGTGACGCCTTCCTCGGCAAAGCGATGCAACTCATCAGCATAGATGAAGTCCTGATCAGGACGCCGGCAGCCA
>DATKPK010000202.1:0-7764 GCA_035524095.1 Binataceae bacterium (SeqCode) | reverse complement strand
AGATCTCCGATAGCGATAGAGGATGGGCCGGTTTTACCTGCGTAATTCTTGCGGCTGAAGGCGAGCTCGGTACCTTTGCGCGGCGGCTTCTGCAGTAGCACAGATACACTGCCCGTATTGTTGAATCTGCCGTTATTGGCGGCAACCAGGTCAGGCACGCCGTCCTTGTTCAGATCGCCGATGGCTATGTCGCTGGTCCGGGCACCGGCTTTATAGTTTGCACGGCGCAGAAAGCTTCCGGGGTTTGCAGGGTTCTGGAGCAGGATAGAAACGTAGGCCGATGCCTCGGCTGTGGGAGATCCGAGATTGGCTACAACAAGATCAGGCAAGCCATCGCCGTTCAGATCGCCGATCTTGATTGCGGTCGGCTGCAGGTCTGCGTGAAAATCGCTCGCCGGCAGAAAAGTCCCGCGTTGGTCAGTATCCTGAAGCATCACGGAGACCACGCCCGAAACTGAAACGAGGTCCGGCACGCCGTCACCATTCACGTCGCCGATCGCGACCGCCCATGAGCCATGGCCGGTGGGAATCGTGACGGGCGGCAGAAAGTAACCGGGAGGCCCCGAGGTATCCTGGTAGAGAATCTTGAGTGTTGCCACAGTGGCCACTGCAATATCCGCGCGGCCGTCGCCGTCGATATCAGCGATCTCTATTCCACTCGGTGAACCGCCGACGCTGATCCTCACTTGCGGTAGGAACTCGCCAGGATTTGACGGATCCTGCATAAGAATCGATACCTTGCCCGAACTACTGTCGGCGACTGCGAGATCGAGACAACCGTCGCCGTTCAAGTCGCCGGCAGCGATCGCCAGCGGATCCGTCCCAGCGGAATAATGCTCCCCCGGCAGGAAAGTTCCGGGTCTCAGCGAATCTTGAAGGATCACTGAAACGAACCCTGGGTGAGGTGGCGCTCCGGTGATATTTGTAACCGCGACGGTGATATCAGGAAGACCGTCGTTGTTCAGATCGGCAATGGTAATGGCGAATGGAAAATCAAAGGCGGCAGCATCGCTGGTTAGGCAAAGCCCAACGAGAGTGATGACGCAGATCATAGCTGTAGCGCAACCCGCTAGGAGCCGATCTCTCTCCCGAAATTTGCTTAAGTCCATAAGCTTCTTCTTCACTCCTAAGACCCCGGGCTGGAAAGATTCGTTATCTTCCTCCGCACGCGAATGGCTCGCGTGATCGGTCTTGGCACTTGCTATTAATCAAACCTCAGTGAAAGGTGAGCGCATGCTCTGAGAACGAGTGTCGCGAGCCACCATCCGCAGCCGACCATGACGAAGCTATCAAACCGATCGAGAATTCCACCGTGACCAGGGATCAGTGTGCCGAAGTCTTTCACGCCATTGAGACGCTTAACCTTCGAGGCTAACAGATCGCCGAAAAGCGCGGCGACGCAAGTCAGGCCTGACGAAATCAGAGTAACCTCAAAGCTCAGACCGGCCAGTGGACGCAGCCACATACCGATCGCGACGGCGCCGAACAATCCGCCGGCGCTTCCTTCGATCGTCTTTGCTGGGCTAGTCTGCGGAGCAAGTTGATGATGCCCGAAATTCTGGCCTGCGACCTGACTAAATCCGTCGAAAGCGCCGGTCACCAAGAAAACGAATAACACTACTCGGCCAGTTTCGCTCCAGATGAAGCCGAGCAAGCCAAAGGCAAGAAGCATGAACGCGACGATCGACACGACTCGGCGATAACAAGCAATCCGTGAAATCTCGATGGCGCCCAAGCCAAGCAGTGCGCCGAAAAATGGAAAGGAGACAATGCGGCCAATTAGCGCTACCAGGATTACTCCATGAACCAACGCCAGGAACACTAGATATTTCGTCCAACCCGCGACCCGTGCAGTCACTTTCGCGTGGCGGAGTGATCGGTTAACTCCGATCGCTCCCACCGCGAAGGCACCAAGCGTCGTACTGAGGATTCGCTCTAGCATTAGATGTTTCGCATGCGGCGGCAGCGCAACGCTCCGGGCAGGATCTGCACGTGAAAGGTGATGACATCTTTAAAAATCTCGCCATCGATCATGATCGTCGTAGGCTTTGCAAAACATAGCGTGGCCGTTTGAACCTGATGAATTGGCGCCGGAGCGCAGAGATCAATCCCGCATAGTGCGGAAAGATTGCGCACGTTCTGACTGAGGAGACCCGCATCCATTTCCATCACGTCGAGCCGCCCGTCAGTGCAGTCTGCATTGGGAAACGCCAGGAAATTAGCGAGGTGACGCGTATTGTTGATGATCAGGCCCGTGAGCCGTTTCCGGCGTGGACGGTCTCGATCGTATACGACTTCCCGCGGTGCGGCTTTCATGCGGATGCTCGCCAGAGCAGCAGCCACTGGATAACAGAAGCTTCCAAGATTCTTCAGGTGATTCGCCAGGATCGTCGCAATGACAGGGTAGCCGACTGCGATCGTACTGGCCGATGCAACTCGCGTCTGCTCGCCAGATTCAGTGGTGAAGGTCACTTCGGCTAGATCGATTGCATGGCCGTTGCCGTCAGCAAATGCCTTGACCGCGGAAGGAATCCCGCCCAGCCCGAGATCGCGAGCAAGCGAGTTACCGCGCCCAGCGGGCAAGATTGCTAGTTCCTGGCGTTTGCGATCGATACCATTAAGAACCTCGAACAAGGTACCGTCGCCGCCCGCTGCGACAATCCCGGTATAGCCGCTTGCTGAAGCGGCAATTCTCTTGGAATGCCCACGATACTCACTGAACACAACGTCTTTTACGGTAGGGCGCAACGCACCTATAGCCTTCTCTATCCTGTCGCGCTTACCCTCGCCTCCGCCCGAATACGCATTTGCCACTGCCAGCCAGCCCTTCATGAGCTTCGTTCCTCCTGCAGCAGCCAGTAAATGCCGCGAACGTTCGCGCGCCATGTCGGCAACATCCATGCAATGATCGCGATTTCTTCACAGTAAGCTGCGATACTTAACGTCACCAACACGGGCAACATCCACTGCTGATAACCCCATATGAACAGAGTCATGATGAAGATGCCTTGGGCGTATGCGGCTCCTCGCGCCAAGTAAGTATGGAGGCTCGCCAGCCGGCCATAGCGCATAAGAGCGGCCGCATCGCTAAGAAGGTAGCATCCGACGATGCTTATCAGCGCAAGCCAATGCTCATTCATGAAATTCCGGCGAAGCACGATCAAGCCGGTGACGGCCGCAGCCGTTGTCAACTGATCGGCAATCGAATCTAGTTTTGCACCAAGAACCGTTACTAGATTGAACTGCCGCGCGATTAGTCCATCGGCGATATCGCTAAGCAACGATGCTAGAAGGAGCCATTTGAAGATTAGTTCGTTGCGTGAGTAGGCGAGCCAGAACAAAATCGGCGCCGCCACTAGCCTCGCGAACGAGATCGCGTTGGGGATCTGCGCGGTCAGACCAGGTTTAGATCTAATCGATTCGTATCTGGCTGCTTCAGCGCGGTCCCTCATGAGTGTGGACGGTAGTCTCCTCTCATTAAAAATCAGAGAAGGCATAGCGCGACATTGACTAGATGCCGCAGTTTGTCGTTCTTCACCGTTCCGGTTTCGAATTGTTAGATGCTCTATGGGCAACGATGTCGTTGGGCTATGCTTCCGGCGCATAGGAGGCCATGAATAGTGAACGATTCGCCTTCGCGCAAAATCCCGTCGGGGAAACGCTTCGACTCCTGGAAAGAGATCGCTGCTTTTTTGCGCAAGGATGTCCGCACGGTCCAGAGATGGGAAAAGAACGAAGGCCTCCCGGTCCATCGCAAGCCTCACGACAAGCTGTCAAGCGTCTATGCGTACGAATCAGAATTGGAGGCATGGTGGAACGCCGGCAGACATCCGAACTCTCCATCGAAGGCTTTCCAAGGACCGGAACATCGTCCAGCGATGATCGTCTTGCCGTTGCGCAATCTGAGCGAAGATCGCGACCAAGATTATTTCAGCGATGGTATGACTGAGGAGCTGATCAGTCAGTTGAGCCGGATCAATCCTCAGCAGCTCGGTGTCATCGCGCATGCATCCGCGATGAAGTACAAGGCCAGCACTAAGAGCTTGAAGCAGATCACGCGGGATTTCGGCGCCGAGTACGCACTCGAAGGAAGCGTTCGACGCGACGGCGATCGAATCCGCATCTCAGTCGCGCTAATCCGTGCGGCCGACCAAACACATTCGTGGAGCGCGGCATACGATCGCGACCTCCGCCAAATACTGGATGTTCAAGCTGAGGTCGCTCAGGCTGTAGCCAAGGAAATTTTCGTCAAAGTAACCAACGGCGGACGAACACCTCGGCAAAACAACCTCGTGGATCCAAGCGCATACAATGCCTACCTGCGGGGACGTTATTTCTGGAATCGGCGCACCTCGGAATCAATCACGCGAGCAATCGGCTGTTTCGAAGCAGCCATCGCCCACGATTCGGTTTACGCCCCCGCTCATGTCGGACTCGCCGATTGTTACGCGATGCTGTCATCGATTCATGTCGGCGTGTTAGCGCCAACAGATGCGATGCCTCAAGTGATCTCGGCCGCCGGCAAGGCACTCGAACTCGATCCTATGTTGGCCGAGGCGCACGCTACACTAGGCCATGCGCGATTATGGTATGAATGGGATTGGACTGCCGCCGAGAGATCGTTCACGCGCGCACTCGAATTGAATCCCTCGTACGCCTCCGCGCGTCAATGGTCAGCGGGGTACTTGCAGACGATTGATCATACCGATGAATGCTTTCACGAGCTTGATCTGGCGCTTGAGCTTGACCCGCTTTCACTGATCGCACGAGCAGCGCTCGAAAACGCACTCTACCTCGAGCGACGCTACGATAAGGCAATTGGAGAATCTATACGAACGCTCGAACTCGAACCCAGTTTCGTACTCTCGTACTTTAATCTCGGCCGCGCCTACACCCACAAGGGAATGCATCGCGAGGCGATACGCGCATTGAAACATGCGCGTCAGCTCTCGGGCGAGAGCCCAGCGATGATGATGCAGCTCGGCTATGCGTATGCATTGGCGGGCAAAAGGACCGAGGCGAGGAAGATGCTCGCTATGCTGGAACAAATCGCTCGCGAGCGCTACGTCCCGGCCTTCTATTTCGCAGCGATCAGCACTGGGCTCGGCGACTTAGAACACGCGATCAAGTGGCTGCGGAAAGCGCAGGAAGAAAGATGTGATTATCTGATCCACTTACCAAAGGAGTCGGCCGCTGATCCGCTTCGCACGGACCCTCGATTCGACTCGATCGTTCCGCGACCCAGCGTCAACTAGTTAATGGATTTCGATGTGGTCTTGAGGGAGGAATGGTCGCCACCGAAAAATCCGTTACCGGCTGCCCTCTGGTGGGTAGATTCCGAATCTTGTCCGAGATGCCCGATCACCATTACTTTGCTTAAATATATTTTACTCACCGCCGTTTCTGGCTCCGCCTCCGGGGTACCGCCCATGCGCGGAGCATTTGTTAGTTACTACTCAATTGCCATTACTGTGCTTTGCGTCTTCTGTTCCTGTCGTTCCACGGCGGCCTTTCCATGCCGCTTGTTCCGCACCTTTCTCGTTGTGCTCCTTCATCAGCGCCTATCGAATAGGATGAACGCGGAGCCGCAACTATGAACCGATCATGGGGAGAGCCGCCGTGGCGCGCCGACGAGTTCAGTCCGGGGCCGCCGAGCCTGATTGAGCGGCCCGAGACGGCCGATATCGTTATCGTCGGAGGTGGCTTTACGGGACTGTCCGCCGCGTACCGTCTCGCAAAGCGCGGCGCTGATGTAGCGCTCTTCGAGGCCGAAAGCCTCGGGGCCGGCGCCAGCGGCCGTACAGGCGGATTGGTGCTTGAAGGAACGGCGGAAGGAATCCGTCCTGATGCTGACGACTGCGTTCCATTCCTCAAGCGGTTAGTCGCCGAAGAACAGATCGATTGCGGACTGGAATTGCCCGGATGCTGGCTAATCGGACATGGCGATAACGGCGGAAGAGTCTTGCCGTGGTATGACGACAACCGTGTGATTCATGTTGCGGAGACGGTCACGGGTGGCGTCGTCAATCCGCTGGCGCTGGTGCGCGGACTCGCGCGAATCGCTGCAAAGGCCGGTGCGCGCCTTTATGAAAATGCTCCCGTAAGAAGGATTAGGGCTGAGCCCCTATCGGTCGCGATAGACGGCGTCACGCTCAAGCCGCGCAAGCTAATCGTGGCAACCAACGCGTGGCTGGATGCTCTGCTGCCCAATTTGCGTATCGGTGTCCGGAGCTGCTTAACCTTTGCGCTCACGATCAGGCCGCTCAGTGATACCACGCGCTCAAAGCTCGGGTTGAGCGGCCATCCGTTCTATACAATCGACCAACCATACCTGTGGGGTAGGCCCCTCTACGATGGCGGCCTGCTGATCGGCGGCGGGCTTATGTTTGGCGCGCCCGATCAACTCCAACAGATAGACGTGAACAACAGGGAAGTTCGTGCAGTCTTCGAGCGAATCGAGCGGCGTATCCATGGGCTCAACCCGGCATTGGCGGACGCAGCGGTCGCGGCGCGATGGGGCGGCCCTATCGCAATTACCAGCGACTATCTGCCCCTGATCGGGCCTTTGCCAGAAAATCCCGATGTCATAGTCGCGGGCGGCTATACCGGTCACGGCGTTGCATTGAGCGTCAAGGCTGGTGCACTTATCGCCGATGCGATCGTCGACGGCAAACCGCTGCCGAGCTGGGCTTCGCCAGCCCGCTGAGTTATCCGCGGGAGCGCCGCAAGGCCAATCACCTAGCCAAGCGGCTTAACCAGTTGGCGGTCGAAGAGCGCGGCCACCGACGCGATCGTATCAGCCTCGTCGGGACCTTTGTCGGAGCGCACTGCGATGATGCGGGCGAAGCGCAGCGCCATCCCGGCGGCATACTGCGGACTGCGCTGGATATCGCTGAAGGCGACCTCGACTACCACTTCCGGACGCACGAAAACCGTCCCGCGCGACTCGTCGATTTTTAGAGCCTGCAACCGCGCGGTCATCTGGCGGAAGTCGTCATCAGTCATGCCCTTGAAGGTCTTGCCGACCTCGGCAAAGGTTCCGGTGGCCTCGTCGCGGGCCGCGAGATGGTAATTGGAGAGCCATCCGTGGCGGCGCCCGTAACCCCAATCGGCCGCCACGATGACCAAGTCGAGCGAGCGCGCCGCCTTGATTTTGAGCCATCCGCGGCCTCGTACTCCCGGCATGTAAGGGCCATCCAGTGCCTTCGCGACGACCCCTTCGTAGCCATCAGCGATTGCTCGCGCGTAGAAGGCATTTCCCTCGCCAACTGAATGCGGCAGGATGCGTTCGGCGCGCTCCAAACCAGCGCCGTCGGCAATTTCACTCAGCAGCGCATAACGTTCCTCGTATGGCCGATCAATCAGCAGTTCGCCGTCGAGCCCGAGCAGATCAAAGAGAAATAGCCGCACCGGCTGCTCAGTTCGCATCCGCTCGATATCGCGCGTGCGCCCGAAGCGCCTCATCAGCTCTTGAAACGCCAGCGCGCGGCCGCCCGCATTAGTCGCGATCACTTCGCCGTCGAGGATTGCTGCCCGCGCCGTCAGCGCGCCAACCATTTCGCTGACCTCAGGCAGGCTCAGTGTGATCAAATTGAGGCGGCGCGAGAAGATGCGTACGCCAACGGATGTGCAATGGATCTGAACGCGCGCGCCATCGAGCTTATGCTCGACAGCGATCCGCTCGCCGAGCATCCGGAAGGCCTCGGCGATGTTTGGGGCCGGTTGAGCAAGCATCGGCTTGAGTGGGCGGAGTTGGGGCGGCTG
>DATKPK010000201.1:0-4627 GCA_035524095.1 Binataceae bacterium (SeqCode) | reverse complement strand
TTCCGCGATGGAGCGATGAGGCCAGCCTCACGGACTATCCAATCAATGATCGTCCGTCGCTGAGTGTGTTTAAGAACACGGTCTATGTAACGTACCTCAGTCGCGAGGGACTCGCCGTCATCCAGAGCAGTTCCGACGGCGTTCATTGGAGCAATCCCGCCGCGCATCCAGATGAATCGACTTCAGCCACACCAGCCTTGATCGGCAGCGCAGCCGGTCTACTGTTATGTATGTATGAAGGCGATAAAAGCAACAATTTGTATAGCACTTATACCAAAACCGACCGCGTTCGTCATGAGCTAACCTTGCGCTTCTAACCGGACTTTCGGCGTCAAAGAGCTGCGGGGGCATTGGATCTCCTGTAAGGTGATTCAAGCCGCTTATCACTTTCCGGTCTCAAAATATTCAGGCCGATCGATATCTGTGATCAGCCCGGGCTGATGCGGTTGCCATCCGAGCATTTCCTGAGTCCTCTTGCCTGAGGCCGGGACGTTAAACGACGCGAATACCGTAAAATCGCCAAAATGATCGGCTGCCTCCTCAGGAGACTTGGCGACTACTGGTATGTTCAAGCGTCGGCCGATTACCGCAGCGATGTCGCGCAACGGCACACCTTCATCTGCCACACCGTGATAGCGGGCTCCTGTCGAACTCTTCTCGAGCACGAGCCTGTAAAGACGGGCAGCATCGAGGCGGTGTACCGCTGGCCAGCGATTGAGCCCATCGGCTAGGTACGCCGAGACGCCCTTTTCACGTGCGATTGCGATCAGAGGCGTTACCAATCCCGCGGCCACTGGTATGCCGGACTTCAGAACAAAGCCGGGATCACTATCGCCATGCACAGATGGCGGCAGACGCACCACCGACGCTCGCACCCCGCGCGCCGCGAGCGATGCGGCCGTCGCTTCCGAAACTCGGGGATACGAGGTGGAGGGTGGTACAGGCTCATCGTCCTCGGTCCCGATGTGGTTCGGGGGCGTTAGAAGCGCGAGCCCGGAAGTAACAAGAAAGGGGCGATCGGAGCCTTCGAGCACGGTGCCAAGCGCTTCAATAGCTCGCCGATCCATCTCGCAGTTTTCTGCGAATTTCGTGAAGTCGTGGTCGAAGGCCGTGTGAATCACGCCGTCAGACTTGGCTGCTCCACTGCGCAGGCTTCCCAAGTCCTCTAGATCACCCCGATGCACCTCGGCTCCAACGGCGCTAAGCGACTTGGCGCCCGCATCGGAGCGAGCAAGACCAAGCACCTGATGGCCCGCGCAGATGAGTTCCTTGACGACAGCAGAACCGATAAAGCCGGTGGCGCCGGTAACGAAGACACGCATTGTTCCGTCTCTCTATTTATCCGAATGTCCCACCGCCGGCTCGCCGCGATTCCATTCAACCCCGGCCAACTTCATAGCGATTGTACTACTCGTCATATCGGTAGACTCGCCGACGCCTGCGGACGGTGGCCTAGCTTTTCCGTCCGAGCTTGTCCTGCGTCTTGGTATCGAAATCGCTGGCGTCGTGACGCTCATGCAACTGGCTTGATGGATCGCCGTAGGTGCGGTTGACCATGCTGCCCCGCTTTACGGCCGGCCGCTTGAGGAGCGCGTCAGCCCAACGCTGGACGTTTTTGTAATCCTGTCCACTTAAGAACTCCCCCGCTCCGTACAGCCAACCCTTTGCCAACCAGCCATACCAGGGGAAGATCGCCATGTCTGCGATCGTGTAGCTAGTGCCGGCGACGTACTCACTCTCCGCCAGACGACGATCGAGCGCATCCAGCTGGCGTTTCACCTCCATCGCAAACCGATCGATGGCATATTCGATCTTCTCCGGTGCGTAAGCGTAAAAATGGCCAAACCCGCCGCCGAGGTAAGGTGTACTGCCAATTTGCCAAAACAGCCACGACAAGCATTCGGCTCGAGCGCCGGCGTCCGTCGGTAGGAACGAGTGAAACTTCTCAGCCAGATACATTAGAATTGCAGCGGATTCGAAGACGCGAATCGGCGTCGGGCCACTCCTGTCTAGCAACGCTGGGATCTTCGAGTTCGGATTCACAGCGACGAAACCACTACCGAACTGTTCGCCATCCCCGATTTTGATCAGCCAGGCGTCGTACTCCGCACCGCTATGTCCAAGCGCTAGAAGCTCTTCCAACATAACGGTGACTTTCACGCCATTAGGCGTCCCGAGCGAGTAGAGCTGGAGGGGATGGCGTCCGACCGGCAAATCCTTATCGTGGGTCGGCCCGGCGACCGGGCGATTAATATTGGCGAAGCGGCCACCGCTCGACTTGTTCCAGGTCCAGACTTTCGGAGGAACGTATTCGGATGAATTGGCCATTTTTTGATACTCCATACTATGCAGAATCAGCAATCGTGATGTCACCCAACCGTTGGCACCCAGCGTTGGAGTTGCTGTCGAGCTTAAGTCAAAAACGAATTGTGTGCTATGAACGGCGAACATCGGGGCGTGACATTATACTCCCCAATGCGCCTTCGTCTTATGGATGCGATGTCCCCGGATCGAGCAAAATGGCGTCGACGCGCTCAAAAGCATTTTATGAAAATCGTCAGCAGAAGAAGCGCTCGCGACTAGGCAACAGCGTGGACGGGGCTTTCATCGACCCGCACCTCGCGACAGCTTCTCAGCCCACACTATGGTTACGAGCGGATTCTCCGCCGTTATGCTAAACCAACTCGGCCGATCTAAAGGAGACCGTTTGCGATGAAACTCGCATTGTACCTGCCAAACTTTCGCGACAAGGTGACCGTAAGCGAGATCGTCGATCTCGCTCACCTGGCCGAAGAACTCGATTTCGATTCCATTTGGACCTTGGACCGCATCGTCGTCCCAGAAGCGTCCGACCGCCAGGAACTACGGAAACCGTTCGGCTTCATGAAAGAGTTTCCGCGCTCCCTGCCAGTCGTTTCCGGAGGCGAATTCCTGAACGGCTTGGCCCTCATTCCTTATCTGGCGGCCATCACTAAGAAGATCCGGGTCGGCGTCAGCGTGATCGACACACCCTACCGAGCCCCGGGAGTTTTGGCGGCGGAAATTGCGACTTGGGACCATCTTTCGGGTGGACGGGTCAACGTGGGTGTTGGAACCGGCTGGATGCCAGAGGAGTTCGAGGCTGCGAGTGCGGCGCACATTTACGAGAAACGGAACAAACACGTTGTCGAAACTATCGAGATTATGCAAGGCATCTGGACGCAGGAGCTCTTTGAGTATCACGGCGAGTTCGCCTCGTTTCCGCGATGTGGCTTTGGCGTAAAGCCGGTGCAGAAGCCTCATCCACCGATCTTTTTCGGAGGGCTGGGCGTGCCGAAGATCGCAGCGAAGCGGATAGCCAGATACGGATTAGCGGGGTGGATCGGAATTCAAGATACCCCTGACGACGTCGCGAAGTGGCGATCAGCGATCAAAGAAGAACTCGAAAAAATCGATAGTTCACGCTCGATCGATGGTCTAGAGATCGCAAGCATGCTCTTTTTCGACATCAGCAGCGAAAAGACGGATCAAACGCCAAGGGGAAAGCTGACGCCTTCGATGACAGGCACTCCGCAGCAGATTCTAGACAATCTCAAACGATATAAGCAGGCTGGTTTGACGCTTCCGTTGCTCTGGCCGCCGTTCAGGGATGTACCTACGGCGAAAACCATTGTCGATCTACGGAGACTGAAGGAAGACATTTTGCCGAAAGTGCAATGAGGCTGCGCGTGCAATCGACTCTGCTCTCCTCATCTCGCTGTAGTGGGCAATCCAACGGACGCTGCCCTGTGGCGAGACGATGAGCCACTTGTAGCGCCTATGCCAACGACAACGGCCTACACCCGCGAAGATCTGAGGCTATATCTCGACTATCTCGAAAAAGAGATGACCATTATGGGGGTTTTGAGCGCCTTTTGCGCGCTGGCTCCCGGATTGACGATCAAGGAGTTGCTGCAAATCCATGGTGCGTCAGCCGCCAATGTTGTCGATATTTGGACAAATGGCCGGCTTTTTATCGTTGCAGCTACGTTCTTGATTCTGGCGGCAGCGGGATTCTTTTATGGCCAACGATCTACTCTGGCCTGGTTCTACGGTCAGATTTCTCTCGCCTTTATTGACCCCAAAATGACCGGCCGGTCGGTTGAGGATTGGCTGCGTGACGCGGATTCTTGGGCAACCTGGAATAGGTACAAAAGGTCGTTCTTGTACTTAACATTAGGGGCTATCGGCTACAGCCTCGCGTTGGCTGGGACAGCTTTCACGGTCACCTCCACGCGAGTTCAGGTCTGGTTTGGCGTATATATCTCGACCGCGGTTATTGCTGTTTTGATCGAGGCCCAAGTCGAGCGAATTTATAAATCCTACCGTTACGAGGAATCCCCGTTGAGCTTCGAACGATTGATAGCAATACGCATGAAGCCTGGTTCCGAAGTTCGGGGACCCTCTTTCTGGGGCCGTAAATGAAAGCTTCTACGCCTTCGGACCATTAGCGCCCGCTTGTCTTGCTGCTCGGGGCGGTTATTAAAGATTTGACCGCCGATTGGTCGCAATCAGCTCTACGGTAATCTGATGGGCATAGCTCGAGAATTGCGTTCGGTTTCGATGCGCGCCCGGAGGGATTTGAACCCCCAACCCTCGGATCCGAAGT
>DATKPK010000200.1:0-9364 GCA_035524095.1 Binataceae bacterium (SeqCode) | reverse complement strand
ATCCCTGAGTTTACTTGGTCTCGGTTCCCTGAACTCGGGCAGAATTGACGACGCGTTGTCAGTGCTCGAAGAGATTGAAGGAATGATCACGAATAGGCGTTCATTCGTCGTAGGAGATGAGACTAATTTTCTGGAGGGGCTTGAAGCGCAGAAACTCGAAGTTGACCGCGGCGAAGCTCTCGTCGATTTTGGCGAAAGTGTGCCGCGATCCAGCGTTCAAAATCAGATTATCGAGACTTGCATCAGGAAGCTCGCGAGCTTGATCCGAATGGCCCTTGACCTCCGGGTTTTGAGGTACGGGTTTACGGACCGATGGGAATTTGAATAGGGATGGACCGGTATTTATGTTAGAGAGGTCTTAGGTGCAAGCGGTGTTTTATTGGGACGTGTTAGCCGACGAAGCTTAGGCGCTTTCAGGAGGGATGGTTATGGCAGCGAATGGGACTGTCGATTACAACGCCCTCGTACGGGAGGACCGAGTCCATTCCCGCGTCTATATTGATAAGCAGATTTTTGAAGATGAGATGGAGCGCGTGTTCCATCGCGGCTGGGTTTTCGTAGGCCACGCGAGCGAGATTCCGGAGCCGGGAGATTACCGGCTGGCATGGGTCGGACGCTATCCGATTATCATGGTGCGCGGCCATGATGGCGAAGTACGCCTGCTGTCGAACCGATGCCGCCATCGCGCGAATACCGTATGCCAAATCGAGCGTGGGAATACCAAGTTCTTCCGTTGTGACTATCATGGCTGGATGTACCGCAATGACGGCGGGCTGGCATCGGTCAGTTATCCGGAACGGTACGATCGCTCGTTCAGTAAAGAAGATTACGGGCTGACTCCGATTCCGCGGATAGGGAACTATCGGGGCTTTATTTTCGGAAGTATCGCGCCGTCAGGGATGAGTCTCGAAGAATACCTGGGCAACGCCAGAGAGCAGATCGATTTGTTTGTCGAGCTGTCGCCGGTCGGGGAAATCGATGCGCGCGGCGGGATTCATAAATATAGCTATCGCGGGAATTGGAAGCTGCAAATCGAAAATTCGATGGACGGGTACCATCCGAATTTCGTGCACAAAACCTTTTTCGGGATGATGGGACGGCGCGGAATCAAGACGCCGACGCGCCATTTCGGAGGAAGCTCGATCGCCGTGACGCGTGACTTTGGCCATGGCCACGTGATGCTCGACTATCGCGAATGTAACAAGTCGGGGCAGGTGCTGAATGTTGTGCAAGGTGGCGAGGAATATCGGACGGCGATGGTGGCAAGATACGGTGAGGCGCGCGCACAGGAGATAATGACCAGTGGCGGGACCCATCTGCTGGTGTTCCCGAATCTAGTGATGATCGGCGTGCAGTTGCGGGTGGTGCGTCCGATTGGTCCTGAGGAAACGGAAGTTTATCTCTATCCGACATTATTGAAAGGCGTCGAACCGGAGTTGAATCAATGGCGCCTGCGTGGTCATGAGAGCTTTTTCGGGCCGGCGGGTTTCGGTGCGCCGGACGATCTCGAGATGTTCGAGCGGATGCAGGTAGGATTCAGAAACGACCTTGACCCGTGGCTGATCCTGTCACGCGGGATGAATCGGGAACGGATCGAGGCGGACGGGACGCGTGTCGGCCATGTGACGGACGAAGTTACCCAGCGCGGAATCTGGCGAGAGTGGAAACGGGTCATGACTGGCGGCGGGGAGGAAGCGGATTGCGCTGAGGTACGCCTCGCTGCAGTTGACTAGACGGAGAGCCAGTGATGGTGAGCCTGCGCGACCAAGTCGAAGAGTTTCTCTTTTATGAAGCGAAGCTGATCGACGAATATCGGTATGAAGAATGGCTGGCGTTGTGGACCGAAGACGGACTCTACTGGGTGCCGTGTAATCGGGACGATGCTGACCCGGCGCGTCAGGCGATGATCATCTACGATAATCATGCTCGGCTCGAAGAACGAATCTATCGGCTGACGAGCGGGGCGGCGTGGGCGCAACAGCCGCGTTCGCGGACGCGGCGGCTAATATCCAATGTTGAAGTGCGGGAGAGCGAGGGTGGTTATGCGGTGGAATCGAACTGCATAATCGCGGAACTGCGGAGGTCGCGGCAGGATATCTTTGCGGCGCGGATGATTCATAAGCTGCGGCCGGCGGGGGATAGTTTCAGGATCGCACTCAAGAAAGTGCTGCTGCTGAACAATGACGAAGTGATCGATAATCTGACGTTTCTAGTGTGAATAACCGATTTGCGGAAGATTTGCATCGGGAGGCGCGGTTGATTCACGAGCAGACTTAGGAGAAGCTCTGCCACTTTAGCGGGATTATTTAAAAGATTCCTGGAAATCGGCGGTCAAACGGGGGACGGCGAGTTGAAAATTCAAGAATTGAACGGCCGGTGGGGCGGGGCGGAAATAAGTAATTGTCTGCGTCAGATCGGGCTTTCAACCAATCGCCGAACCATCTGTACAAGATCCGGCGGCCTAAAAAAGGGCTGCCTTCGATAGATATCTGCACATTTGGTGTCCAAGGTACTGATAGCCTCATAGGCTTGTGGCGCAGCCTGGCGCACCTCGGAGATCCGCTCACGAACGAATAAGAGGTTTTCGGGATCGACGTGGCCAGCCTGAATGAACCCTCTCGTCTTTTTGGCGCATCGGCAAGGGTTTGCCTTATTCACCAATCCGCACTTGTCGTTCATGAAGTTGCGCAGGTCACGCCGGGCCCGCGCCAGTCGCTGGCGAAAATTTGCGGGGGTGATTTCCAGCACTTCGGCGGCGACCGCGTCGCTGACCGCGAAAATGCCGCCGAGGATATAGGCCAAACGCTGCTCGCGATCAAGGCAGAGCAACATTCCGGAGGTGCAGGCAAGCATCGCCTCGGTCGCGAGCAGATTCATATCAGGGGGTGAGGCCTTTGGATCGGGCAAGTCAAGGTCGGGGGTCCCATCGATCTCTTCGCCGTACATGCGGAAGCTTATCGCAGGGTCCTCCACTCGCCCACGCTTCAAATTGAGCAAATGATTGAACGCGATACGGTAAAGCCAGGTGCGGAAACTGCTCCGCCCCTCGAACGATGAGAGCCGGGTCAGCACTTTGATGAGAATTTCTTGCGTCGCGTCCTGCGCGTCCTGCGGATGATAGAGCATGCGGATGGCGATGTTGTAAATCCATTGCTGATGGCGCTGGATTAGGTCTTCCAGCGCCTGGCGATCGCCTGAGCCAGCGCGAGCGATTAGGCTTTGATCCTCGCTATCGGTCGGTGCCCCAGCAGCTAAAGGATTATCTATGTTCATCGCGCGCCTCCGGCTCGGTGGCGGATGCTTTTCTCGTCAAGCTGTGTGGGGCATCGGGGAGAAATGACAACTCACGATCTTCCATTGAGCGCCTTGATTGATAAAAACCAGGGTCGTTCGGCCGTGGATGGCTAAAGGTTTGCCATCCTTCGTTACTCCCATGAAACTGTCGTAGGCATTCACGATTCCTACGTTATCGTTATACACGCGGCATGATGGCTGCCGAAAGCCAAAGCTCATTGAGGCCACGCCTGCGATCGCCTCATTGAGATATTTGGTGAAGAGCGGCTTGTTGTCGAATCGGTAGGGAACGTGGTCGAACACCTCAACGTCCTCGGAAAGCATCTCGGCGACCGTTGTCATGTCCATCTTGTCGAATGCATCCGCGAATCGCTGCGCCAAGGCTTGGATTTCGTTTACGCTCATTTGTCTGTCCTCCTCATGTCTACTTAGACACGCGAAACTGGAGGGTGTGACAAATCGGGAAATGGCGCTATATCACGGGGCTTGAGTAACGGGTTTCTCGCCGCGATAGCGTAAAGTTGTCGCGAATCGCATGACCCATGAGCAGTGGGCGATCAAGACTGACGAATCGGCCGGATCCTATTACAGAGCGGTAAGTTATTAAGCGAGATAGGCCGGTTGACAGCGGTTGCTACCGCACGACCGCCAAGTAGTAGGCGGCGAGAGCCAGCGCGAGCGTCGCGAGGATGAGGGCAACAGCGATTCCGCCTCGGGAAGGGCCGCCAATTCCTTCGCCGCGGCCGAGACGACCGGCCAAACCAACGTGATGAATCGCTGAAAGGACATTAACTCCGGCTCCGAGCAGCAGCAGCGTAACACCGATCCATAAGGAGAGGCCCGGAGCTTCGATGGCGCGCATATGATTGGTGGCTGCAAGTTCCCGCAGGAAGATCCCGAAGCGTGCGACCACAAAGCCGAAGCCCATCAGGGCAAGGCCGGTACGAATCCAGGCAAGAAAGGTCCGCTCGGCGGCGAGATAGTCACTCGGAGATCCGCGTTGGCCGTCGCTCATTATATTTCAGGCCCTCATATGCCGCCGAAAAGGGCGGGAAATTTGAGCCGCCAGAATACCAAGGCGGCGAGGATAAAAAGAGCGGGTGGACAAGGTGGTTGCGCATCGTGGTAGAAGTCGAGGATGGATACGCCCTGGAAAGCGACCATCCAACCGTCGCCGGAGCAGGAATACCTGGCACTGCTCTCATTCCTGCCGCTAAAGCAGAGCCGGCGGATTCCCGGGTTCCTCGTTTATACGTGGCGGATCGTGCAGCAATTGAAGCGGGCGCGGGGACTGGTCGGTTACACGATACGGGCCCAGCTACTGAACAAGTCGTTCTGGACTCTTTCGGCGTGGGAAACTGAGGCGGCGATGCGGGCGTTCGTACAGGCGCCCCCTCATCGGGAGGTGATGGCGGCGCTCCAGCCTTATATGGGTCAGACCAGCTTCAATCAATGGACGGTCAAGGGCGCGGAACTGCCGCTGCAGTGGGATGACGCGCTGAGGCATCAGCAGAAGCGCGGCGTAATTTAGGCGATCGGCGTTTGACTTGAGATAGCGTCCACGGCGTCTCGAGTAGGGCGCGCGATGATTATTGGCGTTGTGAGAAGATGGGGCGGCGTGCTAGCGATAGAGTAGTATTCTAGGCTTAGGTAATCGAATGGCGGTCAAATTTCCTTCAAGTGAATATTTCGGGGCGCTCGGATCGAGGATGGCGGCGGAGCAGGACCGCTTCAAGCGGCTCGGGTTTATCGATACGACGTTTGGGATCGGCGTCAGCGATAATGGGAATTCGCGGAACTTTATCCTCGCGTTCGAGGTATTTGAGTTGAAAGAGGCGAAGGAAGTTGAGGCGATTGACCTGACGGCGGTCGACTTTGCGATAGAGGGCAATGCCGGCGTGTGGCGCGAGATGATCGAAAATATCCAGCGCAATGGTGAAGCTGATACGCATCATGACCTGAATACGCTGGCGCATTTCGGCGAGGGCTTGAAGGTCAGCTACGAGGATCCCGAAGGGCACGACAAGCTGTACCGGTTTATGGAGTCGATTCAGGAATTTTTCGATTTGAGCAGCAAGGTTGAGGTTAGTTTTTAGATCACAAGCGGGAGGAGCTTTCAGATCAAATGACTAGCAAGACGAGTCTCAAATATCAGTTAGCTGCTGCCTACTGCGGATTCGCATTTGAAATTCTCTTCACGATTTTTTGGGGGATAATGGGGCATAATATGCCGCCGGCCTCGCCAAATTTGAGTGCGAATGATCTTGCGGCGTTCTTTGCGCAACATCATCAGGCGATTTTGCTGGGGAATAGCGTTGCGGCCGCGATATCAGTTCTATGGATTCCCTGGACCGCGCAACTTACGGTCGTGATGTGGCGGATTGAAGGATCGAGTCCGGTGTTGACGATCGTGCAAGTAATCGGGGGCGCGCTCACTGCGTGGGTATTGATGTTCTGCCCGGCGATATGGGCGGTCGCGGCGTTCCGTCCGGATATCGACCCGACTACAATCCGAATGCTGAATGATCTGGGCTTTATACTATTTAATGTGACTTATGCAGTGACGTCGGTACAGGCGATCGCGGCAGGAATAGTAGGGCTGGCCGATGAAAGCGCGACCCCAGTGTTTCCACGCTGGGTGAGCTATTGGGCGATATTCGCGGGCCTCAGCTTTATTCCAATCACTGCGATGCCGTTCTTCAAGACGGGTCCGCTGGCGTGGAACGGAGCGATCACTTTTTGGGCGCTGTTTGGAACGTATTTAACGTGGACAGCGTCGATGGGCACGTGCATGGCGAAGGACGCGAGCAGGCGGCTACGCGAGGAACGTGAATCCAATTTGAGGCAGTTCAAGCCGAGCCGCGCGGGAGCGTCAAACTGAGGCGATTGGCCAGAGCCTGGAATAGCTGGAAGTCCGCGTTGGAAACTGAAGGAGCATCGCGATGAGTTACCTGGCAACCCGGAATTTTTTTGAAGACAAGGACTTCGTCGACAAGTGGCTCTATACGATGCGGACCGGCGAGCTCGACCTGTCGTGGATGAAGGCGGCCACTGAGAAAGTGAAGCCGCATACGGAGAATCCGCGGCGAGGACTGATTTATCGCGATATAAGTCTGGGCAGTTACGGAGTCGATGCGATTCCGGAGAAGGTGCGCGGCAACCGATCGTACGCACCGCGCGGGGCGGAGATGCCGGCGGGGTTGCCGGATGCGCAGCCATGGGTCTCGCGCAAAAGTGAATTATGGGCGCATAACACGGATGGCTATTACGAAGAAGCAGTGACGCGTCAGTGGAACGCGACGACGGATATTCCATGGGATCGGCTTGAAGGCGAAGAGTTGCCAGAGGCGACGGGCAAAGCGCTATCGCAACTGATGACGTTTCTGACGGAAGTCGAGATGATCGCGACGGATACGCCAGCGATGTGGTTGCCGCGCCTCAATCCGGATTTCATCGAGGTGAAGGCTTTTATCGCAGCGCAGGCGATGGACGAGGCGCGCCATGCGGAAGTGTTTCGCAAACGGGCGCTGACGACCGGGTATGGCCTGATGCAGGCGAGTCCGCTGAATGAGATGGCGCTGAAGCATCTGCGTGATGCGGATTCGTTCAGTGAGATGTCGGTCGCACTGCACTTGGTGGCCGAGGGCAACGTCCTGACGCTGTTCCGCTTTAGTGAATATTTGTCACCGACGGACGTGGATAAGAAGATTTTCCGGCTGGTGATGCAGGATGAAGCGCGGCACGTGGGTTACGGGATGCAGCATTTCAAGTGGGTATTGGAGCATTTCCCGCAGAAGCGCGAAGTGCTGCATAGTCATTTGGATGAAGCTGAAAATATATCATTTGCGAGCGGCGCGGCGACGGAGTTGACCGAGTCGTTTATCATCCTCGCGGGCGGCGGTCTCAAGCGCGAGAATATCGAGCAGGGCGTGCGGATCACGATGGCGTTTCAGTTGAAGCAGATGCAGGAGCATTTCGAGCGGCTGGACAAGTGCGGGATGCCGGAGCGCAAGAGCGTCGATCGATCGAAGCTATGGGCGATGTTCGAGATGGGCAAAGCTGGGGCGGCTGAAGCCGGAATCAAGTTTTAGCGCAGCGGGAGTAACTATTCGCCGTGGCCTTTTACGCCGACAAGGATTACACCGAAGATCAAGCGGTGCTCGACGCGATGAATGCAGTAATGCAGGGGAACCTGACCTTGCATTGGTTCGACGCGAATACTGAAAAATTGAAATGCAGGCCGGGCGATGGGCGGCGCGGGCTAACCTACGAAGATACCAACGCGGGCAGCTACGGGTATAGCTCGATTCCTGAATTCGTGCGCGACGAACAATCGATGGTGGCGCGCGGCAGCGCAAAGCCCGGCAAGTATCCGGATATGGGATACGTTGTGAATCGCAAGTCGGACGTGTGGTCGGACAACGTCACGGCGCTGTACGAGGAGAGTAAGGCACGGCGGTGGGCGCCGGCGGTGGACGTGCCGTGGGCGGAGTTGGACGCGAATCCACTGAGGCCGGAGATCGAAGCGGCGTGCGCGCAGCTCTATACGTTCCTGCAGGAATGCGCGGCGGTGGCGTTGGACTTTCCGTCGCGCTGGGTGGCGCAAATCAACCAGGAATTCATCGAGCAGAAGAGTTTTATGTGCGCGCAGATGCTCGATGGGGCGCGGCTGCTCGAAGCGTTCCGCAAGCGCGCGTTATACGGCGGCGCCGGAATGGGGCGGGCGAGTGCGGCAGCAGAGCAGGGCCTGAAAGAGTGGCTATGGGCGGAGAGCTATCCGCGCGGGTCGCTTTCAATCAACTTAGCGCTGGGCGGGTTTCTGCTGGCACTTTACCGTCAGATCGCGGCGTTCGCACCGAGCCGGGTTGACCGAGCGATCATGGCTTATGCAATGCAGGACGCGGCCCGCCACGTCAGCTACGGACTCGGCACATTACGCTACCATTTGGAGCATCAGCCGGAAGAGCGAGTGGCGATCGGCAAGTATCTCGATGACTCGGAGCACGCGATGGCTGGCCTGATCGGCGCTCCGGAACTGCTGGAACCGCTGATCGTGATTTGCGGCGGCGGGCTTGCGACCGAAGAGGTCAGCCGGGGGCGCGACGCCGTACGGAAGTTTATCCGGCTCGCCTATCGCGAATACGCTGAGCGGCTCGCGGCTGCCGGAATAGATCGGAAGGGTTCGCGGCTGGACTCGATAATCGCTCAAGCGGCGGCATAGGCCGCGAATCGCGTGGGCGGGTGATGTCCGCATAGTTCGCAATCAGAATTCGTCAAAATCAGGCGGAATAAGGTAACTGACGCGAGGCGCACAGCCGCTGCGTGGTCATGACCGAAACTCGCGCTTGACGTTCCGCCGTAATTTTCAGGCAAATATTGAGTTGACTGGGCAGCCGTGGGAATTATGCCCAAGGCCTCGTAACCGACTATGGTAAGGCCCAGTTCTGGAGTCTCAGGCAGGAAGCAATGGCGATGGAATTCAAGCGAATGATGGTGGCGAATCGTGGAGAGATCGCGATCCGGGTAATGCGTGCAGCGGCGGAATTGGGAATCGAAACGCTGGCAATCTATTCGGAAGACGATGCGCAGTCGTTGCATACGCGGAAAGCCAACGGCGCGTATGGGTTGCGCGGCGCTGGGGCGCGCGCATATCTCGATGCCGAGGCGATCGTCGGGGCGGCGCGGGCGAACGATTGTGACGCAATCCATCCGGGATATGGCTTCCTGAGCGAGAATGCAGCGTTTGCGCGGCTGTGTGCGGAAAACGGAATTACGTTCGTGGGACCCTCACCGGAATTGCTCGAACTATTCGGAGACAAGGTGAAGGCGCGGGCGTTGGCCGAGCGATGTGGCGTACCGATCCTGCGCGGTACGGCGGGACCGGTAACCCTCGAAGAGGCGAGTGCGTTTTTCGCGGCGCTCGCTGACGGCGGCGCCATGATGATCAAAGCGGTCGCGGGTGGTGGTGGCCGAGGTATGCGGCCGGTCTATCGGCCAGAGGAAATCGAAGAAGCATACCGGCGGTGCGAATCGGAAGCGCGAGCGGCATTCGGAAACGGCAACCTGTACG
>DATKPK010000199.1:0-6698 GCA_035524095.1 Binataceae bacterium (SeqCode) | reverse complement strand
GATAATAGATCATTGGCTTGTCGTAGATCGGCACCAGCTGCTTGGAAACCGCACGGGTTATGGGATAAAGCCGGGTTCCCGCTCCACCGGCCAAGATAATTCCTTTCCAGGGTTTCGACTGATTGCTTTTCATGCGCGGGTAAATTGTTCTCGAAGCACGTTCGCACGAACGCTCAGTCACCAAGTAGATCGCAACTTTGAGTTTGCTCGGTAAAGAGCTTACCCATCAAACTCGGCTGAGTCCTGATCAAATCTGATCGTCCCCGGATTCGAGCGCGCCCGTCTGGATCTAGCCCACAACATCGATCGTCTTATCCGCGAACGTTCGTAATTCTTTCCTCGTGGATTTCATGTTTCAGCCCAGCTAAAGGCAAATCTCCTCGCGGGATTAGAACGGTTTCCTGCTCTACTGCTGTCAGAGTCGCTGCCACTTCATTGAAGTGTTGGCGCAACTTTTCCGCAACCAGCTCCCGGTCAGACTGCGACTTGAAGATCTCGAGATGCTCGTTAGTGCTGAGTTGGCATACGTCAATTTTGCCATGAACCGGCCGGTCCCACCCTAGGCAAGGGTTGGAGTATCGACCACTAAGGTAGCGATGACTTTTAAAGAGCAGAACTCTACCAGGGTATGGCGTCGGTCGATATTTACGCGAAGCGGCAATACGTACCGGCGAGAAGCCAAAACGGTGTGCAAATTCGAATTGATCGCTAGTCGGATTTGGATCCTCAGCTCCTATGGAATGTCCTGGGCCTTGTGTTTTCTTCGCAAGGAGGCTGGCGACTTTAGCCACTGTCCAGTGAGGAACTTGGCTCCAGCGCATCCCTTTCACGGCAGCCCGATGATAAGCCAGTCTCGTATGAAAGGCTGAGTATTGGCGCATATAGTGGGGATTGACTGTGTCGAAGATTACTAGCAACGCTACCTTATGCCCGCGCTGAAGAAGTTGCTGAGCGACTTCGTAAGCTACAATACCCGAAGCGCAAAAGCCGCCAAGCATATACGGTCCCCGCGGCGCGCATTCCAGAATCGTTTGAACGTGCCCAGCGGCTTCCTTGACAATGCTGTAAGTCGATGATGTTTCGATCATTTCCTTACCGACAAGGCTTAGGACTGGCTGGTCAGTACTCAGCAGCTTCACCACATCAATGAAGTAGGGATAAGAATTGACGACGAAGAACGGCGGTAATCCCTCTGCCGCTTGGAGTGCTACTAGTCGATCATCTTCGGGGACGATGGACAGAGATTTGGACCCTCGGCGCAGAATAACGTGGAATGCCTTCTTTGGACCCTCGCTCTCTTCTTTCGGCTGATCCTCGAGAACTTTCGCCATCCTCTCGATGGTCGGTTCCAGAAAGAAGGCCTGGACCGAGACCTTCAGATTGAGCGATTTATGAACTTCGGCGATGAGGCGCGTCGCTCGGAGCGAATCACCGCCTAAAGCAAAGAAATCGTCATGGATCCCTACCGTTTTTAGCCCTAGTAGCTTGAGCCAAATCTCTGCGAGGACCTCTTCCATTGACGTGCGCGGAGCGACATAGCCCAGCTCGTGACTCGCTCGTCCCGGTTCCGGTGCGGGCAAGGACTTGCGGTCGATCTTGCCGTTGGAAGTCAGCGGCAACTGCGCCAAAGTCATGAAAGCATTCGGGATCATGTAATGGGGAAGACTTTGCTTCAGCAGGTCGCGCAACTCTCCAACGGCGGGAACGAAATCTTGATCGGCGGCCGTCACGTATGCGAGTAGTTGTTTGTCGCCACTGGTCTCCTTCGCGACTACGACGCAGTTGCCGACGCCAGGATGTTGCTTAAGGGCCGATTCTATCTCACCTAGCTCGATGCGAAAGCCATGGAATTTGACCTGATAATCCATGCGTCCGAGATACTCGACGTTGCCGTCGGGCAGATAACGCGCAAGGTCGCCGGTCTTGTAGAGGCGTGCCCCTGGCTCGCCGGAATATGGATCGGAAACGAATTTTTCAGCGGTCAGTTCCGGCCGCCGGAAGTAACCTCGTGCCAGGCCAGCCCCACCGATATGCAGTTGACCGTAGTTACCAATCGGACAAACCTCGCCCTCGCCGTCAAGCATGTAAAACTGTGTATTAGCGATTGGCTTGCCGATGGTAACCGGCCCACTTGGTGGAACCTTTACGATCGATGACCAGATCGTAGTTTCGGTTGGCCCGTAACAATTCCAGAGTTCATCAGCACGGTTCAGAATTTCATCGGCCAGATCGCGCGATAGTGCTTCGCCGCCGCATAGGACCTTGAGTCGCGATCCCCCAGCGGACCATCCAGCGGCAATTAAAATGCGAAACGTTATCGGTGTGGCTTGAATGAAGGTAGCGCCAGACTTGTGCAAAAGCTCGAGAAGAGTATTGCCGTCGATAGCCGTCTCGCGGCTGGCCACCACAAGCTTGGCCCCCAATGTTAACGGTAAAAACAGTTCGAGCACGGCAATATCGAAGGAGAGTGTAGTCACCGCCAGGAGCGTGTCTGACGCTTCCAGGCCGGGCCGCTGGCGCATCGACGATAGTAAGTTGACTACCGATCGATGAGTAATCTCGACTCCCTTCGGTTGACCCGTGGAACCCGAGGTATAGATTACATATGCCAGATCGTTCGGATTCACGATGGAGTCAAGGGCCGAACTTTCCGCCTTTGCGATGCTGTCCCAATTCGTGTCCAGGCATAAGGTGGCACAATTTCCGGGAAGCCCCTCGCACAGCCTGCTTTGCGTGAGAAGTAGCCTCGCTCCGGAATCCGCGAGCATAAAAGCCAAGCGTTCCTGCGGATATGCTGGATCGAGAGGGACGTATCCGCCACCCGCTTTCAAGATTCCAAGGAGCCCCACCATCATCTCGACGGATCGGTCTATACAGATCGCAACCAGGCTATTCGCGGTCACTCCAAGCTGACGAAGATGATGCGCTAACTGGTTGGAGCGCTGATTCAACTCGCGATACGTAATCTCACTATCGCCGAATACCACGGCTATCGCATCCGGAGTCCGTTCCGCCTGCTGCTCGATGAGTTGGTGGAGGCACAGTTCCTGCGGATACGCGACATCTGTCGCGTTCCATTCGACCAGCAGTTGGCGGCGCTCGGCCTTGGTCAACAACGGAAGTTTTGCGAGGCACATTTCCGGGTCCGTGGCTACCGCTTCCAGCAGCGTCTGATAGTGGCCGAACATCCGGGCGATACGATCGGTTTCGAAGAGGTCGGTGTTGTATTCCGCTTCAAGCCAGACTTCGTCCACATCATCGGTCACCATCATCGTCAGATCGAACTTCGCGGTCCCGGCTTCGGCGAGCACTGATTCCGTCACTAGCCCGTCTAGGCCGATGCGCGATAGTTGCTGGTCACCGTCGCGCCAGTTGAACATCACCTGGAATAGTGGCGTATGGCTCAGGCTGCGCTGCGGGCTTATCCTGCTGACGACCTGATCAAAGGGCACTTCGCGATGGCTGTAGAGCGCTAACAAGCCGCTTTGAACAATGGGGAGCAAGTCCCGAAACTGCATCGCTCCGGAGAGACGGATGCGCAACACGTGCGTGTGGAGCAGAAAGCCTATCAGAGGCTGCAGTTCCGGGCGTTCGCGGTCGCCAATCGGAATGCCCACCGGGATGTCTTCGCTGCCCGTATAACGATAGAGCAGAGTGTTGAACGCGGCGGCAAAGACCGTGAACAGACTCGTCTGCTCTCGCCGGCTAAAATCTCGCAACGCATTGGTAAGGCTCGCGCCAAGCCGAAACCTCTGCTTCGCACCACCATATGAAGGGACTTGCGGACGGAGTCTATCTGACGGCAATTCCAACAGTTCGGGGGCACCGCGTAAGTTGGCTTCCCAGAAATCAAGGTCGCCAGCGAAACTAGTGTCGGCAATCCGTTGTTGCTGCCAGAGGGCATAATCACCGTATTGGATCGGCAGAGGAGCGGCATCTAGTCGCTCGCCTCGGCAAATCGCTCGATAAGCGGATGACAACTCCCGCCATAAAACGCCTTCGGAAGCCCAGTCGCAGACGAGATGATGCATCATGAGGATGAAGACGTGCTCGGCCGGCCTCAGACGAATTAGCGTTGCCCGGATTCCGGGCTCTTTATCGAGGTGATACGGTTGCCGAGGCTCATCGATCAGCAGGCGCTTCACTTCAGCCTGGCGCTGCGCGGGGGAAAGATTGCTCAAGTCGATGTGCTTGATACGCAACGGCCAACTGGCGTGGACTAATGCTACAGGGCCCTCTTCACCCACCTGGACAGTGGCGCGCAGTATCTCGTGGCGCGCGATGACATGGTTGAGGGCTTGCTCCATCGCGTCGGCCCGGAGTTCGCCCAGCAACCGTGAGGCTTCCGACTCATTATAGAGCGGCACGCCGGGCGCCAGTTCCTCGAAGAACCAGATGCGCCGCTGCCCTAGGCTGAGCGGATGGGACCAGCTGCGGCCATGCACCGGAATCGTCGGGAGTTCCGCCGCCCTGGTCAATTGCGCCGCGGATGACCCCTGCGAAGTCACCGAATCTGGGGCGATCGTATGGCCGTTGCTGGAGCCGTTTACGGACAACCGCTGTCTGACCAGCTCAGCTTGCTGAGCGACGGTGGGGTTTTCGAAGAAATCCGACAACGAAAGCGCAACCGGCAGCTTCTCGCGGATGCGTGCCAGGCACTGGATTGCCGTCAGGGAGTGGCCACCCAAGGCGAAAAAGTTGACGTCGTTGCCGACCTGCGGGAGAGCGAGGACGTCAGCCCAGCTTTGGGCGATCGTTTGGTCTATAGCTGCACCCGCAGAGGATTCAACGGTTTGCGCGATTTGGCCGTTGCTCGAAGCATGGCCATTGCTGTACAGCGGGCCAGCCAGTTGTCCAGCCTGATCGAGCAACCGCAAGCGTTGCACCTTGCCGGAAGGACCCTTCGGCAGCTCCTCGACGAAATGAATTCGCGTTGGCGTTTTGAAGTGGCCTAGGCGGCCCTCGCAAAACGCGAGCATCTCGCGCTCGTCACCTTTCATGCCCGTCCGCAGCACCGCAAAAGCGACCAGATCCTCGCCGACGTAATGGTCCGGAACGCCGACTACTGCTGCTTCCAGAACCGCCGGATGAGATTCCAGCACCTCGTCGATCTGACGCGGTGCGATATTCATCCCGCCCTTGATGATGAGCTCCTTCGACCGTCCGATAATGAAGAAGTAGCCGTCCTGATCCTGGTAGGCGAGGTCACCGGTGTGCAGCCAGCCTTCGGCGTCGAACACAGCCGCGGTCTGTTCCCGGTCTTTGTAGTAACCCTGCGTCACGGCCGCACCGCGAATCAGGACCTCACCTGGTTCCCCGACTGCAACCTCGAGCCCCTCGAGGTTTACAATACGGGTCTCGAAACCCCACGCCAGGCCGGGGGTTCCGATCTTGTTCTCGCCCGGCGCCTGCGGGTTCGAAAAAATGTTGCCGGCCTCGCTGGAACCCATCGCCTGAATCAGCCGAAGCGGGAATCTCTCCATGAATTCCCGCTGTAACGATGGCGAAAGCGGTGCCGAAGACGAACGGATGAAGCGAATCCGCTTGAAGCAGGCGTCACGCTGACCCGCGCGGAGATCCTTCCAGTCCAGCAGCTGCGAGATGATTGTCGGCACGACTGCCGACCAAGTGCAGCGAAACTCGTCCATCCAATCCCAGAACTGGCTGACGTTGAAATGGTGCGGGATTACTACCGAGCCGCCGCTCAGCAGGGTTGGCATCAGCGTCACGCACTCGGCGTTGATGTGATAGATCGGCAGGACGAGTAAGGAACGGTCCGCTGCGGTGAGCTGATGGGATCGCGCCGAATTGCGTCCGTGAGCAAGCACTGTCCGATGCGAATGGATGGCGGCCTTTGGCACGCCCACGCTGCCAGAGGTGTACATCAGCAGCGCGACGTCCTCGGCGGCGGGCGCCTCCAGCAGGGCCTCATCGGCGTCAACCGCGGAGCTCAGCAGGTCTCGCGCGAAGTCGGCCAGGCTGGCAGGAATCACTTTTACCGGCCGGCTGACAGTGGCGAGCGCTTCCTTGGCGAGAGCGATGTACTGGTCTTCAACAAAGACCACCTTGGCGTCGCAATGTTCCAGCGTAAACGCGAGCTGAGTGACACCGGCGCGCACGTTCAGAGGGACTGAGACGAAACCGCCGTACATCGTCCCCAAGAACAATTGGACCGTGAAAAGCCCGTTGTCGAGCAGAAATGCGACCTTGTCGCCGCGCTCCAGACCGGCTCGGCGCAGAATGGTAGAAATCGCTTTCGCCTGATCGCGCAACGCCGCAAACGTCAGCTTCTTTCCAGTCTCCGGGTTGATGAGGAAGATCTGCTCGCCCCTAGTCAGGGCCATCTGGTCGATCAGCTTCCGAATCGTACCGATCGCCTGATCACCTATGCTGAAAGTGTCCATTTGACCTCCCTTAGCGCGATCTCGCACAGATGACAGCGACGTGGGTGGCGGTGACGTCGCAGATGATCACTTCGGGCCGACTGTGAAAGTTTTGCTACGACCCTTTCGAGATGGGCCGTGAATTCAGCTATCTCAATGCCGACTTCTAGTCTCGTGAGGTAAAAATTAACAGATATGAGTCAGTGAAGCTAGAATAACATTTCAACAGATGGTTAAAGACGAGAAATGATGAGAATATTGTGGATTAGGTCGGAATTACTCGGCGACGCCTCGAATTGAGAGGCATCTTTTGAC
>DATKPK010000198.1:0-8381 GCA_035524095.1 Binataceae bacterium (SeqCode) | reverse complement strand
TTTGACCCGGAGCCGACGTCGAGCGCAGCGATCTGCGGCGACGCACAACAACCCCCATTCGATGTGATGAGGTTGGCCGCTTTGGAAGGACGCATGGGCGACGCGACGTCGTGACGCTCCTTGCACGCTTGCTGCGCTGATAAATCGTCGCACGTCGCCGCGTTGTTTTTGGCGCACAAGATACCTGTGATCGAAGGCGGACGCTCCGCCGCCCGCGATGGGTGGTCATCGTGCGTCTCTATCGCCGGCACGCCGAAATCCTGAATGGCAGATGCAATTTCCCGAGGCCGAACCGGCAGCAACCTGAAGCCGCAATGGTCTTTGCCATGAGGAATCGAGCAATCAATGATGCAACAGCACCATCGAAATTGCCGGCACGTAGGTGATAATCATCAGCGCCACGAAATTCAGCAGCAAAAAAGGTAATACTCCGAGATAAATTCGGCTCAATGGCGCATCGAAGATCGCCTGAGAAGTAAACAGGTTTAAGCCGAACGGCGGAGTATACATACCGAGACTGAGATTGACAGCGACGATGATGCCAAAATGAATGGGGTTCACCCCGACGCCGCGAACGATAGGCAAGAGCAACGGTGTCAAGATCAGGATTGCTGCCGGCGGTTCAAGGAAGCTTCCCGCGAGTAAGAGACCGACATTGAGACTGAGCAGCAGTTCCCACTTCGGCATATGCAGCGCGTTAATCGATTCAACGATCTGTTGCGGTATTCCACTGGTCGTCAGCAACCACGAATAGATCCCGGCGGAGGTCACAATGAGCAGGATCTGCGAGACGAGATAAGCCGAAGCCTGCAGAATCCGCCAGAATCCGGCAAGATCGACTTCGCGGTAGACGGCCATCGTCACGAACAGCGAGTAGACCACCGCGACGCCGGCGGCTTCAGTAGGCGTGAAGACGCCGCCGTAGATGCCGCCGAAAATCACGGCCAGCGATCCGATTGACCAGCTGGCCTCCTTGCTCGTTTTCCAAATGGTCTGCCAATGCGCCCTGCTGCCAAGCGGAACGCGCTTGAAGTTGGCGTAGCTCATCACGTAGGCAGCATCGATAATTCCGATCAAGATGCTGGGCAGGATGCCGGCAGTAAATAGCAAAACTGCGGATTGTTCCGCCGATACGGCGTAAAGGATCATTGCTATTGACGGCGGAATGACAACCGCAATGGCGCCTGACGAGGCAATCAGACCGACGGCAAAGCGCTCGTTGTATCCACCTTCTTTGAGTGAGGGATAGATCATCCGGCCCATGGCGATGACTGTACCCACCGCCGTATGCGACATCGCGCCAAACAACTCGGAAGCCGCAACCGTGGTAACGGCAAGGGAGCCGCGTATGCCACCGACGATAGCCATGACCATCGCGATGATCCGCCGCGCAATACCACCTTGCGCCATGATTTCCCCGGCAAGGACGAAAAACGGCACCGCGAGCAGCGGAAAGCTATCGAGGCTGCCGAACATGTAGGTCTGAATGGCTTCGGCGGGAACATCGCCAATGGTCAGGATCGCGGCAATCGAGGTTACGAGCAGGATGAGAAAGATCGGAAAACCGAGGACAAGCAGCACAACCGGCAGGCCGAAAAAGATAAGGTAGGCCATCCCCGGCACCTCTTAGTGCGGCGCATCGGTGGGATTCGCAGAACCGCCGCGGAATCGCACAAGAAGTCGCACCGCGACCACCAGGGCCATCAACGTGTAGCCGACCGGAACCATTGCTTGCGGAATGACAAGCGGAAAATTGGCGGCTTGGCTTCGCTCATCGAACGCGGCCAACTGGCTGATGACGGGCCAGGCGAAGACCGTCACGGCCGCGGCCGCCGCGATCATTACAAGTTCCGATAACACATCGATCAGCTGGTGCAGCTTTGGCGGCAACATCGCCAGCACGACATCCATCCGGATTTGACGCCCCTCCCACGCCACGGCACAGCAGCCCGTGAATACGCAGCCGACCATCAGGAACAGCATCATTTCCTCGGCCCACTGGATCGAGACACTGAAGAAGTAGCGGCCGATAATGTTGACGAAGTTGATCCCGACACTGGCGATCAAAAGCACTGCGGCTGTCGCGCGAGTCGTCGCCAGGAGCCAGCGAACCGCTATGACCACGCGATCGAGCAAGGCGGAACCTCCCTTGGCTTTTGTAAACCCCGTTGGCTCGAACGGTTAACCCGCCGCTCTGTTATAGTTTCGTCTTGCGCAGTGCCCGACCGTTCTGCCGCCTAGCGGTTTCGTTGGGCGGCTTCGGTCACGATTTGATAACCCACATGAAGTTCTGGCTTGGCATTGGACAAATCCTCACCGACGCTCGCCAGCGCGGTCAGCATTGCCGACTGTTCCTCCGCCGGCAACGTTATCAGTTCGCCGCCGCCCGCAAGCCAAGCTTGCCGCGCCTTGGCATTGAAATCAACGACCCACGGATTGAGAGTTGCGGCTTCCGAACTGGCCGCTTCGTCGACAATTTCCTGCAGATCCTTCGGCAGGGAATCGTACCATCTCTTGCTCAGCTCGGCGATTCCGAAGATCGCCGGTTGCCCGGTTTCGGTGATGTATTTCGCCGCATCTTGATAATGCATGGTGACAAAGACGGTTGTTGCGGCGACGGCTCCGTCGAGCACGTTATCTTGGAGCGCCGGTAGAACTTCACCCAACGTCATCGGCTTCGGTACTGCGCCAAGACGTCGCAGCGCCTCGGTCTGAAATTGCGACGCAAAGATTCGAATCTTCTTGCCTTTGAAGTCGCCGAGATGCCGGATTGGTTTAATGGCAACAACGGATGAAGGCGCTGCCATGAACAGCGCCGCGCCGTGCAATCCTTTGTCGGCGCCAAGGCCGAGCATCAACTGCTTGACCGCCGCATCAGCTGCAAGGCGTTGCCCATCTGTTATTGAGGTGACAAGACCGGGGGCTGTCAGAAGCTCGAAACGTTCATCGACGCCAGCCAAAAATTCAGGCGGGACGATCAAACACTGGATCGCGCCGAACTGCACGCCTTCGACTTGTCGCTGGGTCGAACCCAACCGGCTCTCGGGATAAATCTCGGCCTTGATCCGGCCGCCTGAATTCCTCTCGACCGCGGCGGCGTAGGCCTTTGCGAATTGATGCAACGCATCGTTCACGGTGGCCAGCGCAATTTTCATGACGTAGGGCTTGTCGTCCGCGGCAGGCGCCCGGGACGGCATTGCCGACGATAACAGGAACGCGGCGATGCAAATGCGTATCGCGTAGGCCATTCTGCGCATGGATCGGAGCACGGTCTCCAAACGGAAAACTGACTAGCTTTCGCTGCTGGCGGGGCGGTTCAGGCGCCAGAGCACGTCAAATCGCCGGCTGCGCATTCCCGACGGGACAGGCTACCGCGCTCGTTGCGCCGCCGCAGTGACGATCTCGTAAGCCGCCTCGACATTCGGCTTCCGCTTCGCTACGTCGGCGCCGACGCTTGCGAGAACTTTAAGCATTTCAGTTTGCTCGTCGGCAGGCAGGTTGATGAGCTCGCCGCCGTTATTCACCCAGCGCTTTTTCGCCTGCTCTAGCAGTTCATCCAGCTGCGGATTGATCGCAGTCGCTACGTTGGCAGCCGTCTTGTCGACAATCTCCTGCAAATCCGCCGGCAGCGAATCGTGCCATTTGCGGTTGACTTCAACGACCAGGAAGATCGCCGCATGGTTGGTCATTGTGATGTATTTCGCTGTATCGAAGAAGTGTAGACCAGAGAACGCCTCGACGCCGCCCACCGCACCGTCAATGGCGCCTTGCTGAATCGCCGGCAGAACATCGCCAAGCGACATCGCCACTGGCGTAGCTCCTAGCCGCTCAAAGGTCGTGGACTGAAAATCCGAGGCAAAGATTCGGATCTTCTTGCCTTTGAGGTCGCCGAGGTGGCGGATCGCGGTTTTGGCGACGATTTCGTTCGGCTCACCCAAAAGCAGCCCGACACCGCGCAGTCCTTTCTCGGCACCGAGCCCAAGCATCAGCTTCAACACCTCCGGGTCGGTTGCCATATGCTGGGCCTGCGTCACCGAGCTGACCAGTCCGGGCGCGGCCAGCACCTCAAAGCGCTCGTCGACCCCGACAAAGAACTCCGGCGGAATAACCGCGCACTGGATGGCGCCGAACTGTGTACCTTCGATCTGCCGTGGAATCGAGCCGAGTTGGCTTGCCGGATAGACCTCGGTTTTGATGCGGCCCCCGGACGCCTTTTCGATAGCCGCTGCGTAACTCCTCGCATAGGCGTCGGGCGAGGCGTTAAGGGTCGGCGCGGTTATCTTCATGACGTAGGTCTTTTCTTGCGCCTGTGCCGTGCCGATCGTCAGCGCGAGCGTCACGAACAGTGCGCTTGCGCATGAACTGCCGGTCAGCGTTCTAAACGCGGCGAAATTCATGTCAGCCTCCCTATGCCGGCACTCAGACGGGCATCACCCGCGGCATGATCTAGCGAAACGAATATTTGTGTTTTTGGAGATGGCAACGCTGCCCGCCGACAGCATCAGCGCCGCCGAAAAAAGGGAAGCTTCGGCACGCTCCCGGTGGCGGTTCTCAAATAAAACCTACTTCTTCGGAGAGCACGGTGCAACCCATCCCAGAGCGCCTAAATCGAATTAGCGCTCGATCTGATATCCTTCAGAAACAGATCTCCATCGCCGACGAGGTGATCGGAATAGACCGTCGGTTTGCTGCAGTGCACCTTGTCCGGTTCTCGCACAACGCAGAAGTCGCGCGATTGTTCGTTTAAGTCCGTTATAGCGACGAGCCTGGTGGCCTATTTCCGTTCATGGCACTGAACTGCGCTCTGCCGCGCGTTCTCAAATGTCGGCAATCCGGCGAACAGCAGACAAGATAACGCGGGCACTTGAGGGCAGTTGATGACCCGAAGCGGACATTGACCGGCCACGCAATGGGGCTAGGCTCCATTGCAGTCATGCACCGGGAACCGCACCATGAGAAATGCCATCGTCGTATCGCTATGTCTGATTTTCTTACCTGCAATGGCGCACGCGCAGTCAGGTTCGAGCACTGCGGTCCCTGTCACTGTCGATAATTTCGTGCGTGCCGAGACCGACAATTATCTGGCGACTAATGCCAAGGAAGCCGGGCTCGGCAAACTCAGCCACCATCGTGAGCCTGCTTCTATTGACAATCAGACGGTTATTCGGCTCAACCGCGACACGCTTTATTCCTTTGGCGTGTTCGATCTCGCAGCCGGGCCGCTGACGATCACGCTGCCTGACGCCGGCAAGCGCTTTATGTCGCTTGAGATCATCAACGAGGATCATTATGTCCCGTTTGTCGCTTACGACGACAGGCCGCACACACTCACCGAAAAGAATGTCGGCACCCGTTATGTGATGGTGGCGATCCGCACCTTAGTCGATCCCAACGATCCGAAAGACCTCGACGAGGTTCACAAACTCCAAGATGCGATCAAGGTCAGCCAGAAGGAAGTCGGCAAGCTCGAACTGCCGAACTGGGATCAAGCAAGTCTGAAAGAAGTTCGGGATGCCCTTTTGGTACTCGCTAAGCACACAGACGGCTTCAGACACGCCTTCGGGACTAAGGATGAGGTTGATCCGATTAAGCACCTGATCGGTACCGCTGCCGGCTGGGGCGGCAATCCCGATAAGGATGCGACCTATATCGGCGAGAACGTACCAAAGAATGATGGCGCAACCATCTACAGACTTCACGTCAAGGATGTGCCGGTCAACGCCTTCTGGTCAGTCAGCGTCTATAACGCCGCCGGCTATTTCGAGAAGAACCCCTACAACGCCTATTCGCTGAACAATATTACGGCGAAGAAAGACCCTGATGGCGCCGTCACTATCCAATTCGGTGGCTGCGATGGAAAAATTCCGAACTGCCTGCCGATCATGCCCGACTGGAACTATACGGTGCGGCTTTATCGGCCGCGCGCCGAAATTCTGCACGGCACTTGGAAATTTCCGGAGCCGCAGGCAGTGAATTAGCCGCTGACGAATGTCTGCTATTGGCCCTTCTCAGACATCCGGGCATGCCGGCACGGAGTCCGCTGTGCGCGGCAAAATAGACCACGGCGGTTGGGGTGCAGAACCGAATTCATGGCGGTGACTCAGTTTGATTGTGGCGGCGGCTGCTCTGCCGCCTCTATAAATGACATGAGCATGGCACTGATCGTATTGTTGTAATCTCTTTTGCGCCCCTCATCTAACCACTCTGGATCGCCTCCAAAGCGTGCTCCAAGTAAGGCTTTAAATGCAGCAATAAGCTCGTCTCGCTTCGGGTCATCCAGCAAATCTATAAGCACAGTGATGATGAGATGCTGAACGTTAATCTGGCCATGCATAACAGCGAGGGTGTCCAAAACAGATTCCAATTTCGCTTCTTGCTGAGATTGACGACGAAACAATCGAAACATGGTGGCGACCTATGGCTTGCGAAGCTTACCGCTAAGCATTAGGCTATACGAATGCCACGTGGACCAAAAGGCGAAAAGCGCCCCGCCGACACCAATGCAGCCGCCGTGCTGGTCGGCAAGATCGCGACCGGCGACGCGGAGGATTTGACCACGGACGACGGCAAGAATGCCGCCGCTGTTGCCCTTGGGCGTATGGGCGGTAAGGCAAGAGCGGCAAAAATGTCGAAAAAACAGCGATCTATGATTGCCCGTAAAGGGGCGAAAGCTCGATGGGGATAACTCTGTAAATTGCTTGAGCCAGAAGGCGAATCGCTGTAAACCTCTTGAACTTTGCAAATTGCAACGAGGGGTTTATGTCAGAGGAATACCGCAACCTCCTTGTAGCTGCGTATCCTGAACTCCACTGGCCCACCGTCACACGCGGGACCCGCGAAGCTATCAAAATCGCAGACGGCGTTCGACGTAATACGCCGTTCTTGACGACCCTTGTTGGTGGCGATCAACGTGGAATGCTGCGTCGGGCTTGCCTGATGTGGCGCATTCAATCGCTTTGCAAGTCGAAGGAACTGCCTTTTGAGGCTGACGAAGTAACAAATACCAACGGAACGTCACATCTCCTTCGCATCCGTTCAAAGAAAATCGAATTGCATATCGTCCGGACGGAGGAGGCAGGCGCTTTCCCTGTTGAAGCGCCAATTCGTCAAGATAACCGCGCATCCAACAGCGCGGATTTGTTTCATGAAGGAAAGTTGCTTCCTCTCCATGAGGTTATGGAATCAGTTCCGCGGTTGTACGGATGGTTGATGTGGGGCGCCACAGGCCGTGGCGAATTAACACACCTCGCGCTCGGTATGCCGGAACCAGAGGAAAATAAGTGGCTCACTTACATTGATGTCTTAGCGCATGTAACCGCGCTGGAAGCGACGCCTGGCGCCGCAACTACGGAGGCCACGTCAAGCAAGCCAAATCCGGCGATGATGTTGAAATTCCGCGAGGAGTTTGCCCGCGCTGTCGGCCAGGACAACTTCGAGCAGGATGCAGCGAGCAATGATGAATGATTTGTTCCTGCCGCGTATTGTTCCTGAACGTATCAAAGAAGCACGCGAGGCGCGCGGCTATACTCGCGAAGCTTTTGCCGAAGCGCTCGGCATCACCGCACAAGCGGTAGCGCAATATGAAGTTGGGCAGCACTCGCCCGGCCCGGAGATTATGGGCAAAATCATCGTTTTGACGGCCCAGCCGCCAGCCTTTTTTTCGGCGGATCGCCCTTCCGCCAGAGAGCGATTTGGCACGCCATATTGGCGCAGCCTCGCGAGAATGAATCGAGCAGATAGGTTACGGGTCGCGCGCCGATTGGAATGGTCGGCCGATATCGTTTCTTATGTTGAACGATTTATCGAACTTCCGCCTGTCAATCTTCCCCCTGTGAAGGACGTTGGCACCGCCGCTAATTTGGAATGGTTAGAAATCGCTGCGGAGGCGGTGCGCGAGAAGTGGGAACTTGGCTCGCTTCCGATCGAGTATCTTGCTCCAACACTAGAGGCGAACGGTATTGTCCTAATTAAAGAGTCAGTTGAATGCGCAGATATGGACGCGGTTTCACGCTGGCAGGCGGGAAGGCCCTATATTCTCCTTTCCGAAGATAAACACTCGCTTCCTCGCGAAAATTTCGATTTGGCACATGAGCTTGGTCACATAATTTGCCATTCGCACGTAGAGGTTACGTCTGAAAATTTGGCAGCAGTTGAACGTCAGGCCAATTATTTTGCGGGGGCTCTCCTGTTGCCACGCAGATCATTTCCGCAGGAAGTGCTATCGACCTCTCTCAATTATTTTCTGGAACTGAAAAAGCGGTGGCGCGTGTCTGTGCAGGCAATGGTCTATAGATGCAAAGACCTTGGACTATTGAGCAAACATCAGGTGGCGTATCTGTGGAGGCAAGTTGGACGGCGAACCTCGGAAGAACTTGATGATG